>DATNAT010000140.1:0-12772 GCA_035572355.1 Gemmatimonadaceae bacterium
CTCGTCGGGCCGGCCGGCGTCACGCTCGTCGCCGTGACGGTGATGCTGTCGACACTCGGCACCCTCAACGGATCGATCCTCACCAACCCGCGCGTGTTTTTCGCCATGGCGGCCGACGGGCTGCTCTTCCGCAAGATCGCCGCGGTGCACCCGAAGTACGAGACGCCGTACGTGGCGATCGCGCTGACGGCGGTGCTCGGCATCATCTTCGTGCTGCTGCGCACCTTCGAACAGCTCGCCGACACCTTCGTCACGGCGATTCTTCCGTTCTATGCGCTGGGAGTGGCGTCGATCTTCGTGTTTCGACGCCGGCCGAGCACCGAGTATCAGCCGCCCTTCCGCGCGCCGTTCTATCCCGTCGCGCCGATCCTGTTCGTGGTCGCGGCGCTGTACCTGCTCGTCAACGCGCTGATCGATCCGAGCAGCCGCTGGCCGACGCTGGCAATCTTCGTGGTGATTCTGGCGGGCATTCCGGTGTACTACTTGAGCGTTGGGCGCGGCGCGCGGGGCGCAGCACGGTGATTCGCTGGTGGATCGTGGATCGTGCGAAACATGCCCAGCGACGTGCTGTAAACCGTTCAATGATCTAGCCCCGCGACCTCAAGAGCCGTTTGGCTCCGCGTCGTCGCACTCGAGCGCGTGTATAACCGATCTGTTTGATCCGTGCTGCTATCCGTTGAATCCGTATCCCGCTGTGGTCCATGGGGCGTCCCGAGCGGCAGTTCCTCGCGCGAATGCCGCGACCGAGCGCGACGCGTCGCACCCGGCCCAAAGTCGAACGGGCCAATCCTTCTTACCAGGACCGGCCCGTCGCGGTGTACGCTTTGAACAATTCAAGTACGGACACGAACGGGCACTAATCGACAACAACGGAGAGAACTTTGATGGGCGCGGCGCCGGCTCAGGCGATCCACGCCCTAAAAGATTCTCACGTTGATGTACTTCTTCGGATTCGCCTTGAAATCCGCGACGAGCGAGTCGACGCGCGTGAGGAGTCGTCGCGTGTCGGTGTAGAGCAGGGAATCGCTCATCAGCTTGCCGATCGTGCCGTTGCCATGTTCGATCTGCACGAGCAGTGTCCGGATCTGCGCGTTCGTCGAATCCAGATTGGCAGCGAGGCGCGCTGCGTTCTCCGTGGTCGCGCGAACATTCTCCAGCGTCGCCTCGATCTTCACCGAGTCGGCGAGGCTCGACAGATGCCCCGCCGCGTCGCGGAACGAGGCGAGCGTCGCGGTGAAATTTCGATTCTGCTCGGCGATCACGCCCTGAAGCTGCGCTGAGACCGCTGCCGCCGACGCGATCGTGCGATGGATGTCCTTGAGCGTGCCCGCCTCGATCACTTGTTCCTGCAGCGCGTGCGTCAACACCGACACACTCTGCCCGATCGAGTCGACCCGGTTCATGATCTGCGTGACGTCCGCGCTCGGCGGACCCGGCGGCAGCGTGTCGCCCGGCGAGTACGACGCTGTGGGGACGGGAAAGGGCGGCGTGAGTCCCACCGCGACGTCGCCGAAGATGCCGACCGCCTTCACCGTCGCCGTCGAGCCTTTCGGGATCGTGTACTGGTCGTCGATCCTCAGCATCACGTCGAGGTAGCCGTCGCGGCGCAGATTCACGTCGCCGACGTAGCCGACGCTCACGCCGGCGAGCAGCACCGGCTGCCCCTGCTTGAGGTTCTGCCCCCAGGCGAAGCGCGTGTACAGCGGATATCCCGACTTCAAGCCGCCGCGCACCAGCCACAACGTGCCGAGGATGAGCACGACCACTGCGACGGTGACGAGCATGCCGACCGCGACTTCGTTGCGACGTTTCATGTCTGGAGCAGAGGACCGAGTACGCCCGCAGTCAGAGCGTCGAGCACGAGGATGGTCACGGAGGCGATGACGACGGCGCGGGCCGTCGACCGGCCGACACCCTCCGCTCCGGCCTCGGTAATGTAACCTTCATAGGCGCAGACCAGCGCGATGGCCGCGCCGAACATCATGGCCTTGAGCAAGCTGTAGACGACCTGGAAAGTCCCGAAGCCGAGACGCAGCCCCTCGATGAAATCGGTGGCCGGCACGTTCGTGATTCGGACCGAGACGAAGTACGCGCTCACGAGCCCCGTCGCATCGGCCAGCACGACGAGCGTCGGCAGCATCACCAGACAGGCGACGAGCCGCGGCACGATCAGGAACGCCACCGGATCGTAGGCCAGCGTCTCGAGCGCGTCGATCTGCTCCGTGACGCGCATCGTTCCGATCTCCGCCGTCATGCGCCCGCCGACTCGTCCGGTGAGCACGAGCCCCGTGAGCAGCGGTCCGAGCTCGGGCACGACCATCAACCGCGTGGCGAGCCCGATGATCGAGAGCTGGACACCCGGCAGCAGCTGATAGCGCGTGAGGAGCGCGATGACGCCGCCGATGAACGCGGCGACGATGATCGTGAGCGGGACCGAATCCACACCGATCGCTTTCATCTGCCGAATCGTCTCCGGCACGTAGGTCGCCGGATCGCCGAGCGCACGCGCGATATCGCGCATGAACAGCGCGCGAAGGCCGATGTCGCGGAACAGGCCGGTCCAGAACCGCGTGACCCGGCGGAAGAACTTGATCGATGTGCGTTGGACGACCGGGTACGCCTCGGTCTGGCGGGACAGCGCGTCCGGTCCGCTCACGTACGCACTCGCGCCAGCAGCACGATGCCGAGCACCCCGACGATCGCGCCCGGCACCCAGGCCGCGAGGTCGGGCGGGATCACTCCCTTGCCGCCGATGGCGCGCGTCAGCTGAATCATCAGGAGAAAGATCATCGTCGTTGCAAGGCTCACGGCAATTCCGTACGCCGAGCCGCCCCGTTTGGTGCTCGTCGCCAGCGGGGCGCCGAACAGCGCGATGATGATGCAAGTCGCCGGAATGGCCAGCTTGAGCCCGCGCTCGATGCGGAGCGCGTTGGCGTCGCCCCCCGACCGCTCCGACGCCGCGATCAGCCGCGTCAGCTGCGCGTAGCGCATGTCGTGCGGATCGTGCGGCTTGGCCATCATCTCCACCGGCTCCTCGGTGAAGAGCTTGTCGCGCATCGCGGCGAACGAGATGGTGAACACGGCGCCGGTGTCGCCAATCACCGTCAGATCGCCGCGGCGCAGTGCCCAGTTGCCGCGGCGCGGGTCGTAGAGCGCCGTATCCGCCGAGATGAGATACGTCGGATAGGCGATGCCCTTGCCCTTGCGTTCGATCTGCAGGTTGCGAATCCGGCCGGAGTCGGTGCGCAGCTCGTACGCCTTGTACACTCGGCCGTTCTCGCCGGCAAAGGCGAAGTTGAAGCGGTTGGAACCGACCAGCGCCTTGTCTTCCTGGAGCAGCTCGCTGCGGCGCTGGTTCGTGTGCGGCAGCACCTCGCCGAGCGCCAGATCGAGCCCCGTCGCGAACAGCGCGCCGAGCAGGATCGGCGACACGAGCCGGTAGAAGCTGATCCCCGATGCCTTCGCCGCCGTGACTTCGGAGTGCCGCGACAGCGCGCCGATCGAGAACACCGTCGCGAACAGCACCGCCGCCGGGAGCACCATGAACATCGAATCCGGGATCCAGTAGACGTAGCTGAGCGCGATGTCCGGAGTCGGAATGTGCCGGTTGAGATACTTGTCGACGTTCTCGGTCAGGTCGATGATCACGACGAGGATCGGCAGCCCGAGCGCCGTGACGATGAAGATCTTCCAGAACTCGGCGAAGACGTACCGATCGAGCGGGCGGAAAATGCGCATGCTCACGACTCTGGACGCGTTGCGCCGCGCGATCCGACGCGCTGGCGCTGCCGGGCGAACCAGGCGCGCGTGGCATCGGCCATCTCGCCCACGCCGCCGCCGCGGCCGGTCACCCGTTCGTGCCCCATCCGCCAGACGAACCCGAGGCCGATGAGCAGAAACAGCACGTTGTCGCCCCACATCGCCAGCGCCGGCGAGATGAGGTTCTTGTCGGCGAACGATTCGCCCATCGTCAACCAGACGTAATAGATCGCGAAGATGAGAAAGCTCACGCCGATGACGAGCCCCACGCCGCCGCGCGGAAAGCGCAGCGCGATCGGCGCCCCGACGATCACGAACACGATGCAGGCCGCGGCGAGCGAAAACTTCTTCTGGATCTCCACGCCGTACCGATTGCGCCAGTGCCGCGCGTCCTGCAGGCGGATCGTCGCGTCCGTCATCTCGTAGCTGGCGTCATTGGCGGCCGAGTTGGCGCGCACCTGCGCCTGCGCCTCGGAGAGCGACCGCGCCGGCGGCGGCTGCATGTTGATCGCCGCGGCTGGCGGGCCGCCCGGCGGCGCTGCCGCCGCCGGCGCGCCCGGCGTTCCTGGCGTGCCCGGTGCCCGACCGCCGAGCATCGTCGCGATGTTGTGCTGCGCCGCGCCATTGTGCAGCGAATCCTGTTTGGTCGTATCGCGTTTGGTCGTATCGCGCTTCGTCGTGTCCCGCTTGCCCGTGTCCTGGACGAACGCGATCGGCAGCACGCTTGCCGCCAATGGCGACCCCACTTCCGCGGCGCCGGCCGATTTCACGTGGAGATACTTCGTGATGAAGTCGCAGTACACGGCGCCAAGCCCGCGCGGCACGATCACCTTGGGCGCCTTGGGCTCCGGCTCCTTGGTCTGCCCTCGGTTGTGGCGCAGGCGCCAAGCCGCCTCGATGCTGTCGGCGAGCGCATGCGCCGTCGATACGTACCGAACGGCGTACTCCTGCTGCATCTCGCAGATCGACATCTCGCGCTCGCCCTTCGACGCGGTGTCGGCGTCGATGTTCTGGAACGAGTTCGCCACGTCGCGCACTTTGAGCTCGTCCTGGGTGAAGTACACCCGCTGCAGCTGCGACGGCCGGTTCGCCGGCGACGTCATCATCATCCCCGAGAACAGATGCATCACGAGGTCGCGGCGGTTCGTCGCGAAAGCGAGCGTCCCGCTGTCGGCGTAGATCGTCCGCCGGTTGGCCGGATTCGCCACGTCGTAGATCGTGACGTCGCGAATTCGCCCCGACTGGTCGCGGTCGATCTCGCCGGCCCGCAGATAGAGCTGACCCTCCTTCACCGAATTGATCACCTGCTCCTTGAGCGCGAACGTCGGCTTGGTGCGGAGGATCGCCATCTGCAGCGTCGCCAGCTCGTGGTTCGCGCTCGACAGCACCTGGTCGTTGAACCAGAGCATGAAGAAGGCGAGCACCGTCGCGGCGCCGAGCGACGGCCAGAGGAGCGACCGCGTCGAGATGCCCCCAGCCTTGAGCGCCGTCACTTCATTCTCCGCGGCGAGTCGGCTGAACGCGTACAACACCGCGACGAGCACCGCCATCGGCAGCGTCAGCGCCACGGTGAATGGAATCGACAGCACGAAGAATTCGCCGATGATCTGCCAGGACAGACCGCGTCCCACCAGATCGCCGAACTTGCGCGCGATGTACTGGAGCAGCATCAGCGACGTGAGCGCCGAGAGGGCGAACACGAACGGTGCGACGTGCTCCTTGAGGACGTATCTATTGATGAGCCGCATCAGCGGAACTCTAAGTGCGTCACCGGGTTGTACGCTCGGGTCCGGCCTGTATATTCCACCCGCCGGGGGCTCGAATTCAAGGTTTGTTTCGCTCGGGCCGCCGCGAACGTCGACGCTTCGCGTGCTGTTCCGCCGGCCCGAGCCGCCGACCGCTTCCTACCCCTGCTGTAGGGTTTGGTGCGTTCCCTCGCCCTCCATTCCGCGACGCGACTCGTCGCCGCCTGGCTGTTCGCCGCTTCCGCCGCTATCGCGTCGCCGCGTGCGTTGCACGCCCAGACGCCGCCGCGCGATACGAGCACGCTCCGGAGGGATTCAACTGGCCACCTCCTGCCGCCCCGCCCGGCGGCCGACACCGACACCACCAAGCACGACGGGACCATCTCACTCGGCGGCCTGCCCGCCCAGGTCAACCTCAGGATCGAGGCCAAGGCTGAGCGCGACCTCAACCTGCGCTGCAACTCCGTCGACGCGCTGCAGCTGGGCGCCGTGTCCGGCTGCCGCGCGCCGTTCATCTGGCCCAACCTCCAGGTCGCCGGTTCGGTGAAGACGGCCGGCGTGATCGCCGAGCGCTTCCATCTGAACGTCGATTACGACATGGAGCGCGAGTTCGAGTCGTCGAACACGCTGTCGTTCTACTATCAGGGGCCGGCCGCGTCCAAGCTTCAGCGGGTCGACGTCGGCAACATCGACTTCGCGCCGCCCGCCTCGCGCTTCATCACGTCGTCGCTGCCGCGCGGCAACTACGGCCTGCAGGTCACCAACCAGTTCGGCGCGCTGCGCGTGCGAACGATATTCGCCAAGCAGACGGGAAACGTCGCGCAAACGCGCAAGTTCACCCTCGCCGCGCGCACCCAGCAGCGGAACGAGCGCGACGTCGACGACTTTCAGGTCGAGCGACTGCGCTTTTTCTTCACGATAAATCCGTCGTTGTTCGGCTCGGCGTATCCGAACATCGACCTGCTCAACCGCACCCAGCTCGCTGGACTGCGCGCTGCGCTCCCCGATTCGGTCCGGCCGACGCGCGTGCTGCTCTATCGGCTTCAGTTCGGCACGCAGCCGCAGAATCCGAACGGGCCGCGCTTCCGCCTGAACGGCGACCTGGGCGGCGGGCGCCAGACCTACGACCTCCTGCGCGAGGGCGTCGACTACTACATGGATCCGTCGCAGCTCTGGTTCGCGCTCGTGCGGCCGCTCAACGCGGCGAACGAGCGGCTCGTCGCCGCGTTTTACGTGCGAGTCAACGGGCGTGATACAGTCTTGGCGTCGACTGGTGGCACGCCCGATCTCGAGCGCACCACCGCGCACGATCAGGTCGCGAACCTGATCATGGATCCGAGCGTCGGCCCGTCGTCGCCGCAGTTCAGGAACGAGATCCGGAGCGTCTATCGCGTGGCGGGCGAAGATCTCGTGCGGCGCACGCTCACGGCGCGCGTCGTCACCGGCAGCGGCCAGCTCGAGCATCCCGTCGCCGGCACCGATCCGACTTTCCTCACGATGCTCGGTCTGGCGCAGCGCACCAATCCGGCGGAGCTCGACTACGAAAACCGCCTCTGGCCGCGCGAGAATGATGTCTTCAACCTCGGTGCCGGCGCGGCCGACGTGCGCAACGGCCAGTCGCTCGACGCAGCCAAGATCATCCGCGACTATTTCCTCATGCCGCCGTCGGTGCAGCCGTTCTCGGCGCGGCCGAACGGACTCGTGGCGCCGGGCAATCCGACGAACGACGCGATCTACACCATCCCCGGCCCGTACCTCAGCTCCACGCAGCATCCGGCGTCGATCTATCGATTGCACCTTCGCTACGAGACGGCGGGGACCGACGAATCCGGCGTGATCACGCTCGGCGCCACGCAGATGCGTCCCGGGTCGGAGCGCGTGGCGCTCGACGGACGGCCGCTCGTGCGCGATCTCGACTATCGCGTCGACTACGATCTGGCCCGCATCGAGCTGCTGCGCGCCGACACGCTGCTCACCCGCGAGCGGACGATCGAAGTCGGCTACGAGGAGAACCAGCAGTTCGCCGCGTCGCCGACCACGCTGGCCGGTGTCGTGTCGGAGCTGCCGCTCCCGCACGGGGTGCTCAACTTCACGGCGATCAATCAATCGCAGACGAACGCGTTCACGCGCCCGCAGCTCGGCTTCCAGGGCAACTCGATGCTCACCGCCGGCGTGAGCGGCGACTTCCATTGGGACGCGCCCGCGCTCACCCATCTGGCCAAGCTGCTTCCGTTCAGCGGTGCGACGACCGCGGCGTCGCACCTCGCGCTTCAGGCGGAGCTGGCGTCGAGCCGGCCGCAGTTCGCCAGCCGCCAGGGCGACGCGTTCGTCGAGACATTCGACGCCGGCGCGGGCATCTCGATCGCGTTGAGCGATCTCTCATGGTACTACAGCAGCCTCCCGGCCTACGGCACCGCGCTTCGCTCGCAGCTCGGCGGCAGCCTGCTCGAGCCGGACCGCGCCGCGTCGCTCGTCTGGCAGACGAACGTCTCGTCGCCCGGCGGGCGGCCGATCACGTTCACGCAGACATCCATCGATCCGCTCACCCATCTCGTCGGCAGCGGGTTCGAGTTCAATCAGCCGGTGCTCTGGCTCACCCTGCTTCCCCTCGACCAAGCGGGCCGCTACGACCGCGCGGCGCATCGCTACGACTGGACGGTCGCCGGCGCGCCGGCCGGCCGCCGCTTCCGGTCGATCCGCACCGTGCTCAATCCGTCGGGCATCGACCTGACCGGCGGCGAATTGCTCCAATTCTGGACGCTGCTCGACACCAGCATCACGGCGCGGGCGAGCAATCCGACGCTCGTCTTCGATTTCGGCGACGTCTCCGAGAATTCACTCGCCTTTGCGCCGGAGACGCTCACCGTCCGCCGCAACGCCGACGGTACGGTCGACAGCCTGTTCACCGGCAAGAAGCTGCAAGGGTTCGATTCGCTCTACACGGAGCGCGACCCGTTCTCGCACGCGTTCGACGCGCAGGTCAACGACACCGGCCTCCCCGGCGACGTCGTCGATACGATCGTCGTCATCGACGGAACGTCGGTCATTCGAGTGCCGCGTTTTCGCCTCTGCCGCGCCACGCCGGGCACCATCGATGCGCTCGGCGATCCGCACACCGACTGTACGATCGGCAACAACAAGCTCGACGAAGAGGACATCGATCAGGACAACGCGCTCAACTTTCGGAGCTCGCAACGAGAGAGCGAGCGCTTGCTGCGCTACGTGGTCGATCTCTCCGACACGGCGAAGTACCGGCGGATCGGCGCCAGCTTCACCGACACGCTGTTCGTCGAAGGAGTGCCGCAGGTGCGCACACGCCGCTGGGTGCTGATCAGCGTTCCCTTCAAGACGCCCACCGATTCGCTCAACGACGTCGACCGCCGGCGGCTGCGCGCGCTGCGCGTGACGATGATCTCGCCCGCCGCCGGCCTGCTCGGCGACGAGGTGCCGATTCAGCTCCCGATCGCCGAGCTGACCGTGACCGGCGCGCCCTGGCTGGATCGCAGCAGCCAGAGCTTGGCCGGCATCGCCGGCATTCGCCCCGACGGCGGTTTCGTCATCACGTCGACGATCGGTACCACGGACTCGAGTGCCGCCGTCGTCTATCAGCCGCCGCCCGGCGTGGGCGACGAAGCCGACACGCGCAATGCGCAGTTTCAAGGAACGCTCACGCAGATCAACGAGAGCTCCCTTCGGATCCAGACGGGCGCGCTCGCCGTCGACCGTCGCGCCGAGGCGTTCTTCCGCTTCCCGACGGGGCTTCAGGATTTCCGCGGGTTCGATCAGCTGCGTGTCTGGGCGCGCGGCCGCGGCAACGGCTGGGGCCCGTCGGGCGATTTGCAGATGTACATCAAGGTCGGGCGCGACGAGAACAATTTCTACATGTATCATGCGCCCGCGGTCGCCGGCGCAACCCGCGCCGCCTGGACCGACTTCCCGGTTGATTTTTCGCGCTTCAACGCGCTCCGCAGCCAGGTCGAGCAAGCGTATCTGTCCGGCAAAACGGAATCCATCGCCTGCACCGGCGTCGACTCGGCGATCGTCGTCGCGTCGCCGCTGCCGCCGGGCGTCGTGGCGCATCGCTTTGCCGCCTGCTCCGACGGCTACATGGTGTACACCATCGATCCGGCCGTCACGGCGCCCAATCTCGCTGCGGTGCAGGAACTGGCCGTGGGCATCGTGCGCGTCGGCGCCACGGCGGGCGGTACGGCCATCCTTCCCGGCGACACGCTCGAGCTGTGGGTCGACGACATACGGTTGAGCCAACCGCGCAACACCGCGGGCTACGCCGGCAGTCTGGCAATGAGCGGCAACATCGCCGACCTCGCCGATTTCCGGATGAGCGTCAGCAACCGCGATCCCAACTTCCGCCAGCTCGGCGAACAGCAGACGTTCATGGGCCAGCGCACCGTCGACTTCGCGTCCACCGTTCGCCTCGACAAGCTCCTGCCCCGCGCCCTCGGCCTCGCGCTGCCCCTCACGATCACGAAAGTCTCATTGGGCGAGGATCCGCTCTATCTGGCACAGAGCGACATCCGCGGCAGCGCGATCGCCGGCCTCAGAAAGCCGAAGAACGATCTGACGACCTACAGCCTCACCGTGCGCCACACTGCGCCGCTGGGCGACGGGCTGCTCGGCGCCGTCGTCAACAATCTCTCGGCGACGTCGAGCTACGTCACCGGAGTCGATCGCACGGAATTCCAGGACGGCAACGCGCACAACTTCAATCTGTCGCTGGACTATCTGCTGGCGTCGGACAGCGCGCGAACGCTTACGCTCCCCAGCTGGCTCGACGGCGCGCTCGGCTCGCTTCCCGGCGTGATGCAGGCTGGGCCGGTGAACGCGCTGCGCAGCGGATCGTTCCGCTGGAATCCGTCGCAGCTTCGCTTCACGAGCGGCGTCGTGCGCGCCAGCGACCGGCGGTTGTCGTTCATCACGCCGTCCGGCGCGACCGACGAGCAGCCCTCGCTCACCACCGCCGAGAGCCGCCTCTGGCGCAATGCGAGCGTGCTGGAGCTGCGGCCGACGAACGATTTCACTGTGCGCTGGCAGGTCGAGTCGGCGCGCGATCTCCGCGACTATGGCGACACGAGCGCATTCGCCGCCGCCGCCAGCGGACTGCGGCGCAACGTGTTCGGCATGAACGCCGGCTTCGAGCGCGAGCGTGCGCTGATCACCACGCTGAGCTGGTCGCCGCTCTTTTCATCGTGGCTCCGTCCGCGCACCGACGTCGGCGCGCAGTACGACATGCTCCGCGATCCCGACCTCGCCGCCACGCTGGCGTCGACGAGCGGCACGCTGCCGGGCGTGGTCGGCGTCGACAGCGTGCTCGCCGCGCGCGACAGCGCCGCCCTGCTCGGCGCCATCGGCCTGCCGCGCCGCATGACCGCCGCGCAGACGGCGAGCGCCGGCGCGACGCTCGACATCGCCGGCGCGTTCAAAGCCTACACGCGCGACTCGAGCGCCCTGCGCCGCGTCGGGTCGTTGTTCGCGCCGATTGACCTGTCGTACACGAGGAGCCTTCTCTCGACGCTCGACGCGTCGCCCGCCGATGCGCCGCTCCCGCTGCAATTCGGCCTCGGCGGGCCCGGCTCGTTCCGCCGCGTCGGCGGCGTCGACGCAACGACGGCCGGTCAGACCGGCACGCTCGCCGCGTCCGGGTCGCTGCTGCTGCCGTTCGGCACGTCGGTCATCAATCGCTTCCGCCGCACGACGACGGTGAACTGGATCGCACGGCCGGCGCCCGATTCGTCGCAGGCGCAGGTGAACGGCGAGCAGACGTCGTTTCCGGATGTGTCGCTCCGCTGGGGGCTGCACCCCGCGGCGGGTCAGCCCGTCATCAGCATGCTCAACGCGGACGTCGGGTACACGCGCACGCTGGCGACGGTCTCGCTGCCGAGCTTGTTCGGCGACGCGCCGCCGGACATTCGTCGCACCCACGTCGAGAGCTTTCCGATCGGCGGCTCGATCGACTGGGCGCTGCGCGGCGGGTTGAGCACCGGCGCGCGCTACGCCTTCACTCGCCGCATCGACAGCTTGCCGGGCAGCGTCGCGCGATCACGTGGCAACGAGCTCAATCTCGACGCCGGCCGCGCCTTTCGCCTGCCCGGCGCCCTCGCCGACGCGCTCGGTGTGCGCGACGCCGTTCGCGCGCGGGCCGGCTACCAATCCAATCGCACGACGACCTTCGTGTTCGGCGACGGCACGACCGTCGGCAGCCGCCTGCAGGACAACGGCCGCCAGGCGTTCAACCTGACCGCCGACACGAACTTGAATGAGAACTTGGTCTTCACCGTCCAGGGGTCGCACGTCGTCACGTTCGACAACAACCTGAGCCACCGCTTTGCCCAGACGATCTTCTCGACCGTCTTGCAAGTCAACTTCTTCGGCCGCTGACCGCGCTCCTGACCGCTCTCCTGACGGCGCGCGGTGCGACCCGCTAACGTATACGGAATGCCACTCACGAGATCACACGACGCGCGGATGCTCATTCTTCTCTGCATGGCCGCGGCGCTCTCCGGATGCGAACAGCTCGAGGCCCGCTTCGGCGGCGCCAAGACGGCGTTCGACGGCAAGGCGGCGCTCGAGTACGCGCGCCAACACCTCGAATTCGGGCCGCGCGTGCCCGGCACCCCCGCGCACGACAAAGCCGGCGCTTGGATCATCGCCGAGATGAAGCAGCGCACCGACAGCGTGATCGTGCAGCGCTGGACCCAGACGACGGCGAACGGCAGCAAGCTGCCGCTCGAGAACATCATCGCGCGGTTCAATCCGGCCGCGACGCAGCGCGTCCTCTATCTCACCCACTGGGACACGCGCCCCACGGCGGACGAGGATCCCAACCTCGGCAATCGCACGACTCCGATTCTCGGCGCCAACGACGGCGCCGCCGGCGTCGGCATGTTCATCGCGCTCGGCGACGTCTTCAAGAAGATGCCACCGTCGGTCGGCGTGGATCTGCTCTTCACCGACGGCGAGGACTGGGGCGGGTTCGATCCGGACAGCTCGAACAACTATCCCGACGCGCTGTTCGGCTCGCAGTACTTCGCCAGCCATCTCCCGTCGCCCGACTACAAGCCGCTCTACGGCGTGCTGTGGGACATGATCGGCGACAAGGATTTACAGATCTTTGAAGAGGCCAACTCCGTGCAGAGCGCGCCCGAGGTGGTGAACAAGGTCTGGCAGACGGCGGACGAGCTGGGCTACTCGAGGTATTTCATCGCGCAGGGCGGCCAGTCGGTGATCGACGACCACGTGCCGCTGCTCAA
>DATNAT010000141.1:0-10597 GCA_035572355.1 Gemmatimonadaceae bacterium
GAAGGATGGAAAGTCGGTGCTGCTCGACCACCGGTTCGACATCTATAGTGTTCCGCTCGACGGCGGAAGGCCGGTGAATCTGACCGGCGGAGTCGGCGACGCGCAGCAGATCCAATTCCGGCTCGTCCGTCTCGACCGGCCAGGCGGCGGTGGCCGGGGTGGCCGCGGCGGCGGCGGCGGTTTCGGTGCCGCGCAGGACGATGCAGACCAGGGCGTCGATCTCACCAAGCCGCTTCTGCTCTCGGCGTACGGCGAATGGACGAAGAAGTCCGGCTACTACACGCTGGCGCCGGGCGCCAAGCCGGCGCCGCTCCTCTATGATGACGAATCGATCGGCGGCGCGGTGAAGGCCGAGCACGCCGACCGCGTGATCTTCACGCGCCAGGATTTCAGCGAGTCGCCCGACTACTGGACGTCGACGACGGCGTTTGCGTCGCCGACCAAGGTCACCGATGCCAACCCGTTCATCGGCGAGTACGCGTGGGGCAAGCGGATGCTCGTCGATTTCAAGAACTCGAAAGGCACGCATCTCCAGGGCACGCTCACCCTGCCGGCCAACTACCAGCCGGGGAAGAAATACCCGATGCTGGTCTACTTCTACGAGCTGCTCTCCAACACCGACCATCAGTTCCCGATGCCGGTGTTCGATGACCGGCCGCACTTTGCCGAGTACGCGAGCGACGGCTATGTCGTCTTCGAACCGGACATCGTCTACGACACCGGCCACCCCGGCACGTCGGCGCTCGATTGCGTGACGAGCGGCGTGAAGAAGGTGATCGAGATGGGCTACGCCGATCCGCAGCATATCGGCATTCAAGGCCACAGCTGGGGCGGATACGAGACGTCGTACATCCTCACCCACAGCCACATGTTCGCCGCGGTGGTGACGGGCGCACCGCCGACCGATCTCGTCAGCTTCTACGACGAGACCTATCCGGGCACCGGCACGCTGCAGCAGGGCATCGTGGAAGTCGGGCAGGTGCGCATGGGCACAAACCCGTTCGACAACTTGAAGCAGTTCCAGGATCAGTCGGCGCTCTACAGCGTTCGCGACATCACGACGCCGTTCCTCATCCTGCAGGGGACGGCCGACAATGCGGTCGACTGGCACCAGGGGCTCGAGCTGTACGCGGCGGCCCGCCGCTGGGGCAAGCAGGTGATCTTCCTTTCCTATCCGGGTGAGCCGCACCACCTGGCGAGAAAGGAAAATCAGAAGGATTTCCAGCAGCGCATGAAACAGTTCTTCGATCACTATCTCAAAGGCACGCCGGCGCCGAAGTGGATGACGGATGGCGTGCCGCAGACGGAGAAAGGAGGGCCGATCCAATAGCTGCCGGAGCGTTGATGCGCTCGCGCGGGTCCGTGCAGTCGCTGCGGGCGCTCTACGCCGCGGCGGTCTTTCTCGGCAGCTTCCTTCTCTTTCTCACGGAGCCGATCGCCGGCAAGCGGCTGTTGCCGTTGCTCGGCGGTTCGGCTGCCGTGTGGACGACCTGTCTCGTCTTTTTCCAGACGGCGCTGCTCGCCGGGTACGCCGGCGCGCACCTCGTCGTCACGCGTGTGCCGCTCCGGCGCCAGGCGACGCTGTTCGTGGCGCTGCTCGTGCTGTCGCTCGTCCAGCTGGCTGCGGCGATCGATCTCGGTCCGCACGCCAGCGTGAGCCACCCGATCGCCAGCGTGCTCTGGCTGCTCACACTCCTCATCGGCCTGCCCTTTCTCGTGCTGTCGGCGACCAGCCCGCTCCTCCAGGCCTGGTTCGCCCGCTCGGCCGCGGCGACGCCGGACGGCGGCTCGGCGCAGCCCTACCGGCTATTCGCATTGTCAAATGCCGGATCGCTCATCGCGCTTCTGATATACCCGCTCATCGTCGAGCCACACATGCCGCTGAGCCGGCAGCGGCTGCTGCTCGTTGGCGGCTTCGCGCTCTTTGCCGCGGTCTGCGCGGCGATCGGCTTCGAGATGCGCGGCGCGCGCGACACGGCGGGCGGGGTCGCCGAGGCCAACGTCACTGCCTCGGACGTCGGGGACTCGAGGCCGGCGCGGCGCGACGTCGTGCTGTGGGTCGCCCTCGCCGGCTGCGGCTCGCTTCTCCTCTCGGCGGTGACGAACCACTTGAGTCAGAACGTCGCCGCGGTGCCGCTCTTATGGATTGCGCCGCTCGTGGCGTATCTGTTGAGCTTCATCGTCGCCTTCGCCGGTGACCACTGGCCGCCGCGGTGGCTCACCGTTGCGCTGCTCGCGGTGGGCGGGGTGACGCTCGGCGATCGGTTGCTGCACACCGATCTCACGACCCCCCTTCCGCGCACGATCGGCCTCTACTGCGCGGCGCTGTTCGCGCTCTGCCTGTTCTGTCATGGCGAGCTGCATCGCCTGCGCCCGGCGCCGCGCTCGCTCACGGCCTACTACGTCTTGATCGCCATTGGCGGGGCGCTCGGGGCGATCGCCGTCGGCGTCGGCGCGCCGATGCTGCTCTCCGGCAACTACGAGCTCTCGATCGCCCTCGCCCTGACCGCCGCGCTCGGCATAGCCGTGTACTGGTCGTGGGGCGTGTTCGGCCGCTCCATCTGGTTCGCCGCGGCGGCGGCGGCGATTACCGTGGTCTATCGCCAAATGCGCGACGACCGCGTGAACCGCGTCATGCAGCTCCGCGACTTCTACGGCACGCTCCAAGTGACGCAGACCGTCGACGCGCGGCAGGTTGCGATGCGCACGCTCTATCACGGCACGATCGAGCATGGCAATCAGATCTATAGAACCGACCTGCACGACGAGCCCACTACCTATTACTCGCGTGCATCGGGGGTCGGGCTCGCATTGAGTCTCTGCTGCGGCGACCGGCCGCGTCGGGTCGGCGTGATCGGGCTCGGCACTGGCACGATCGCCACCTACGGCCGCACGGGCGACCTCTTTCGCTTCTATGAGATCGATCCGCACGTCGAGCGGATCGCGCGCAGTCTCTTCACCTACCTGCACGATTCACCGGCGACGATCGAAGTCGTGCCGGGCGACGCGCGCATCTCGATGGAGCGCGAGCCGAGCCAGCGCTACGATGTCATCGCAGTCGACGCATTTTCCGGCGACGCCATCCCGGTGCATCTGCTCACGCGCCAAGCGCTGGCGCTCTATCGGCGCGAGCTCGCGCCGAACGGCATTCTCGCCGTGCACGTGTCGAACCGCTATCTCGACCTCGCGCCGGTGGTGCGTCAGGAAGCGGATGCGGCGCGGCTTCGTTCGACCCTCATCTCGGCGCCGCTCGATACGGTGCGCGACGGCTACGCGTCGGACTGGGTGTTGGTCTCGGCGAACGGCGCCTTCATGGAGAATCCGATCGTGCGCGGCGCGTCCGACACCATCCCCGTGCCGCACGGCCTGCGCCTCTGGACGGACGATTACAACAGTCTGCTGCCGATTCTCCGACGGAAGACTCCGGAAGATTGAACCGCGCCCCTCAGTGGGGCGTGATCACGCGCTCCGGCACGCGGCGCGGTTCGACCGGCTCGCCAAGTCGCTTCGTCAACACCTGGGTCGTGAATCGCTGCGCCTCGGAGATGCGTTCGACCTCGACCGCCATCGTCTCGACGGCGTTCACGAGATGTTCGATCCGGTCCGGCGGGGACTCGAGCATCGGCTCGGCCCGCTGCTTCAGAAACCGCTCCCGCGCCCGCACCCAGAGGACCGCGAAGGTGATCGTCGACGCGAACAGAAAGGCGGACGCGAAGGACAGGAGGACGACGAGATCATCGGCGTTGAGCATGGCGTACTCGGGTGGCGTGTGCTGGCGGATGGTGCGGCTCAGCTACAGTACGGGGCGGCCCGAGGGTTGGTTGCAGTGGACGTAATGCCACCCGGGCCGTAGCGTCATGGCATGACCAACTCATCCATTCTTCGCCTTCGTCGCGCCGCCTTGGCCTGCGCCATCGCGCTGGCGGGAACGAGCGTCGGCGTCGGCGCCGCGTCCGCTCAACGGCCGACCCTCGCTCGCGCCGTGCGCGACTTCGTCTCGGTCGACACCAGCATCGTTGCGCTCACCCACGTGCGTGTCATAGACGGCACGGGCGCGGCGCCGCGGGCCGATCAAACGGTGATCATTCGCGATGGGAACATTGCCGTGATCGGTCCCTCCGCATCGACGCCGGCGCCGGCCGGCGCGCAGGTGATGGATCTCACCGGCAAGTCGGTCATCCCCGGGTTGGTGCTCGTGCACGAGCATCTGTTCTACCCGACCGGTCCCGGCGTATACGGCAATGACTACGTGAGCTTCACGCGGCTCTATCTCGCCGGCGGCGTAACGTCGATGCGCACGGCGGGCAACGTCGGCGGCTACGGCGACCTGCGCGTCGCGGCGGCGATCAAAGCCGGTGAGATGCCCGGCCCATGGATCGATGCCACCGCCCCGTACGTGCAGGGCCCATCCGACTTCTCGCAGATGTACGCGCTCAAGGACTCGGCCGATGCGCGGCGCTACGTGAACTTCTGGGCCGACGCCGGCGCGACGTCGTTCAAAGCGTACATGAACATCACGCGCCCCGAGCTCGCCGCGGCGGCCGACGCCGCACACAAGCGCGGGATGAAGATCACGGGCCACCTCTGCTCGGTGACTTATCGCGAAGCCGCGTCGCTCGGGATCGACGATCTCGAACACGGCTTCTTCGTCGCGACGGATTTTGTGAAGGACAAGAAGCCGGATCTCTGTCCGGGCCAAGGTATCGGAATGACCGCGCTCGCCGCCGTGGATTCGAGCTCGCCGGCGTTCAGATCGCTGGTGCAGGACCTGGTGCGGCGCCACGTCGCCGTGACGTCGACGCTCACCGTGTTCGAGACCTTCACTCCGGGTCAGCCATTGCCCCCGGGCATCGACCTGCTCGACCCGATCCTCGAGCAGCAGTTCCGAAAGAACTACGATCGCACCCAGAGCAACCCGGGCTCACTCTACGTGAAGCTGTTCGCCGCCGAGCGGGCGATGGAGCTGGCATTCGTCCACGCGGGCGGGCTGCTCATCGCCGGCACCGATCCGACCGGCGGCGGCGGCGTCATCCCCGGTTTCTCGGACCAGCGACAGGTCGAGCTCCTCGTCGGCAGCGGCTTCACGCCGCTCCAGGCGATCCGCATCTGTACCCTCAACGGCGCGACCTACCTTGGCCGCGCCAATCGCGTCGGCTCGCTGGCCGCGGGCAAACAGGCCGACCTCGTCGTGCTCGACGGCGACCCTTCCGCCGACATCTCGGCGATTCGCAAAGTAGAATTAGTGTTTAAGCAAGGCGTCGGCTACGACCCGCGCAAATTGATCGCATCGGTGGCGGGGAGGGTGGGGTTGTATTGAACGTGGAATGTGGAACGTGGAACGAACGGCTCAACGATGAGTAGTGAGCGGCGAAGCTCGAGCTAGCTCCGCGACCCAAGAGCTCTTGACTCTGGCGCTGTGCGTCGTCGTGCCGGGACGACTGTCCGTTTATGTCCGTTCGTATCCGTTGAATCCGTTTCCCAATCGTTACGGCGTCGCGAGCGGGCGTTCTCTCGGCGGAGCCATGGCCGGCAGGCTTGGAGCACGCTTGAACGCGGATGCCGCGAACGAGCGCGAATTGGCGCGGCGCGCTCGGCTCGAGCGTACACGGGCCGGTCTCTCGCGAGAGCCGGCCCGGCGAGCATGGTGAGCTCAATCCGCCGCGGACGCTTGAAACGACTTGGGTACCGACAACGAACGGGCACGAACGGGCAACAACGGACGAAACCTTTGCGGTTGCGGGCCCGCCTCCAGCTCACCATTCACGCCTCATCACCGAGCCGTTGCGTCCCACGTCCCACGTCCCACGTCCACCATCCAACGCTAATACGTCAAATCGAAGGCTCCGCTCGTCACATGCAACGGCCCGGTCTCGCCGGCCGGAGAAGGCATGGCGACGAACGAGAACGTGCCGGCGATGCGTGAGTCGGTGAGCATCGTGATCGAGAACGTGCCGGTGCCTCCACGATAATCCATCGCGCCGGGTTGGCCGCCGATCTGGTGGACCGAGACCTGAACGAGGCTCGAGTCGCCCACCGCATACGTGCCCGGGCCCGCCGCCGCACCGATACCGATCGAGATCGCATACGTTCGCGACAACGCGATCAACGTGAGCGATGTGTCGCCGCGCGCGACGCCGACGCGTCCTCCCGCCTTCCACGCCGCGCCGTCGATCGTCGCCGTGAACGAGCCGTTCGGCTGCACCGGCGGCATGATCCGCGGAACGAGCGGTGACTGGTCGCATGCGGCGAGCGTCACCAGTGAAGCAACGATCGCGACGGACCGCCACGACCGGCGTGAGCAAATGTTCCAACGACGAGACATCGTGACACCCGAGACGCCTGATTCGACGGCAGCCGAAAATGCAAAAGGGATGCACGCCGACTCGTCCGGCGCGGCGCCGACCGGATGGGCTCGCTGGGCGCGAGCGTTGCTCGTCCTCTTGCTCGCCTGGCTCGCCTGGGGCGCTTTTCACGACGACTATGGCAGCGTGCCGCTCGTCAGCGAGATCGATCTGGCGATCCACGAGTTCGGGCACATGCTCTTCATGCCGTTCGGCGTCAAATTCTTGGGCGACACGATGATGATCCTGGGAGGCTCGCTCGTGCAGGTCGCCTTCCCGCTGCTCTTCGTCGGCTACTTTCTCCGCCGGCGCGACGATGGATCGCGGCGCGACCCGTTCGCCGCGATGGTCTGCCTCTGGTGGGCGGCGATCAATTTGCTCGGCGTCGCGATCTATTGCGCGGATTCACGCGCCGGTCAGCTCATGCTCATCACCGGCCAGACGGGGCAGGAGAGCGACGGGCACGACTGGAACAACCTCCTCACCCGATGGGGGCTCCTCCAGCACGACACGGCGATCGCCGCGCGGATGCGCGCGCTCGCGTTGATGTTCTGTGTGGGCGGACTGATCGCGGCCGGATGGTTCGCGCTCGCGTCGCCCCCTGCCGCCGCCGCCGTCGCGGCCGACGCCGAGTAGTCGAGGTCGCAACGAAACGCGCCGGTCCGGGCGCGACGCCGCACTTGCTCGCTGGCGCCAGGCGCTGCAGCGTATCCGAATGAAGGCAGCTCACCAGCCGCACTACGCTCAATTCGGGAGAGCACGATGACGCACGCGACCGCCACGCCCATCAGCACACCGGATGCTTCGACGCCGACCGAGGCAACACGCTTTCTCGGCACGTATTTGAGGGAACACGCAACGACGCTCAAGGTCCTGCGCGCGTTCCCAATGAGTCGGGCGGATTTCCGGCCGCACGAGCGCTCGAGCGATGCAAAGCAGCTCGCCTGGACCTTCGTCGTCGAGGAACGACTGATGGCCAAGGCGCTCAAGCACGAGCAGATCCTCGGCGGCGGGTTTCCTTCAGCGCCGGCGTCGTGGGAAGAGGTTCTCGACGCGTTCAATGCAACGCACGACGAGATCGTTGCGCTGTTGAGCGATCCGCGGAACGGCGCACTCGACGGAACGGCGACCTTCTTCAGCGGACCCAAACAGACCGCCGATTTTCCGACGGCGGAATTCCTCTGGTTCTTGCTGATGGATCAGGTCCATCATCGCGGGCAACTGTCCGTGTACGTGCGCATGGCCGGCGGCAAAGTGCCGTCGATCTACGGTCCGTCGGCCGACGAGCCGTGGTTCTGACGCAGCACACCGCCGTCTCCGTCCGCATCGCCGACGCAGCCGAGCACGACGCGCTCACTGCGCTCTACCGCTCGTGGGGGTATCGTGCCGGCATTGCGCCGGGCTCGATCGTCTACGCCGCGATGCGGGACGGTCAGACGGTCGGCCTCGTGCGCCGCACGATCGAGGACGAGACGACGATGCTGCGCGGCATGTTCATCGATCCCGAGCTCCGGCGCCGCGGGATCGGTGAGCAGCTCCTCGCCGCGTTCACCGCCGATCTCCCCGACGTCGACTGTCTCTGCGTTCCGTTCACCCACCTCGTGTCGTTCTACGGCCGCAGCGGTTTCGTCGTCATCCCCGAGAGTGCCGCGCCGGCCTTTTTGCGCGAGCGGCTCGAGCGCTATCGCAGCGAGGGGCACGACATGCTCGTGATGCGCCGGCCCGCCCCGGCGATTAAGAAGCGCTCATAATCGACTTCGTGCGGGCGCGCATGCCGTTGGGAACGCATGCGCTTTGACGCTGGCGCGGCGCCCCGGCCGGCCACAGGTTTGTGTCGCCCCTGACACTCTTCCGCCGATTCGTGGTCGGCTCGATCGAGCGGCCGAGCGTACCTCTCGCGGTCCCACCGAAGCACATCCGTGAGGCGAGACCATGCCAACGTTCGTGCGGCACAAGACGGGAAGCGTTCACACCGATGGATTCTGGACCGGTTCCGACACCGACGTATTCGCCGACAACTGCAGCACCACCGACAAGACCGCGATTCAGAACGCGTTCAATACGTTCAGCAAGAATCCCGGTCTCAACTGCTTCCCGGCGTTGCGCGACGCGATGATCTCGGCCTTCGCGACGATCCCGATCGACTGCTGCTTCGACAACACGCGTCCGCCGCGAGGGGGCGAGCTCGAGGCGTTCATCTTCGTGTGCAACATGACCGATCGCCAGATCCAGGTCGAGTTGTGCAAGGGGCTCGCGCTCTCCGTGTCGGCAGGCGACGTCCTCGACGCGAGGGCGATGGTGTTCTCCTGCTTCGGCGCACCCGATGGCGTGCCCAGCGCGGCGGATTTCAACTTGATGGTCGCTGACCCGCAGCTCGGGAACAACGCCAACGAGCGGGTCGGACATTTCGTGGTCTGGAATCGCAGTACCGGGGAAGTGTTCAATCAGACGACGGTCCAGACGAGCGGATTCTGGACCGGTGGGACGGGGCCCGCGAAAGGCAATCGCTGCTTCGTCGACGCCGCCTGGGTGTTCTGACCGCGCCCGGCGATGCCGGCGCGCGGCGTGCCGCCACGCACGATGTGGCGCACGTCGCGGCGTCGGCAGAGCGCGGGTTGCACGCGCTGCTCGCTTCGCAGGATGCTCGCGGCGCCTGGTCCGACTTTCCACGCGTCGGGAATGGCAGTGACGAGTGGGTGACCGGGTACGTCGGCGCCGCCGTCGCGGCGCACGCACCGGCAGCGGCGGAACGTGCGTGGCGTTCACTCGCTGCGCGGCGACGATGGAGCGGAGGCTGGGGATTCATGCCGTCCTATCCCGCCGACGCCGACAGCACGGTCTGCGCGCTGCGACTCGCCGAGTCACTGCCCAACGGCGGAGGGCTCCGCGCGTGGCGCGCCCGCGCGTTCGTGCGGCGTCACCAGCGCTTCGATGGTGGAATTGCCACGTATCTGTGGCCGCGCCGAATGGTCTGGCATACCCGCCTCCGAGAAAGCTTCGAGGGCTGGTGCGCGCCACACGTGTGCGTGTCGGCGAACGCCGCGCAGTTGCATCGCTTCGCCGGGCGCCGCCGTGTCCTCGACTTTCTCGTCGCCAAGCAGGACCGCGACGGCGCGTGGCGCGCCTACTGGTGGTACGACGAACGCGAATACGCCACCGCCCTTGCCGTCGACGCGCTCGCGTCGTCCCCTGACTCGCGACATCGAGCCGCGGCGCGGCGCGGCGTTGAATGGGCAGCGCACGCAGCGTCGGCGGAGCCTGCGGTACATACGGCTGCAGCACCAGACGGATCGCCCTTCGCGACGGCTCTACGGCTCCACGTGCTCGCCCGAGGTGGCGCCGCGGTCGCCGATCTTCGCGCGCGCACGGCCGCGTGGCTCGTCGAAGCGCAGGCCGCGACCGGATTGTGGCCGGCCTCGGCGTGGCTCCGCTTTCCACCGACGCAAACTGTCGATACGTCGACAATCGGCGAATGGCACATTGGCGAGATGGTGCGCGCCGGCGTGATGGTCGACGACCGAGCGCTGTTCACGACGGCGACCGTCGTCACTGCGCTCCATGCCGCGGCCGCGGCGTCTCGCCTCGATGACTGTTAGCGATTTTCGCTCGCGACTCCGCGACGAGCTCGACGCACGCGGCCTCCTCGGCACACGCGAGAGCAGGGAGGCGTGCGCCGCGCGCGCTGCCGAGCTGGGCGCAACCGCGCTCGCGGAGGTCGAAGCATTGGTCGGCGTCGCAACGGCGCGGCGCGCGCTCTCGACTAGGCGAGGTGAGGGATTCGCCGCCTCCTACCGCTACGTGATGGGATACGGCGCGTTGATGACGGAATTTCTCGTCGCACCGGCACGGCCCGAGCCGCCCGACTGCCAGCGAATCGCGGCGCTTGGTGCCGTCGCCAATCTCATCGTCAGCCATTTCGATGAGCTCGTGGACGGCGGATGGCCGCGGTCGCTGCTCCTCCCGTCGTGGGCCTTGGTGGCCGCGCCGACACACGTGGGCCGAACCGTCTTACGCGCGGCCGCGCGCGCCGGCCCGGCGCCGACACGACTCATCGTCACTCTGGTCGCGAATTACTTCGAGCGGGTGCGTGCGCTCGAGCGCACGGTCGCGCGGCCACGGGTGCGCCGCCGGCTGTCACGAACCATCATGACGATGTACTCGGAGGAGGGGCGCACGCCGCGCGAATGGCGCCGTCTCCGGGGCGACGCGGCTCTGCAAAAAAAAACCGCCCTCCCGCTCGTCGTGCTCGGGCTGCC
>DATNAT010000142.1:0-8902 GCA_035572355.1 Gemmatimonadaceae bacterium
TCGATGCGCGTGTCGTCGCCCTGCACCACCGCGACCACCGCCTGTGAGCAGTGGGTCATGCTGGCCGGCGGACCGGCACGCTCGATGGTCTACTCGACCTACGCGCTCGACGTCCCGAATCCGTCGATCACCCGCGCCTTCGTCCTCATCCACGGCACCAACCGCAACGCCGACCACTACTTCGGTACCGCGACGGCGGCTGCCTTCCTCGCCGGCGCGCTCGACAACACCGTCGTCATCGCGCCGCACATCATCGACGGCCAGGACACGCCGCAGGCGAACGAAGTCGTGTGGCCCAATCGCGGGGACAGCTGGCGTTCCGGCGGCATGTCGACGTCGCACCCGACGCTGTCGACCTTCGACTTCATGGACGAGATCATCCGGACGCTCGCCAACAAGAAGGTCTTCCCGAACCTGACAAAAGTCGTCGTTGCCGGGCACTCGGCCGGCGGCCAGTTCGTGACCCGCTACGAGATGGCGAACAAGATTCACGGGACGCTCGGCGTGGCGATCAGCTATGTCGTCGCCAATCCGTCAACGTACGCCTGGCCTTCACCGCTCCGACCGCTGCGCGTTGGCGCTGCCGATTCGGCGACTGCCGAGCGCGAGGCGCTCGGCCGCAGCGGCGAGAAGCCGAGCTCGGATTTCACCTTTGGGCCGTTCGACGCGACAAAAGTGCCCAACTACGATCGATGGCCGGCGGGCCTCGAGCAGCGGTCAGGGTACACGGCACACCTGTCCGACGCGCAGCTCAAGAAGCAGCTCGCCGAACGCCCGACGACGTATCTGTTGAGCCAGGTGGACGTGCTGCCGCTCGGCGGGTTCGATTCGTCGCCATCGGCCATGACGCAGGGCCCCACGCGCCGCGCACGGGGCGAGGCGTTCGTCAAGTTCATCACCGATTCGCTCGGAGCAAAGCCGAACACGATCATCGTGCCCGAGTGCGGGCACAACGACCGGTGCGTCTTCACGACCGACGTCGTGTTCCCGGCGATATTCCCGTAGAGTCGGGCGGCACCACCATGCCCGGCGGCGGCGTCTTGAGTCTCGGCGATTCGTGAATGATCAATCCGCCGAGGTAGGCCGTCCGCACGACCACGGCGAGTCCGAGCGCGGCAAGAAATGCGACGAGCGTGCGGAGCCACACCGGCGGTAGGCCGGTCGGCTCGCGCTTGAGCATCCGCCACCAGGCGTAGGCTGCCACGGCGCCCATCGGGAGCACGGTGATCAACGCCCACGTCGCCGAGCCGTCGTGCTCGCGGACCATGTCGTTCACGACGTACCAGGTGTTGCGGAGTGCGTGCGACGCCTGGTCGCCGGTGAAGTCGGCCGGGTAGATGCTCAATCCGGCGAGCGTGAGTGTGGCCAGTGCGTAGAGCCAGTGGCCGCGCTGGCGCGAGATGAGTGCGAGCAGCAGCGCCGCGCACCCGACCACCGTGAGGATGATCGGGAAGTGGTTGATGAGCGTATGGATGTACGGCCAGTCCATGGGCGTCCTCGCGGATTGTGAACCGTCTAGCCGACGCGCCTCACACCAGCTCCGCCTCGGCGAAGAAGAACCGCGCCTCGCGCGCCGCGTTCTCGTCCGAGTCCGACGCGTGGATCGCGTTCCGCTCCTTCGATTCGGCGTAGAGCTTTCGCACCGTGCCGGCGTCGGCCTGCGCCGGATCGGTCGCACCGATCGCCGTGCGCAGCGCCGCTACGGCGCCGGACTTTTCGAGCACCATCGGCATGCAGGGACCGGATGTCATGAATGTGACGAGCGAGTTGTAGAATGGCCGCTCGCGGTGCACCGCGTAGAACTCGCCGGCCACGGCCGGTGTCAGGTGTACGATGCGCGCAGCGCGAACTTTGAAACCCTGCGCTTCCAGGTGCGCCATGATCTTTCCCGCCTTGCCGCTGCCAAGCGCATCCGGCTTGATGATCGTCAACGTGTAATTGCCGGCCGTCAGTCCACCACCGCTCGTTCCAGCCATCGTCACGGTCCTATGAGTTTGCGAACGATGTCGCCGCGGGTGAGAAAGCCGACCAGTCGGCCTTCGCGCACCACGGGAACCCGTTCGACGTCCTTGTTGCTCATCAACGCCGCCACTTCGGCGACGGGCTGTTCCGGAGCCACGCACAACACCTGCCGCGTCATGACGTCGCGCACCGTCTTGCTCGCGCCGAGCACCGCGGGCGGTGCGTAGCGCGACGAGCCGTCGGAGAGCACGTCGGTCGCGAGCAGATTTCGCATCAATTCGCGCTCGCTCAACATACCGAGGAGGCGTTCGTCGCCGTCGACCACCGGCAGGGCGCCGAGCCCGGTGCGAATGAGCTCGCGGGCCGCGGTGCGGAGGGGCGCGTCGGGAGTCGTCGTTCGAGGCCGCTCGGTCATCAGATCGCGCACGAGCAATTGCTCGGGCAGATCGACGTCGCTGAAAATCGGGAGCGTCGCCAACGCCTCGGCGCTCGGCGAATGCCGCAGCGCCTCGATCGCTTCGGGACGCTGGAGCAGCCGGCCGAGCGCACGCACCACCTGCAGCTGCCGGGCTGCCAGGCGAGGCGGCCCGATGACGACGGCGAGCACCGGGGCTCGTTGCTCGCCGCCGTCGTCGAGCGGCCGTGTGATTCCGTCCACACATACGCCGAGCGCCACTTGCAGCGCCGACGCGGTGTCAGTGCGATAGTGCAGCAGAAAGGCGTGATCGGCGAATGCCACCATGTCTTCGCCGCGCTCCTCGGCCGCGCGCTCGATGAGCCGATCGAGATCGGCGATCGACCCCGATGCCTCGAGACGCGACAGCAGCGCACCGCGCGCCGCGTCGAGCGTATCACACTCGAGCGGCACGACGATACGGGCGGGAGAGAGAAAATCGGCGAGCTTCACGTCGCGTCAGCCTTTCAGTCGTTCCTTGATCAATTCGACAAAATCCTTCGGCCGTTTGGCGACGCCCATGCCCGCCGCACTGAAGGCTTCGATCTTCTCGGCAGCCGTTCCGGAAGAACCCGAGATGATCGCTCCGGCGTGTCCCATCCGCCGGCCCGGCGGCGCGGTCTGGCCGGCGATGAAGCCGACCACCGGCTTCTTCATGTTCTTCTTGATGAATTCGGCGGCCTCCTGCTCGTCAGTGCCGCCGATCTCGCCCATCATCGCCACCGCCTTGGTCGCCGGATCCTTCTCGAACGCCGCCAGGCAGTCGATGAAACTCGTGCCATTGATCGGGTCGCCGCCGATGCCGACGCAGGTCGACTGGCCGAGTCCGGCGCGAGTGAGTTGATATACTATTTCATAGGTGAGCGTTCCAGAACGGCTGACGACGCCGACGTTCCCCGGCGTGCAGATGCGCCCCGGGATGATGCCGACTTTGGACTGCCCCGGCGTGATCAGTCCCGGACAGTTCGGCCCGATCAGCCGCGCGCCCTTTTCCTTCACGAAGGGGTAGACGCGCGTCATGTCGAGCACCGGCACGCCTTCGGTGATGGCGACGATGAGCTTGATGCCGGCGTCCGCGGCTTCCATGATCGCGTCGGCGGCGAACATCGGCGGCACGTAGATCACCGAGGTGTTCGCTTTCGTCGCCGCCACGGCGTCGGCCACGGTGTTGAAGATCGGAACCGTGTTCTCGAAGGTCTGGCCGCCCTTCCCGGGCGTAACGCCGGCGACGACCTTCGTGCCGTACTCCATCATCTGCTTGGCGTGGAACGAGCCGTCGCGGCCCGTGATCCCCTGCACGACCAGCGTCGTGTTGTTGTCGATGAAGATGCTCACGCGGCCTTGCCTCCAGGCGCCTTGGCCAGCGCGACGGCCTTCTGCACGGCCTCGTCCATGTCGCTCGACGCCGAGAACCCGTTCTCGGTCAAGATCTTCATCGCGATCTCTTCGTTCGTGCCGGTGAGCCGGATGACGATCGGCACCTTGAGCGGGTTCTGCTTCGTCGCCGTCACGATGCCGTTGGCCACGTCGTCGGTGCGCGTGATGCCGCCAAAGATGTTGAACAGGATTGCTTTCACGTTGGGGTCCGCCGTGATGATCTTGAGCGCGTTGACGACCTTTTCCGGATTCGACGATCCGCCGATGTCGAGGAAGTTGGCGGGGTCGCCGCCGTAGTACTTCACGAGGTCCATCGTCGCCATCGCCAGACCGGCGCCGTTCACCACGCAGCCGACGTTGCCGTCGAGCTTGATGAAGGTGAGACTGGCATTGCGCGCCTGCACCTCACTCGGCGCTTCGGCGGTCTCGTCACGCAGCGCCGCGATGTCCGGGTGCCGATCGAGCTCGTTGTCGTCGATCACCATCTTGGCGTCGAGCGCCACGACGTCGCCGCCGGGCGTGGTGACGAGCGGGTTGATCTCGGCGAGCGAGCATCCGTTCTTCATGAACGCCGTGTAGAGCTGCTGCATGATCTTGGCGGCGGCCCGCACGCGCTTCGTATCGTCGAACAGGAAAAAGCCGAGGCGCATCGCCTGGTACGGTTCGAGGCCGTAGCGCGTGTCGACGGGCAGCTTGAGAATCTTGTCCGGCGTCTTGGCGGCCACTTCCTCGATGTCGATGCCGCCCGCCGGGCTCACCATGAACACCGGCTTCCGCGACGCGCGGTCGAGGATGATGCCGACGTACGACTCGTTCGCGATGTCGGCCGCCGGCGTCACGAGCACCTTCAACACGGTGAGGCCTTTGATCTGCATGCCGAGGATCTTGCTGGCGAGCTCCCTCGCTTCGGCGGGCGTCTTGGCGAGCTTCACGCCCCCGGCTTTGCCGCGGCCGCCGGCATGCACCTGCGCCTTGACGACCACCGTGCCGCCGTACTGGCGGGCGATCCCTTCGGCTTCGGCCGGCGTCGATGCGACCTCGCCGGGAGGAATCGGCACGCCTTCGCGCCGCAGCAGCTCCTTCGCCTGATATTCGTGGATGTTCACGCGTTCTCCATGTGTGCCCTGGGTTGCGTCCCGTCTGTTATCCGGTCGTTCATATGATGATTGATATCATGAAGCTGATATCGTCGTGCCCGCCGTGCCGGCCACGGCGGCCTGTCCGTGCTCGAGCGAGGTGATGATCGCGCGCCCGCGCGTCCGGCGCACGAAATCCATCGCCGCGCGGATTTTTGGCGCCATGCTGCCTTCCCCGAACGCCCGCGCCCGGTCCATCTGCATCGCTTCGTCGACCGACAGCCGTCGCAGCGCGCGCTGATCGGGCTTCCCCCAATCGGCGTACACCGCGTCGACGTCGGTCAGAATCAGCAGGAGCTCGGCACCCAGATCGCGCGCCAACACCGCCGCCGCCAGGTCCTTGTCCACCACCGCGTCGATCCCTTCCCAGCCGAGCGTCGGATGCTCGTAGACCGGAGCGCCGCCGCCGCCGCAGGCGACGACGAGCATTCCCGCCTCGACGAGCGTCTTGATCGTCGGCAGCTCCAGGATGCCGCGCGGCGCCGGGCTGCCGACGACTCGGCGGAGCTTGCCGTGGCCGTCCTGCTTCACCACGTGCCCTTCCGCTTCGAGCTCGCGCGCGCGCTCCTCCGTCAACGCGCGGCCGATGAACTTCGTCGGCTCGCGCAGCGCCGGATCGGCCGGGTCGACCACCACCTGCGTGATCACCGTGGCCACGCTGCGCGGCGAACCGGCCCGTCGCAGCGCGTTCTCCAGCGACTGCTCAATCATATACCCGATCCACCCGGCTGTCGCGGCCACCAGCACGCCGAGTGGCAGCGGAGCCGCTTCGCCGCGTGCGATCTCGTTGCGCACGAGCTCGTCGCCCACCTGTGGGCCGTTGCCATGGACGATGCAGACGCTCCACCCGGCGAGCGCCAGATCGACGATCGGGCCGAGGCTCTGCCGTGTACAGCGGAACTGATCGTAGATGTTGGCGCGCTCGCCGCTCGGCGCCAGCGCGTTGCCGCCGAGCGCGACGACGGCGGTCCGCCGGTGGGCGTGGGATGGGGTCATCCGCGCGAGATCGATCACAGTGTGCTCATGCCGTGGCGGTGGTCATGGGTGCGCGGGTTGCGCCAGGGCGCGTCCGAGAGCGTCGAATGCTCGGCCGAACGCCGCCCAGTCGCCGCGTTTGAGCGCGTCGCGCATCGATTGGTAGAGCGCGGTCACCGTGGTCTTGAGATCGCCACGCGGCAGGGCGACTTGGGTTGGCGCGGTCGCTTCGGCCGCGGCCCCCGTCGGCGGCGCGACGGACCGCATGCTGTCGCGGTCGAGCATCGCCACGCGCACGAGCGACGGCACGCTCTGCGGCCGCCAACGATAAACCGGCTGGAGATACGCGATGCCCGAACGCACCGGGACCGGCCGGACGCGCCCATGGGCCAGCGGCCCTTCGCGGGCGACGATACCGGCGCTGTCGAGCGAGTGCAGCTGCTCGAGCACGACGCTCCACCGCGGTCCCGGGGCGTGCAGCGGATACCACACGGTCGCCCGATCCGAGGCTGCGCCGCCCAACCCGATCAGCAGGCCGCGAATGCGGTCGGTCTCGTCGACCAACGGGAGCGCGAGCGCCGTCACGGGCGAGTGCGGGAGCGCGAACGGAAGATCGTCCGGGCTCATCGCGTTGTTGGCGGCGTCGAACACCAGCGCACTGTCGGCGCCATCGACCGTCGGCACATGGCGCGCCGAGTCGGCATTCGTGCTTGTGCCGTATCGCCCGAACGCGTTGGCCTGCGCGTACAAGCCGTCGACCCGCGGGGGAAGCATCCGCCGCACGGCAGAGAGCCCGGCCCAGCTTCCAAAGATGGACGGCAGGAGATGCACCCAGGTCGACGCTATCGGATCGAGCGCGGTGGTCGTGTCGGGAACGACGACGACTTCTCCGGTGGACGCCTGTACGATCGCAACCGCGGCATGGCGCCAGTAACTCCGCTCGGCGCCCATGATGAAGGCGTGACGGCTGAGCGGATAGGCGTCGGAGACCGAATAGAGATCCAGTCCCCAATACAACGTGTCGCCGACGACGAGGGGATTGACCGTTCGCCCCTGAGCGAAAAAGGGCGCAATGCGGTCGACGCGGTCGCGCACATCGCGGTGCATGATGATCGTCGGCTGCGGCTGCGCGAGGTCGCCGGAGAGTATTCGAAAGTTCTGAAGTGACCAGGCCGTCGCGAGCCGCGCGAGAAACGAATCGAGCGGCGTGCCCGCGGTGTGATTGAGTGAATCGGCGACGATGATGTACGGCGCCGCGCCGGGATACACGAGCGGCTGCTCGAGCGGCGAGTCGTCGATTGCCGTCACCGGACCGCCGACGCGGATCGGAGCGCCGCGATCGTCGGCGTCCGAGGCCAGCACGCGGGCGACGGTCCATGGCGCGCGCGCCGCCGCGCCGGGCGGCGGTGGATCGATCACGTCGGCCACCATGCCGGTCGGGAGCGAACGCCAGCCGGGTGGTACGCTGTGCTCGTCACCGATCCGTCCCGCTTCGATCGAGCGGGACAACGCCGGCGGATCCCAGACCGGCACCCAGGGGAGCGCCGCGGCCAACGTGGGAAACACCATCGACGAGTCGGCGGGAAGGTCGAGCCGCGAGATCGATCCAACGTCGAACGCGCGCCGTGTGTATTGCGCGCGCGTGCCGACGTAGTCTCGTTCGCGGGCGATGCGCTGGGCGTCGCTTCCACTGTGCTCGGCGATCGCCGGCACGGCTTCGCGGACGAGCAGCGCCAGGCCGACGATCGTGAGCACGGCGACGCTCGCCAGCCGGAGCTGGCCGACGAAGCCGGCCCAGAGCACGACCAGCGCCGCGCCGAGGGTAGCGAGCGCGAGGATCAGGTCGCCGAGGATTCCGACATGGTGGTCGACGTAGGTGAACGCTCCTTCCGGCCCGCTGCCGTTGGCGAGCAGCGAGAACATGTCGAGCCGAAAGCTCCAGGCGAGCAGCAGCAGCAGGATGCCGACGAGCACCGTGCAATGCCGACGCACGTAGGCCGTAGCCTGAAAGCCGCCGCGCTGCCACTTGAGACTTGGCGTGAGCGCGTAGAGGAGCACCACGGTGACCGCGACGACGATCACCGTGGCGAACGCCCAGCTCCAGAGGTCGCTCTCGAACGGGAGCCAGTAGACATAGAAGCCGAGGTCGCGGTCGAAGAAGCCCTCGGTGTCGAGAAACGCTCGGCCGGATCGCGCGAGGACGAAGCTGATCCAATCGTCCTGCGGAACGGCGAGCAGCACGCCGAGCACCACGGCGAGGGCCAGCGCGGCGCCCAGGAGATAGCGCCCGGGGACCTCTTCACCAATCTCTAAATTGCCGACGCGGCGTGGAAAGACGAGCGACACGACCGACTGGCGCACCGCGTACAGGTTCGCGAATGCGAATGCGCCGGCGACGATCGCCGAGGCGATGCGCAGCAGCGCCACCGTCTCGACGCGCATCTTCCAGAGCGCGATCGCGCCGAGGGAATCGTACCAGAGATAGTCGGCGTAGAGGCCGGCCAGCGACCGGCCGGCGATGAGCAGAATCGCGACGGCGGCCAGGGCCACCATGAGCCACCGGCGCGTCGTCATGTCAGACAGTCACGCCCTGCTCGCGCAGCCAGCTTTCCATCTCGCCGCGGATCGCGGCCAGCCGCTCAGGCGTCGACGCCTCGTAGCGCGCGACGATCACCGGCTGCGTGTTGCTGGCGCGGATCAGGCCCCATCCGTCTCCGAACAGCACGCGCACGCCGTCGACGTCGATCACATCGTGGCTGGCGCGGAAATGGCTCACCGCCCGCTGCACGAGACCGAACTTGAGCGCCTCCGGCACTTCGATGCGGAGCTCGGGCGTCGACACGAAGTCCGGCACGTCCGCCAGCAGCTCGGCGACCGTCTTCCCCGAGTCGGCAAGAATGCGGAGCAGCCGCGCCGCGCCGTACAGCGCATCGTCGTGGCCGTAGAAGCCTTCGGTGAAGAACATGTGCCCCGACATCTCGCCGGCGATCGGCGCACC
>DATNAT010000143.1:0-5806 GCA_035572355.1 Gemmatimonadaceae bacterium
CGAGGAGATGGGCGGCGTGCGCGGCGTGCTCCACTACATGCAGCGCACGGCGATCCAGGGCTCACCGACGACGATCATGCACGTCACCGGCGAGTATACGCCGGGCGCCGAGCGCAGCTACGATCGGGTGCATCCGTTCCGGAAATATTTCGAAGAGCTCGAGGTAGGCGACGCGCTGGTGACGGCGCGGCGCACGGTGACCGAGGCCGACATCGTCAACTTCGCCGGCATCAGCGGCGATTTCTTCTACGCGCACATGGACGAGATTGCGGCGCGCGACTCGCTGTTCGCGCGCCGCGTCGCGCATGGCTACTTCGTGTTGTCGGCGGCGGCGGGATTGTTCGTCGATCCTGCTCCGGGTCCGGTGTTGGCCAATTACGGACTCGAGACGCTCCGATTCGTGAAGCCGGTCTATCCGGGCGACACCATTCAGGCGACGCTCACCGTGAAGCAGAAGACGGCGAAGGAGAAGAAGCCCGATCAAGTGGCGCAGGGCGTCGTGTCTTGGGACGTCGAGGTGAAAAACCAGAACGACGAAGCGGTCGCGGTTTACACGATCCTCACGCTGGTGCAGCGACGCGACGACCACTCGGCGCCTGCCTCGCCGCCCGTCTGAACGAGACGGCCTACGAGCGCGCCTAGCAGCTCGGTGGCAACGGCGCGGGCGGGCGTGACGGCGGCGCGCTGCCCATTGGCACAGCCACGACGACGGCTTGCATGACTTGTTTGAACTCGACGATTTGACGCACGGCGACGCCGTCACGCATCGCCGGGCGAAACTTGAGCCGCGGCACCAGCGCGCTCACGGCGTCGCCGTACTCCCGACTGTTCGAACGGACTAGACGTGCAGTGGGGACCTCGGGCGCGCCCGTGGGGCCGACGACGAACTCGACCTCGGCGTCGTAGCAGGACTGACCCGGAAAGGGTCGGAAGTCTGGATGGAGGTTCGTCTCGACCTCCGCTTTCCGATCCACCGCGCAGTCGCGGTAGACCGGGCCCGCTGCGAGATAGACTGAATCCTGCGCGCGAAGCGGGCAGCTGCTCCGCCGTCCGCCGGCGCCGGCCGGGCCTCCGGCCGACGCGCACGCGCCGAGCACAACACCCGCGATGGCAACGATCGCAACGCGGCCTAGCAACTCGTGCCCCACACCATCGGCAGCGCGCTCTTCGAGCCCAACGACGAAACCGCCGCCGCGGCAGCCGCCGCGCTCGAGGAGCTGGTTGGCGACCCCGCCTGCGTTCCAGTCTGCGACCCGGATTGCGATCCCGGCGCCGAGCCGCTCGTCGGCACCGTCGACGAGCCGGGGGTCTGTCCCACTTCGGTTCGGACCGCGGCGGCGCGACGTTCGGTGACGATCTGCCGCACGGACTCACCGTCCTTCACTCCCGGCGAGTAGCGGAGATGGTTCACCATGACCCGCATCGCGTCGGCGAACTGCTCGTCGTTGGAGCTCAGGACCCGCACGGTACCCGGTTCGGGCGAGCCGAGCGCCGACACGACGAACTCCACGGTGGCCTGATAGCAGGTTCGCGGAATGCCGGTGACGCGGAATTCCGGATTGACGTTGGACGTGACCAAGTGGGCCGGTCGATCGACGCCGCAATCGCGATAAAGCGGGCCGCCCACGACATAAAGGGAATCCTCGGAGCGCAAGCCGCACGGCGCGGACCGGCGGCTCGCCGCCACGGCGCTTCCGCCGTTCGTGCTCGCGCAGCCTGCAGCCAGAAGCGCGCCGGCGATCGTCGCAAGGGCAATGAATGAGGACAGACGCATGGCCGACATGATTCCCAGCTCCGTTCGGGTGAATACTGGCGAACGCTGACGAACGTGCGGCCGCGTGCCACGTCCATGACTTGGCACGCGGACCGGGCAACCGCAATGTACGCGGCGTCCGGCGACTCCGTGAGATTGTGGAAGGGCACGCTCTTCCGTAGCGTTCCCGGCGTTGCCCAAGCGGTGTCCGGACGGCGCCAACGGCGCGCCCGGCACTCAATCCCTCGTCCGTCGATCGGAGGCTCAGTCGTGTTCGTACGATCAGCATTCACGCGCATCGCGCTCGCCGCGCTCTGCGCTCCAAGTCTATTGTTCGCGCAGCGCGGTCGTGGTGGCCGCGGCGGTCGCGGTGCGGAAGCAGCGCCGAGCGGCGACGTCAGTTGGCGCGTCGTCGGACCCGATGCGCCAGGACGCATCGTCGCCGTCGCCGGGTCCGTCGCGCGTCCCGATGAGTATTACTTCGGCACCACCGGCGGCGGCGTCTGGAAGACAACGGACGGCGCGAAGACCGCCAGTCCCGTGACCGACGCGTACTTCGGCGGCAGCATCGGCGCCATCGCCGTCGATGCGAAGAACCCCGACGTCGTGTGGGTCGGCGGCGGCGAGTATCCCATTCGCGGCGACGTGTCGTACGGCGACGGCATGTGGAAGACCACGGACGGTGGCAAGACGTGGCAATCGATCGGACTCAAGGCAACGCAGCAGATCGCGCGCATCGTGCTCGACCCGCGCAACTCCGACGTCGCCTACGTCGCCGCGCTCGGCCACGTCTGGGGTCCGAATCCCGACCGCGGCGTGTTCAAGACGACGGATGGCGGCAAGACCTGGAAGAAGATCCTCTTTCGAAATGACTCGACGGGCGCGATCGAGCTGCTCATGGATCCGTCGAACCCCGATGTGCTCTACGCCGCGCTCTGGCAGGCCGGACGCAAGCCGTGGCTGTTGATCAGCGGCGGCAACGGCGGCGGCATCTTCAAGACGACGGACGGCGGCGACCACTGGACCGAGATCACGCACAATCCCGGGTTGCCGAGCGGGATCATCGGCAATGTCGGCATGGCGATCTCGCCGGCGAAGCCGAGTCGCCTCTGGGCGTTGATCGAGAACGAGCCGAACGGCGGCGTGTACCGCTCGGATGACGCCGGCGCGAGCTGGACGCTGCTCAACCGGGATCGCGATCTGCGGCAGCGCGCGTGGTACTTCTCGCGGTTGTTCGCCGACCCGCAAGACACGAATCACGTCATCGGCTTGAACGTGAGCACGATGGAGTCCATGGACGGCGGCAAGACGTGGAAGTCGACGAGCTGGCGGGGCGGCAGCGACCATCACGACCTGTGGATCGCGCCGAACGATGCACATCGCTTCGTCATTGCGTACGACCAGGGTGCCTCGGTGACGGCGGACGACGGCAAGACGATGACGCGGCTGGCCATTCCGACGGGGCAGTTCTACCACGTGCATCTGACGAACAAGGTGCCGTACGACATCTGCGGCGCGAAGCAGGACGCGGGCTCGGTGTGTGGACCGGTGCGGCAGACCGCGGGCTTCGGCCGCGGCGGCGGCGGACGCGGTGGTCCAGCGGCGGCGCCGTCGCCCTACTCGGACTTCTACGGCGCAGCGGGCGGCGAATCGGGTTACATGGCGTCGGACCCGACCGACCCGAACGTGACGTTCGGCGGCAATTACAGCGGCGTGATCGACATGCAGGATCACGCGACCGGCGCGCGGGCTCGCCTCGATCCATGGCCGCTCAACCCGATGGGGCATGACGCCAAGGATTCGAAGTACCGCTTCCAGTGGACCTTCCCGATCATGAACTCCCCGCACGATCCGAACGTGCTCTACGTCGGGTCGAACGTCGTCTTCAAATCGAGCGACAAGGGGAAGAGCTGGCAGGTCATCTCACCGGACCTGACCAAGCACGATCCGGCCACGCTCGGCGCCTCGGGCGGTCCGATCTCGAAAGACCAAACATCGATCGAGTATTACGGAACCGTGTTCGCGATTCAAGAATCGCCGATCACAGCCGGGCTGATCTGGACCGGGTCCGACGACGGCCTGATCTATCTGACGCGCGACGGCGGCAAGAGCTGGAAGAACGTGACGCCCAAAGGCCTGCTGCCGTGGACGCGCATCTCGATCATCGATCCGTCGCCGCACAATCCGGGAACGGCGTGGGTGGCGGCCAACCGCTATCAGATGGACGATTACGCGCCGTACCTCTACAAGACGACTGACTACGGCGCGACTTGGACGCGGATCAACGACGGCATTCCGGTGGGAGAGTATACGCGTTCGATTCGCGAGGATCTGGTGCAGCCCGGCCTACTCTACGCGGCGACCGAACGCAGCATGTGGATGTCGCGCGACGCGGGAGCGCATTGGGAAAGTCTGAAGAAGAATCTGCCGCCGACGCCGGTCCACGACATCGCGCTCCGCGACGACGACATGGCGATCGCGACGCACGGCCGCGCGTTCTGGGTGATGGAGAACCTCTCGCTGTTGCGCGAGGCGCCGAAAGCCGAGGCGGCGGAAGCGGCGGGGAAGGACTACCTGTACCGGCCGGCGCCGGCCTATCGCTCGACTGGCGTGACGATCCAGTACCGTCTCGCGCACGCCGACCAGCCGGTGACGCTCGAGTTCCTCGATCCGGCGGGCAAGCTCATTCGGAAATACTCATCGACCGATACCGTGGCCGCCGCCGGCGGCCGGGGAGGCCGCGGTGGGTTCGGGGGTGGGCCGGCGCGCGTCGGCGACCGCGAAGGTTTCAATCGCTACACCTGGAATCTGCAATACCCGAACGCGTCGTCGTTCACGGGGATGATCCTCTGGCAGGGTTCGACGACCGGACCCTTCGCCGCCCCGGGCACCTACACCGTGCGCTTGCTCGCCGGCAGCGATGCGCCGATCTCGGAGAAGTTCGTCGTGCGGAAAGACCCGCAGACGACGGCGACGGTGGCCGATCTGATCGAGCAGCAACGCTTCGCGCTGCAGGTGCGGGACAGCGTATCGACGGCGAACGACGCGATCCGCACGATTCGCAACGTCCGTGCGCAGCTCGAGGACCGCGCGTCCCAGATGTCCGGCAACGCGAGCTTCGGCGCCATGGCCAAGACGTTCGAAGATCAGCTGGCCAACGTCGAGGACTCGATCTACCAGACGAAGAACCGGAGCGGCGAAGATCCGCTCAACTTCCCGATCCGGATCAACAACCAGCTCGCGGCACTCCTCAGCTTCGTCGAGAGCGGTGAGCGTCGCCCGCCCAAACAGTCGTACGACGTGTTCGCGGTCCTGGCGCCGAAGTTCCAGACCGAGGACGCGCGGTACAAGCGCGTGCTCACCACGAACCTGGCCAAGATCAACGCGGCGCTGAAGGCGGCCGGTCAGCCGGAGATCGTACCCAGCACGGCGGAGACGCCGGTGAAGCGGGCGGACAATGCCAGCTAAGAAACGGTAGGGCGGTGAAACCGCTTCGGGCCTGACGGCCCTCGCTGTCGTGATGTGTAACGGCGTGAACGCGGTACAGACAATTCCGCAGTTTCACGTCACGACAGCGAGGCCGGCACGGCCAGCCGACGCGGTCTCACCGTTTCACTGCCAGTTCCAGTTCACGGCGTGATCTTCGTCGAATCCCGCACCGTCGGGTACTTGATCCCGAGCTGATCCAGATACGTCTTGTACTTGGTCGGATCGTAGTAGTACTTCCGCATCTCCGGGCGATACTTGTCCATGATCGCCTTGTTGAGCCAGATCGCCGGCTTGTCCTCCGGGCGCATGAGCGGGAAGTATTTTATGTCCTTGGTTTGTACATCTCTAAAGTAGTCCCACGACTGGCTCACGACCGTCGGCTTGAGCAAGAGGTCGAGCACGGTCATCGCCTGGACCTTTGCTCCCGCCGTCACACCCTTGTGCGCGATCGGCGTCGCCATCGCGATCGCGTTCGCCCAGTTGTGGCCGGGCAGGCCGGGAATGTTCGCCGGATAGCGTAGCGTCACCGTCGGCACGTTCCACGAGATGTCGCCGATGTCGTCG
>DATNAT010000144.1:0-2294 GCA_035572355.1 Gemmatimonadaceae bacterium
ACGCTCGTGCCGACGTAGAGCGAGGCGCGCCCGTACTCGCCGTCCTGGAGCAGCACGATCGTGTCGTAGCTGAAGGTCGAGAAGGTCGTGTAGCCGCCGCAGAAGCCGGTGGTGAGGAAGATGCGCATCTCCGGGCCGATCACGGCGGACTGCAGCGCGTAGCGAAAGAACAGCCCGATCAGGAAGCTGCCGGTGATGTTGATGACGAGGGTGCCGGAGGGGAAGCCGATGCCGGCGCGGTGCTGGATGAAGTCGCCGAGGTAGAAGCGCGCCAGTCCGCCCAGCGCGGCGCCGACGGCGACGGCCCAGAACAGTTTCACGATCGGCGCGCGCCGCGGGTGGGAGTGTCGGTCACCGGCGCTGCCCTCCGTCCGGATGGCAGGACTCGTCGACGACGACCGCGCTGGCGAGCACGAGCACCTCGTCCTCGCCGTCGGCGATCTCGATGCCGTAGGTGTCGGCAAAGGTGAACCACTGCTTGGAGACTGTGGCGACGACGCGGCCGCCGCGAGTGAACCGATATTCGTGATCGGTGAAGTTGCCCTCGGCCTCGAGGTCGTCCGGGCCGGGGACGTCGACGGTGAAGCGGTGGTGGAAGGGCGAGAAGAGATGCTTCTGGACGACGGCGGCAATCGCGCCGTTGCGCGAGATCTCGTAGGTGCGCCCGAGGGCGAAGATCTTCTGCTTGATGAAGGCGAGCTCGCGGCCGGACAGATCCTGGAACGAGAGCTGGTCGCCGATGCTGAACGCCTTGCCGTCGACGAAGTAGACGTCGCGGTTCTGGTCGTCGCGCACGTAGTAGTCGTCGCCCCAGGAGAGGAGCTTCTGCTTGAGGAGGTAGCGCACGGAGGAGGCTAGGTCGGCCCGGCGGCGCCGAGCATGTAATCGAACTCGTATGAGTGTTTTCCGCCGGCGATGATGATCCGCATCGTGCCGGCGAGGCCGCTGAGCTGGCCGGTGCCGGAATCGGGGACGACGGTGACGCTGAGCTCCGGCGCGCCGCGGGTCATCGTACCGCTGTGCTGCAGGGCGAAGGTGCCGGTGCGCCCGTGCAGCCGGCCGCTCACGCGCTCGATCGCCACGTAGCCGGCCGATCCCTGCACGGGGGTGCCGGCGCTCAGCATCTGGCCGACGCCGGTCGCGTCCAGGTCGCCGTGATACCGCTTGTCGATCGACCGGCGGCCGAACAGCGGATCGTCGACGCCGGCGCCGAAGGGAAGCGGGTCGAGTTTGACGTCGAAGCTGCCGGCGGCGCGGGGCATGGTGAACGATATCGCGAACCAGCCGTGCGCGTCAGGCGCCGCCGCGGGCCCGGTGCAGCCGATCGGTCACGCTCTCCGGCAGGAGCAGCGAGTCGGCGATCGCCGCGATCTCCTCGGCGTCGCGCCACCGCTGCTCGAGCTCGGCGAGCTCGCCCTCCAGCGCGCGGCGTTCGTCCGACTCGTGAAGGGCCATCTCGAGGGCGAGCAGCTGTGCGGCAGGGACGTGTTTGAGGTAGCCGCTTCGCTTGGCACCTCCGGCGGCTGCCCGGGCGAAGGCGAGGGGTACATCGGTGTAGCTCTCCAGTCGTGCGACGGCATCGCGCACCATGGCCGGCTTTCCACCAGCCTGGTTGAGCTGCGGAAGGATGACCCGCGCCGCAGCGAGCGCGTCATCGCCATGCAGCGCGACGACCGGCCGGTCGCCCGGACGACGCCGGAAGCGCTTGCGCTCGTAGTGAGGGTCGGGGACGTCGAGCTCCCACCAATGATCGCGCGACGGCCGGAGCACGACATCACCGACACTCGCAGTGTCGAGATGGAGCAATCGATCCGGCGACCGCACCGTGACCACGGTGCGGCGGCGGAGCACTGTCGAGCCGAGCGACCAGGCCGTGAGCGACAGCGAGCCGATGATGCCGATTGCTCCCGACCGGCCAAGAAGCTGCATGGCGCTCAACCCGAGCGGCAGCAGGCCTGCGGCCGTGGACACGACGAGGAACCGCCGCCGCCGCCGCCCGAACTGATCGCCGTACCGCCACGCCGCCATCTCCGGCCGCTGCGCCTCGCCGATCCGCACGAGCTCCGTCCCGTCGGGCAGCCGGCAGAGCCCGATGTTGTCCGTCGCGACGCGGAGCCGGCTGTCACGAAACGCTCGTTCGCATTCTTCAATAGCCTCCCACCGCTCCTCGAGTGGCGTGAGGTTCCATCGCTCGCACCGCCGGCAGACGACCCACAGCCGGCCCTTGGCGGCGTCGAACGCCAGCCGGCGACCGACCAGGAAATGCTCGATCGCCTCGTTGCGACCGAGCTCCG
>DATNAT010000145.1:0-16371 GCA_035572355.1 Gemmatimonadaceae bacterium
ATGATGCCCCTCAACGATCGCGCCGCCCGCGGCTTTGCCGACCGGCTCGCCAACCACGCCGCCGCCGACGGCCTCTCGCCAATCGCCGGCCGCCTGTTCGCCACCTTTCTGCTCAGCGACCGCCCGCAATCGCTCGACGCGCTCGCCGCCGCCCTTGGGGTGAGCAAAGCCAGCGTCAGCACCGAGGCGCGGCACCTGTTCGAGCGCGGCATCGTCGAGCGTGTGTCGGTCGCCGGCGACCGCCGCGACTACTACGAGCTGGCTCCCGACTTCTTCGCCCAGGTCATCCGCGCCCGTGTCGTCCGCTGGCGGCGCATCCAGCGCCTCGTCGCCGACATGCGCGAGTCGTCGCCCGCGCTCCCCGCGGCCGTGCGCGACCGCTTCGCCTCGATCGACGACATCCACGACGCCGTCGTTCCGGAAATCGAAGGGGCGCTCGACCGCTGGGAGCGCGGCGCCCGGGCCGGCAAGTCTGGTTCGAAGGCGCCGTCGCGTCGCCGCCGCACCGCATGACGTCGACCGTCGAACCGTCGGCGCGGGTCGACGACGGCATCGCCCCCGAAGCGGAGATCGCGGCGCCGATCGCCGCGCCCGACGAGGGGGATCCTCACAAGTACGTCATCGCGTTCGCGGTCGTGCTCGCGGCGTTGATGCAGGTCATCGACAGCTCGATCGTCAACGTCGCGCTGCCCGACATGATGGGCACGCTCGGCGCCGGCTTGGACGAGATCGCCTGGGTCTCGACCGGCTACATCCTCGCCAGCGTCATCGTCATTCCGCTCACCGGATGGCTCGGCTCCTTCTTCGGCCGCAAACGCTATTTCGTCGGCTCGATCATCATCTTCACGATGGCGAGCTTTCTCTGCGGCGCGTCGCATTCGCTCGGCTCGCTCATCCTCTGGCGAGTGGTGCAGGGGGTCGGTGGCGGCGCGCTGATGACCGTGTCGCAGGCCGTCTTGTTCGAATCCTTTCCGCGGCGCGAAGCCGGCATGGCCATGGCGCTGTTCGGGCTTGGCGTCATGGTGGGGCCGACGATCGGGCCCACGCTCGGCGGCTGGATCACCGACAACCATGGCTGGCCCTGGATCTTCTACATCAACCTGCCGGTCGGCATTCTTGCCGCGATCATGATCGCCGGGTACGTGCATGACCCGGACTACCAGCGGAAGCCGTCGTCGATCGACTATCAGGGCATCGCGCTGCTCACGGTGAGCGTTGGTGCGCTGCAGTATGTGCTCGAGCACGGCCAGCGCGACGACTGGTTCGATTCGCGCACGATCATCTGGCTCACCATCATCGGCGTCGTCGGCGGCGCCGTTCTGCTCTGGCGCGAGATGACGACCGATCATCCGGTGATCGACTTTCGCGTCATGCGCCACCGGCAGATGTGGGTCGGCACCGTGCTCGGTGTGGTGATGGGCGTGGGCCTGTACGCCATGTCGTTCACGCTGCCCGTCTTCCTGCAGAGCAACCTGCGGATGACCGCCGAGCAGACGGGCATCATCCTGCTCCCGGGCGCGATCGCCACCGCGGTGTCGATGGCTGTCGTCGGCCGGATGACGAACCGGTTCGATCCAAGATTGCTCATCACGATCGGCGCGCTGACCTTCGCTCTCGCGGCCTGGAAGCTGTCGCGCATCACGGGGCTGAGCGGCAGCGGCGATTTCTTCTGGCCGCTCATCTTCCGCGGCCTCGGACTCGGCTTCATGTTCGTGCCGCTCACCACCGTGACGCTCGCCGAGCTGAGTGCCGTCGAGTTGGCGCAGGGGACCGGGTTGTACAACTTCTTCCGCCAGCTCGGGGGCTCGTTCGGCATCGCGGCGATCGCCACGCTGCTCGGGCGCTACACGACCCAGCTGCGCTCCGTGCTCGGCGACCATCTGGCGAGCGGCGACCCGGGTACGATCGCCCGCGTGCAGATGCTCACGAAAGGAATGATGGCGCGCGGGGCCGATCAGTGGACGGCGCATCAGCGTGCGCTCGCCTTGCTCGACGGCCAGCTCTATGCGCAGGCGAGCGTGCTCTCCTACAGCCGCATCTACATGCTGAGCGCCCTGCTGATCCTCGTGCTCATTCCGCTGCTGCTGCTCATTCGCCACACCAGGGGCGCGGGCGGCGGGCACGCGATCATGGAGTAACGGCGAAGCGTCGAGTCGAGTGGTACATTCAGCGGACCCCGCAGCGGAGCCGCCCGATTCACAGTCACGCCGTCCACGCGACGCCCGGCAGGGCGTGGTGCGTCGCCATGCTCGTCGCATCGACCGCCGGCGCGCAGGATTCATCGCGCGTCAAGGCGCCGGCTCGCCTGCCGACCGTGGTCACGGTCACGCGCGATGTCGGTCGTTCGCCGTTCGATCTGCCGTACGCGATCACGACGATCCAGCCGGACAGTCTCACGCCGGGGCAGACGCACACGTTCGTGGCGCAGACGCTGTCGCTGCTGCCCGGCGTCACCGTGGCCGATCGGGCCAACCCGTCGCAGGACACGCGGATCTCGATTCGCGGCTTCGGTGCGCGCTCGCAGTTCGGCGCGCGGAGCATCCGCCTTCTGCGCGACGGGATGCCGCTCACGCTGCCCGACGGCCAGACGCCGATCGACTACCTCGATCTCGAGTCGGTCGGGCGCGTCGAAGTGATTCGCGGCAGCATGTCGGCGCTCTACGGCAATGCGTCGGGCGGGGTGATCGACCTGCACACGGCGGACCCGCCGGCCGCGCCCGTGGCGGCGCAGCTGCGCTCGTGGACCGGCAGCTCGGGGTTGCAGCGCGTCGTCGGACTGTTCGGCGGGACGGTCGGCGCGGCGACGTACGAGGGCAACATCGGCCGCACGAAGAGCGACGGCTATCGAGCATTCTCGAATCAGCGTTTGACGAACGCCTTCGTCCGCGCCACGACGACCATCGGCGGCACCGACGTCGCGCTGGATGGCATGGGACTCGACATGCCGGTGGCGCAGAATCCCGGCGCGCTCACCCTGGCGCAGGTGGACAGCGCGCCGCGCCAGGCCGATCCGGCGTCCATCGCGAAGCAGGCGCGCAAGGCCGTGCATCAGGTGCAGATCGGGCTGTCGGCGCACCGCGCCGTCCACGGCGACGGGGAGCTGGTCGCGCAGGGATACGGCGGCACCCGCTCGCTCTACAATCCGCTCACCTTCGCCGTAGTCGGCGTCGACCGGCGGCAGAGCGGGGCAGGGGCGCGATTGACGCTGCCCTGGACGTTTGCCGGTCTGGCGAATCGGGCGAGCGTCGGGGCGGACGCGCAGTGGCTCGACGACGCGCGGAAGAATTGGGCGAACTGCAACGCCGTGCGGGCGGCGAATGCGAACTGCGCGTCGCTTCCCGAGGAAAAGGGCGCGCTGTCGCTCGATCAGAACGAGCTGGTGTCGAGCTTCGGCCCGTACCTTCGCGACGAGCTCACGATCGGTCGGCTCCATGCCGCGGCGGGCGTTCGGTCGGATGTGGTTCGCTTTCAGCTGCGCGACCATTTCCTGGCTGATGGCCGTGACGATTCGGGTGACCGGGCGCTCCACGCGGTGAGCCCGATGGCCGGCGTCGATTACCGTCTGTCGACCTTTCATTCGCTCTACGCCAACGTCGGCTCGGCGTTCGAGACGCCGACGACGACGGAGCTGGGCAATCAGGCGGATGGCAGCGCGGGTCTGAACGCCGATCTCGAGCCACAGCTCTCGACCACGTATGAGACCGGAGCCAAAGGACTGCTGCCCGACGGCGTCCGCTACGACGTCGCGCTGTTCGACACGGAAGTCCGCGACGAGCTGATCCCGTTCGAGGTGCCGAACGGCAACGGACGCACGTTTTATCGGAATGCCGGGCGCACCCGGCGCCAAGGTGTCGAGCTCTCCGGCGACGCCGACGTCGGGCCGCTGTCGCTCGACGCGACGTACGCATATTCCAGATTTCACTTTCGAGATTTCGTCAACGACGGTGCGCAGTACGCGGGCAACGCGATCCCCGGCATCCCCGAACAGCAGGCGCAGGTCGCGGCGACCTGGCATCTGCGCCGCGCGTTTCTGCTCGCCGAGGGCCAGGCGAAGAGCCGCGTGTTCGTCAATGACGCCAACGATGCGGCCGCGCCGGGATTCGCCCTGCTCAACCTGCGCGCCGGCGCTACCGCGGCGTTCGGCCGCCCGTGGCTGTCGCCCGTGATCGGCGTGCAAAACGTGTTTGACCGGCATTACGTCGGTTCGGTCGCCGTCAATGCGTCAGGGCCGACCATCGCCGGCACCAAATTCTACGAGCCGGCGCCGGGCCGAACCTGGTACATCGGCCTGAGCGCGGCGACCAGCCCCTGGTGATTGCCCAGGCACTCATGGATCGAGCAGAAGTCGAGATCAGACCCGTCGAGACGCGCGCCGAGCTCGAGGCCTGCGTTGCGCTGCAGCGGGAGACGTGGGGCGATGCATTCGCCGACCTCGTGCCGCCAAGCTTGCTCAAGGTGGTGCGGCGCATTGGCGGCGTGGCCGCAGGTGCGTTCGCTCCGGATGGAACACTGCTCGGTTTCGTGTTTGGCATGACGGGCGTTCAGCGCGGGCGACTCGTTCATTGGTCCGACATGCTTGCCGTGCGCTCCGACAGCCGGAACGCCGGCATCGGCCGCCGGCTCAAGGAGTACCAACGAGTCGCGGTGCGGGAGCTTGGCGTCGAAGTGATCTATTGGACCTTCGACCCGCTCATCGCACGCAATGCGCATCTCAACTTCAATCGCTTCGGCGTGACGGCGGCGGAATACGTCGAAAACATGTACGGCATCACGGCGAGCACGCTGCACGGTGAGCTTCCGACCGATCGTCTGGTCGTTGCCTGGCCGACCCACGACGAGGAGGTGGCCCTGCGTCTCGCCGATGCACGCCGCTTGGTCGAGTCCGACGATTGTGCGGACGCTCCCATCGCCACCGCGGCATGGCTCGCGTCGGCGGCGGGCGCATCGATCCTGCCGCACTGCGTTCGCGTCGAGTTGCCGGCGGATGCGGAATCGTTGATCACCGCCGGTGCCGGCGACGCGATGCGCGCGCGCCTCGCCGTGCGCCGCGGATTGCAGTGGGGCCTCACCTCGGGCTACGGCATCAGCGGCTTCCGGTTAGACGACAACGGCACGCGCGGGTATTACCTGCTCACACGCGCCGGCCGAAATTCGCCGGTGCCGCGATGATCCGCGGCCCGATGCCCACGCGCGCAGCCGCTGTGTTCGCCTCGTCGCTCGCGCTGTCATACGCCTCGACGCCGCAGTTGCCCGACGATCAGGGGGAACGTCCTCTCACGGGTCGGATTCTTATCGTTAAGAGGCCGGAACACGTGCTGGCCTCAGGGTTATCGTAGCGGCGCCCGATTTTCTCCCGCCTTTCGCTCGCCAATCCCTCGCCTCGTCGATGCAGCTTCCCCGTCTGGCCCGACGCTCGATACCCCTGCTCGTCGCGGTCGTCGCCGCCTGTCACGGCGATGCCGCGGGCCCCGCGACGCGGACTCCGGCGGCGCTAGGCGCGGTGTCCGATCTGACGCGCAGCGCTCAGGTCGGTACGACTCTTCCCGCCACCGTCGTGTCGGTGACCGATGCCAGAGGGCGTCCCGTGCAGGGAGCGTCGGTCGCGTTTGCCGTCACGGCAGGAAATGGTCTGGTCTCGCCACTGGTGGCAACGACAGATGCCAACGGTCAGGCGACGACCGACTGGACGCTCGGCACCGTCGTCGGTGCAAACGCCTTGACGGCGATCGTGACTGGCGTCGCGTCGACCGTCGTGTTCGAGGCGACCGGGACGCCGGGGCCGGTGGCGACGATCAGCATCTCGCCTCCCTCGCTCCGCTTGCTGTCCACCGTGGATTCGCTCCGCATCAGTGCGCGTAGCATCGACGTGTTCGGCAATGCGACCGCCCCGGGTCCGACGTTCGTTCCGCGCGATCCGACGCTCGTCTCGATCGATCCGAACGGCACGGTGCACGCGCTGCGGCGGGGTGCGTCGACGTACGTGCTCGTCTCGGCCGGACAGCTCACCGACAGCGTGCTCGTCACGGTGCTCGCGCCAGGCCAATCGGTGTGCACGGGCGGCAGCGCGCCGACCGAGCTCGCGGTCGGACAGGTGCTCACCGGCATCTCGGGCAACGGATTCTGCGTCCACGCGTCGAGCGCGGATGCCGAATACGCGCTGGTGCCGTACTTCGATTCACCGGTTCCCGGAACGACCATTCAGCTCGAGGCGCGGCCGGTCGGCATCGGCGAGCTGCCGCTGACGTCGACGACCCTCTTTTCCGCCGCGCCCCGTGTTGCTGCCCCGACGGTCACTCCTGACTACGACTTCGAGACTCGACTGCGCGACGCCGAGCGCGTGCAGATGCCGGAGCGCCTCGCGGCCGCGCGCACCTGGTATCGGAGCGGCCAGACCGTCGCCCGATCACTGTCCACGACGACCGTCCCGGCAATCGGCGATCTGGTGACGCTGAACGTGAATGCCAGCGCGAGCGGGTTTTGCGCCAACCCGGACTATCGCGTCGGGCGCGTCGCCGCGGTCACCGACCGCGCGATCGTCATCGCCGACACAGCGAACCCGCCCGGCGGATTCACCGACGCGGAGTACCAATCGATCGGCGTGACGTTCGACACGCTCGTCGATCCAACCGATCGTGGCGCGTTCGGCGCGCCGAGCGACATCGACAACAACGGCCACGTGTTGATGTTCTTCACCCGAGCCGTGAACGAGCTGACGTCGTCGGGCGCGAACAGCGTGGTGCTTGGCTTCTTCTACCAGCGCGACTTGTTGCCGAAGGTCGGTCCGCCGGGTCCCTGCGCGGGCAGCAACCAGGCCGAGATGTTCTACCTGCTCGTGCCGGATACCGCCGGAACGATCAATTCGAACAAGCGGTCCAAGGCGCAGGTCGTCTCGTTCACCAACGGTACGGTCGCCCACGAGTACCAACATCTGATCAATGCCTCGCGCCGCATGTACGTGAACAATGCCGGCCAGACGTTCGAGGAGAAGTGGCTCGATGAAGGGCTGTCGCACGTCGCCGAAGAGCTGAACTACTACGCCGCGACGGGGAGCTCGCCGCGCCAGAACATCGATGCGTCCCTGTTCACCAATCCGACGCTCGTCGCCGCGTACAACACCTTCGTCGTCAACAACACACGGCGCTATCAGACGTATCTCGCCACGACCGAGACGCAGGGCCCAATCTCGTCGAATCCAGGCGACGACGATCTGCCGACCCGTGGCGCGATCTGGAGCTTCCTGCGATACGCGGCCGATCATCTGCCGGCGGGCAGCGAGAATGCGTTCTGGTTCTCGCTCGTCAACTCGTCGACGTCCGGCGTGGTGAACCTGACCCATGCCCTGGGCGTGGCGCCGGACTCGTTGATGCGCGACTGGGCGATCTCGGTGTTCCTCGACGACAACGCGCCGAACGTCGATCCCCGTTTCCAGCAGCCGAGCTGGAACATGCGCAGCATCACGACCAACAACTCGACCTCGCTGCCGTTCGCCCTCTTCACACGAATCCTGCACGACGGCAGTACGACGAACTTCCAGATGGTGTCGAACGGAGTAGCGTTCTTGCGGTTCACGGTGCCGTCCGGACAAGACGGCCTCCTGGCGCTCACGTCGGGCGGCGCGCCCTTACCTTCGACGGTGCAATTGGCGATTGTTCGCGTTCATTGATAGCGCGGTTCTGGCGGTTCCCTGCCGGCGCGCCGGCTTTGGGCAGCTTTTTTCGGGGGGAGGAGCAATGCGACGTCTGTTGATCCTGGTGGGCGCGCTCGCGCTCTCAGCGTGCCTCGACGTGCCGACGGTAGCCGACAACCCGACGGACCCGGCAACCGAGGTCTTCGCGCAGAATCTGGTCGACATCGGCGTCGACATCCCACACATGACGAAGACTGCGCTCGGCGACTATTACAAGGATCTGGCCGTTGGCGACGGGCCGGCGCTCTCGACGCCGTCGAGCGTCGTCATCACCTATCAGGGATATCTCAAGAACGGTGCGCTGTTCGGCCAAGAGAGCGAGGCCCCGATCAACTTGAGCAACAACGGGCCGTTCGGACTCCGCGATGGAATGATCGGCATGCGCGTGCACGGCCAGCGGCTGATCGTCATTCCCTCCGAGCTTGGATACGGCGTGGGTGGGAATGCGGGCATCCCGCCGAACTCCACGATCATCTTCATCGTCCAGCTGGAGAGCATCACGGAGTAGCCGCCATTCGGGCGTCGACGCGGGACACCGTCTCGAGGGCGATTTCAGGGAAACGGGGAGGGATCCAGCGCGATCCCTCCCCGTTTCGTAGTTTATGGCGGTCGCTCACCTCTCCCGCCACTCCGAAACCGCCTCCGCGAATGCGCAGAATCCTGTCGCTTGCCGCCGCCGCCGCGCTCGTCGCCGCGCCCCGTGTGGCCACCGCCCAGACTTTTCCGACGAACGATCCCGTGATCAAGCGCATCTGGTCGCTCGGGATGGACAGCTCGCACACCTACTCGCTGTCGCAGACGCTGTTCGATTCGCTCGGCCCGCGCCTGATGGGTGCGCCGAATCTCAAGGCAGCGCAGGACTGGCTGGTGAAGATGTACGCGTCGTGGGGAATCGACGCCAAGAACGAACAGTACGGGACCTGGCGCGGTTGGCGCCGCGGCTACTCGCACATCGATCTCGTCACGCCGCGCGTGCGGTCGCTCGAGGGGACGATGGTCGGCTACAGCCCGGGTACGGGCGGAAAAGACGTGACCGCGCCGGCCGTGATTCTGCCGCAGTTCCGCGACAGCGCAGAGTTCGTGCGTTGGCTTCCGGAGGCGAAGGGAAAGCTCATCCTCGTCGCCGCGCCAATGCCGACCTGTCGCCCTCCGGAGGATTGGGCGCAGAACGCGACCGAAGCGTCGCAGCTGCGCATGGATTCGCTCGTCGTCGCGACGCAGGCGGCGTGGAACCCGCCGCGCGGAGTCGATGCCGGGGCGGGCGGCGGCGTGCGCGGCACGGGCTACACCCTCGCACTGGGCGGCGGCACGCTCGGGATGCGGCTCGAGAAGGCGGGGGTCGCCGGGGTGATCACCTCGCGCCCCAAGCTCTCGTTCCGAATTCCGAATCCGAACGCAGGCGGCGGAGGTCGCGGCGGATTCGGCGGCGGCGGCCCGAACGGCACGGGCGGCTGGGGGACGATGGAGATCTTCGAGACCTACAACACCAAGGCGCCGACGATCGCGCTGAGCTGCGAGGACTACGGCCTCGTCTTCCGGCTCGCCGAGAACCATGAAACCCCCCAGCTGCGGCTCAATCTCGACGCCCAGCTGTTGGGCGAGCAGCCGGTGTTCAACACGATCGCGCGGATTCCGGGCACCGAGAAGCCGAACGAGTACGTGATGATGTCCGCGCACTTCGACTCGTGGGACGGCTCATCGGGCGCGACCGACAATGGCACGGGGACGATCACGATGATGGAGGCGATGAGGATTCTGAAACAGGTGTATCCTCATCCCAAGCGGACGATTCTCGTCGGCCATTGGAGCGGCGAGGAGGAGGGCGAGGTCGGCTCGGCGGCGTTCCGTGAAGATCATCCCGAGGTGATCAAGGGTCTCCAGGCGCTGTTCAACCAGGACAACGGCACCGGCCGCATCGTGAGCATGAGCGCCGCCGGGCTGCCCGACGCCGACCCACACATCCAGCGTTGGTTGAACACGATTCCGACGGAGCTCAAATCACAGATCCAGTACCGCGGCGTTGGCGGTCCGGCCGGCGGCGGCAGCGACGACTACAATTTCTCGTGCGCCGGCCTCCCGGCGTTCGGCCTCGGCGCGCTGGGCTGGGACTACGGCAACTACACCTGGCACACCGACCGCGACACCTTCGACAAGATCGTGTTCGACGATGTGAAGTCGAACGCGACGCTGACGGCGATGCTCGTCTACCTGGCGTCGGAGGATCCGACGATGATCGCGCGCATCAACCCGGATTCGGCGCGCAAAGCATTCGCCGCCGAGCACCCGAGCGATGCCGCGCCGGCCGGCCGGGCGCGCGGGTTCGGTGGTCCGCGTCCGTGGCCGGAGTGCGAGAAAGCCCCGCGCAGCACCAACCCGCGGCTTCGCTGACCGTCAGCGACCGAACGTCCACTGATGAGGAAACGCAAATGAAGCGCCGATCGCTTGCCGTCTTCGCCGCGCTGTTCGCCATCGCTGCGGCGCCGCCGCTGCGCGCCCAAACGTTCCCGACCGACGACCCGGTGCTCAAACGCATCTGGGCGCTCGGCATGGACAGCTCGCACACCTGGGATCTGTCGCAGACGCTGTTCGATTCCATCGGCCCGCGCCTCACCGGCACGCCGCAGGGCACCGAGGCCAGCGACTGGGTGATGAAGATGTACCGATCGTGGGGCATCGACGCGCGCCGCGAGCAGTACGGGACCTGGCGCGGCTGGGTGCGGGGCTACACGCACGTCGACCTGATCAAGCCGCGAGCGCGCACGCTCGAAGCGACGATGCTGGGCTACAGCCCGGGCACGGGCGGACAGGACCTCGTCGGCGGCACGGTGATCCTGCCGATGGTGGCCGATAGCGAAGCGTTCGTGAAATGGCTGCCGAAGGCGCGCGGCAAGTTCGTGCTCATCTCGCCGGATTATCCCAGCTGCCGGCCGGAGGAGGAGTGGGCCGCCATGGCAACGCCGGAGTCCAAGGCCCGCATGGACACGACCGTCGTGCGCCTAGTGAATGACTGGACGACGCGCCTCCGCAACACCGGCTATCCAGTCACGGCGGGCAACCCGACCGGCGCGCTCGGCGTCCGACTCGACAAAGCGGGCGCCGCCGGGGTGATCGTGTCGAACTTCGCGAACCCGCTCAGCGAAGCATGGGGCACGTTCACCGTCTACGATACCAAGAACAGCCGCGGCGTGGGCCTGGCGATGAGCTGCGAGGACTACGGGCTGCTCTATCGATTGACCGAGCGCCGCCAAGGCCCCGAGCTTCGCGTGAACGCCGTCAGCCGTTCGCTCGGCGAGGTTCCCGTGTTCGACACGTTTGGAACGATCAAAGGCACCGCGAAGCCGAACGAGTACGTGCTGCTCTCCGCGCACTTCGATTCGTGGGACGGGTCGCAGGGCGCGACTGACAATGGGACCGGCACGATCACAATGATGGAGGCGATGAGGATTCTGAAACTGGCGTATCCTCATCCCAAGCGGACGATCATGGTCGGCCACTGGCCGGGAGAGGAGCAGGGGCTCAACGGCTCGCGCGCCTTCGCCTATGACCATCCGGAGATTGTGCGCGCCATTCAGGCCGGGTTCAATCAGGACAACGGAACGGGGCGTGTTCAGCGCACGACGGGCGTCGGGCTTCCCGATGCGGGCGCGCACATGCAGCGGTGGCTCGCCAAGCTGCCGCAGGAATTTCAAGCGCAGCTCCAATACACCGGCGTGGGCGGGCCGGCGACCGGCGGCACCGACAACGCGTCGTTCGACTGCTACGGCGCTCCGGTGTTCGGACTCAGCTCGCTCAGCTGGGACTACGGGACGTACACGCACCACACGAACCGCGACAGCTTCGACAAGATCGTGTTCGACGATCTCAAGGGAAATGCGACGATCACGGCGATGCTGGCGTATTTGGCGTCGGAAGATCCGACGTTCATCACGCGCGATCGGGCCGATCTCGCGGCCGGCGGCGGGCGAGCCGGCGGTGGCGGGCGGGGAGCTGCCGGCGGACGCGCGGCGCTGAGCGCGGCGCTGTTCGGCGGCGGGCAACGCGGCGCGGGGCGCGGCAACAACGCCGATGCCAAAGGCTGGGCGACGACCTGCCCAAAGACGCCGCGGTTCACGAACGACACGTCTCGAGTCACCGCGCCGTCCATCCGGCCGTGACGGGCGCGACATAGCAGAGCGAGCGGCGGCATGCAACGCGATGGCGGGGACGGCGGCGCGGCGCCAATGTGGACGCCCTCCGCCGACCAGCGCGCGCGCGCCAACCTCACGCGATTCATCGAGCGCGTGCAGAGGTTGGGCGAGCGCACCGCCGGCGTCGTCGACTTCGACTCGCTTTACGCCTGGTCGATTCGCGATCTCGAGCTGTTCTGGTCGGAAGTCTGGCGGTTCTGCGGCGTCGTGTCGGCGGCGCGCGATCCGGCGGCGGCGTGCGAGCGCGTGCTCGTCGGCCGCGACCGCGTCGCTCCGCCCGATCCGGTGCTTGGACCGAACTGGTTCATCGGGGCGCGGCTCAACTTCGCCGAGAACCTGCTGCGGTTTCGCGACGACCGGGAAGCGCTAGTTGCGTGGACCGAGGAAGGGCGGTACGCACGCTACACCTATCGCGAGCTGTACGATTCGGTCTCGCGTCTCGCCGCGGCGCTGCGATCGGCCGGCGTCACGGTGGGCGACCGCGTCGCGGGGTTCATGCCCAACGTTCCGGAAACTGTGATCGCGATGCTGGCGGCGGCGAGCATCGGCGCGATCTGGTCGTCCTGCTCGCCGGACTTCGGCGTCGACGGCGTGCTCGATCGGTTCGGGCAGATTCGCCCGCGCGTTCTCTTTGCCGCCGCCGGCTACCGTTACGCCGGGCGCGACATCGACTGCATCCCGCGCATCGCCGCGATCGCCGATCGCATCCCGGAGATCGAGCAGGTCGTGATCGTGCCGCGCGCAGCGAGCGGCGAAGTGGTCGAGCGATCGATCGCGATCCGCGGCGCGATCTCGTGGTCGGACTTCCTCGCCGGTACGGCCCCGACATTGATTGCCTTCGAGCAGCTTCCGTTCGACCACCCGCTGTACATCATGTATTCGTCCGGCACCACCGGGCTCCCGAAGTGCATGGTGCACGGCGCCGGCGGAACGCTGCTCCAGCATCTCAAAGAGCTCGTCCTCCACACCGATCTGCGCCGGGACGATCGAATCTTCTACTTCACCACCTGCGGGTGGATGATGTGGAATTGGCTGGTGTCGAGTCTCGCCGTCGGCTCGACGGTCGTGCTGTACGACGGCGCGCCGGTGCTGCGCGAGCGGCCGACGCTCTGGGATCTCGCCGCTCGCGAACGACTCACTGTGTTCGGCACCAGCGCGAAATGGCTGGCACTGTCCGAGAAGGCGGGCGTTCGCCCGGCCGTCTCGCATGATCTGGGCGCCCTCACGTCGATCCTCTCCACCGGCAGCCCGCTCGCCGAGCACAGCTTCGATTACGTCTACGCACAGGTCAAGCGCGACGTCCGGCTGAGCAGCATCAGCGGCGGCACGGACATCGTCTCGTGCTTCGCCCTCGGCAACCCGATCGGGCCGGTGTACCGCGGCGAGCTGCAGACGCGCGGCCTTGGCATGCGCGTCGAGGTGTTCGATGAGGCGGGGCTCCCACTCGTCGGCGCGCCGGGTGAGCTCGTGTGCACGGCGCCTTTCCCGAGCATGCCCGTGCGCTTTTGGAACGATCCGGATGGCGCGAAATACCGCGCGGCGTACTTCGAGCAATACCCGAACGTCTGGCGGCACGGCGACTGGGCCGCACTCACGCCGCGCGGAGGCATGATCATCTATGGCCGAAGCGACGCGACGCTCAATCCGGGGGGCGTGAGGATCGGAACGGCGGAGATCTATCGGCAAGTCGAGCAGCTTCCCGAAGTCGCCGAGAGCATCGTCGTCGCCCAGACGGTGCAACGCGACGGCGCGGAGGACGAACGGATCGTGCTGTTCGTGCGCCTCGCCCGCGGGGCGACGATGAGCGACGAGCTCCGTGAGCGAATTCGCGCGCGCATTCGCGCGCACGCCAGCCCGCACCACGTTCCAAAAAAGATAATTCAAGTATCCGACATTCCGCGCACGATCAGCGGGAAGATCACCGAGCTCGCCGTACGCGACGTCATCCACGGCCGGCCGGTGAAGAACGCCGACGCACTGGCCAATCCCGAGGCGCTCGAGCTGTTCCGCCATCTGCCCGAGCTGGAGACCTGAGACGCGCGGGCGCTATCTGGCGGGCGGGCTGCTGCACGCGGATTGAATCGGATCGGCGACTGCCGGCGACGGTGACAGCCGGGCGAGCGGCAGCTTGGCGAGAATCGCGGCGCGGTCGCTCCCGCATTGGTCGGGCAAGCCGGCGGCCCGATCGGCTTCGAGCAGCGCAATCAAGCCTCCATATGCCTGCGCTCCCAGCGTTCGCGATACGCCGTCGAGCGGGATGCTCGGATCGGCGTATCCGCGATAGATGGCTCGGCCAATCAGGTTCTCCCGCAGCAGAGCGGCGTCGGCCGGCGCGTTCTTGATCGGCACGATGCGAAAGTAGAGTCCGTCCAACCGGCTGTATGGTGCGAGCCACTCCATCGCCGACTGGGTGCCCGTCGTCGCGAAGGCGAGTGGCCGTCGCCAACCGTTGGTTCGTATGATGTCGATGAGCACCACCTCGGCGGGGATCATGTGCGTGCCGTTCACCGGCTCGACGTGGAGGGCGAGCGAGGCGGGAAGCACCGTTGCCGGCGGAAGGCCAAAGTCCGCGGGCCGCCCGGACACGGGCAGATCGACGAGGGAATCGGTCCAACGTCGAGCGACGAGGGCCTGCCTCGCAGCCGCATCGAGCGAGAGACGCAGCGACGGGTCCCGCCGTCGCAGGCGCTCCGGCCAGTCCGGGACGTTGGCGATCGACAGGTTGATGTTCGTCACGTCGGGCCGCACGCCCTCGACGGCCTGCAGATACATGATGGGAAAGGTGTCGTTGTCGCCGACGGTGAAGTAGATCGCATTCGGCGGCAGCTGCTCCAGCACGTTCCTCGCATAGTCGTGCGTGAAGTACCGGCTCGACGCGTCGTGCGAATGCCAGTTCATGGCCAGCTGCTCCGCCGGAACCAGAACGATGAGCGCCGCGAGCAGTGCGACGGGGAGGATCCGTCCGCGCGATCGAAAACTGCGCAGCACTATGTCCGCGGCCGCGCCAAGACCGCACGCCGCGAGCAGGCCGATCGTCACGACGACCGGCAGATAATGCCGATCGAGGGTTCGGAAATAGTCAGCTGGAATGTTGAAATAGAGAACAGTGAGCGACGCCTGCAGTGCGAACAGGGCGAGCACGGCCGTCGCGAGACGCGGCCGGCGCCGCCAGAGCGCGACGAGTCCGCCGAGCGCAGCGACGGCCGGCAGAGCGCCGAGCCCGAAGCCCCATCGCCACCGCCCAAAGTCGTCGCGCAGCGTTCGCAGCAAATCGGCGGACTGTGACGACCAGATCGGCGACTTTCGCGGAAAGAGCTGCAGCAGAAACGATCCCCCGAGCTGCTTGATCGTGATGTAGTCCCAGAGACTCGACAACGTGCTCGGGTAGTTGAAGTCGAGCGATGAGCGGCCGAATGTCGCGATCGGAATGAGCAGCAGCTGGAGGAGGAGACCGGCGAAGAGCAACCCGACCCCGGCGACGATCACGCGGCGATCGATCAAGGTCCGCGGCCGGCGGATGGCGATCCAGACGAGCGCGCCGGGAATGAGCAGCGCGTTGGTGCGATGCACGCTGAAGTCGATGCCAAAGAGAAGCCCCAGCCACCCTGCCCAATGCCAAGCGCCCGGGTCGTCGGCCTCTTCCCACCAGCGGACGAGGACGAGCAGGATGAGCGCGGTGAAGACCGGAGTCAGGACGTAGGGCGTGAATGCCGTCGCGTAGTTCCAGAGCGTATCGCTGAACCCCAGGGCGATCGCGCCGAGCGCGGCTCCGACGACGGCGGCATTCGATTGACCCGCGGGTCGTTCGGGCTCCGACGAGATGCCGAGCAGCCGCGCCGACGTCACGACGACGAGCGTTACCGTCGTGGCAGCGAGGATTGCGGCCAGAATGTTCAATGCCCGCGCCGTTGCGGCACCGCCGGCGATGTGGGCCACGGGCCAGCCGAGCAGAGTGAGCAGGAGCGATCCCGGCGGCGAATAGATGCCGAGCGTCGCCGCGGCGAGCGAGTAGCCGCTCGACTCCCACCAGGTGACGGTCGGGTAAGCGGTGGCGCAGAACACCAGCGCGGCCACAATGAAGGCCGCGGCAGCGACAGGGACGAGCGAGCTGTGCGAGTCCGACCGGGTGCGGTGCATTGAGAGAAGATTTTATCATATCGGAGCCAGCTCGTCAATGCCGCCGAACGCCTACGCCCACGCCCACGCCCACGAACATCCTGCATCCGCTGAGTCGCCGCGCGGCGGGATACAATGTACGATCGTGCGACGCTCCGCCCGACGCGCTCCGCAGCGCCGCTCACCCTTTGACCTTGGTCGACCAGACCCGTAGCATTTCGAGAGCGGCACGCCGCACGGCCGCGCGCGTGTGCGAGCGCACTCGACCGGGCCGCGGCCTCGGCTTCGAATTCACCCGTGGAGCATCCATGGCGACGCAAACCTTGCCGGTCGGAACGGAAGTGCACGACACCTTTCCCATCAACGGCACCGACTACATCG
>DATNAT010000146.1:0-8630 GCA_035572355.1 Gemmatimonadaceae bacterium
AACTCCCGCTCATTACCGACGCTGAAGAAGAGCGTCGACTTGCGCGACGCGCGCAGGCTGGAGACGAGAAAGCAGCAGAGCGGCTGGTCACCGCCAACCTTCGATTCGTGATCTCGTATGTGAAGAAGTACCAGGGTCACGGACTCGACCTCGGTGAGCTCGTCGCGATCGGTAACGAGGGGTTGCTTAAAGCGGTAAGGAAGTTCGATCCGGATCAGGGCGTCAAATTCATCTCGTACGCAGTGTGGTGGGTCCGGCAGGCAGTCCTCAAGGCACTCGCCGAGCAAACGCGCTCCGTGCGCATCCCGCTCAATCAGAATTCGCAGCTCATTCGGCTCGCGCGCGCCGAAACGATTCTCGCCCAGGTCCTCAAGCGCGATCCCACCGAAGACGAAGTCAGCCGCCTGCTCGAAGACACGCCGGAGAACGTCCGCGCGGCCAAGCAGATGTCGGCCACTGAAGTTTCGCTCGACGCTCCCATCGACCGCTCGGATCGCGAAGCCTCCACGCTCGGCGAACGTTTCGCCGGCGTCGACGGCACGGAGATCGAGGAAGTAACCGACTACAAATTGATGCGCGAGTTCATCGATCGCGTATTCAAGAAGTATCTCACGCCGCGCGAACGGAAGATCCTCTACCTCTACTACGGGCTCGAGGAAGGCTCCGAGGCGATGACGCTCGAGAAGATCGGGGCCCTGATGGGCGTCACCCGCGAGCGAATCCGCCAGATTCGCGAGCGCGCCTTCGAAAAGCTCCGCGAGTCGCCGGACGGCAAAGCGCTCTGCGGGTTCTGGGCGGCCTGAGCCGAACACTTTCCGCAAACGGACCGACGACGAACGAGGCCGGAGCCAACGAGCTCCGGCCTTCGTCGTTCTGACCCTTGCCGCGCTGGCCAGCATCTTGTGTAGTAGAGCCCGGAATGATTCCGGCATTCGTCAACCCGCGCGCCGGCAACGGCGCGGCCGCCGCCGAAGCGCTGCGCGCCGTCGGCGGCTTCGACGTTCGCCCTGATCCGCCCGACTCGCTCGACCGGGCGGTGCGCGCCGCCGTCGCCTCCGGGGCACGACGGATCCTCGTCGCGGGCGGCGATGGAACGATCGGCAGCGCGGCCGGCGTGCTCGCCGGAACAGGCGTCGAGCTGGCCATCCTGCCCTGCGGGACGCTCAACCATCTGGCAAAAGATCTCGGCCTTCCGCTCGAGCTCGATCGTGCGGCGAAGGTGGCGCTGAATGGACGCGCGATCCCCGTCGATGCCGCGGTGGTCAACGAGCGGATCTTCCTCAATACCAGCTCCGTCGGCGCATACGTCACGTTCGTCCGGGCCCGCGAACGGCTCGAGCGTCGCCTCGGCTACCACATCGCGTCGCTCATCGCCGGTGCGCGACTGCTCGTCCATCTTCCGCTCTTTTCGGTCAGTCTCGCCGTGGAAGGACGCGTTTGCGAGTACCTCACGCCCCTCGTCTTCATCGGCGTCGGCGAGCGCGAGCTCAAGCTGCCGATGCTCGGGGCACGAGTGGAAGGCGGGCGCACAGGGCTTCACGTGATGGTCGTGCGGCGCCGCTCGGGCGCGCGGGCCGTGGCGCTCGGTCTCGCCGCGGCAGCAAGGGGAGTGCGTCACGTGGCGCACTCCCCTGCGATGGATGCGTTCCTGGTCGACAGCTGCCGCATCATGCCGCGCACGCGCCGCCTGTCGGTGGATGGCGAGATCGTGACGTCGACCCTGCCGCTCGACTACCGCCACGTGCCGGGACATCTACGCGTGGTCGTTGGCGACGGAGAGCGCTGAGCGGCGCGCCGGAATAGCTTTCAGGCGTGGCCCCTCCGACGATCGATCGTGACCTCGCCGCGCGGCTTGCCGCGATTGTCGGCGAACGGCGCGTGCTTCGCCAGTCGAGCGAGCTCCTCGCCTACACCGCCGACGCGCTGCCGTCGTACCACCAGCAGCCGTCGCTCGCCGTCTTTCCCGGCACGCGAGACGAAACCATCGCCGTCGTTCGTGAGCTCGCGCGCACCAAGACGCCGTTCGTGCCGCGGGGCGCCGGCACCGGCCTCTCCGGCGGCGCGCTCGCCGACGGCGTGGTGCTGATCGGGCTCAACCGACTCAATCGCGTGTTGTCGATCGATGTGGCGAACCGGTTGGCCGTCGTCGAACCGGGCGTGGTGAACGTGGCGCTCACACGCGCCGTCACCGCGCACGGACTGCACTACGCGCCGGATCCGTCGAGTCAGGCCGCCTGCACGATCGGCGGAAACGTCGCCGAGAATGCCGGTGGGCCGCACTGTCTCAAGTACGGCGTGACGACCAACCACATCGTGGCGCTCACGGTGCTGCTCCCCGACGGGGAGGTCGTGAAGCTCGGCGACGCGTCCGGCGAGCGCGAGGGCTACGATCTCGTCGGCGCGTTCGTCGGATCGGAGGGTTGTTTCGGCATCGCGCTCGAGATCACGGTGCGGCTGTCGCCCAATCCGGAAGTGATTCGCACGCTGCTCGCCGACTTCATGACGGTCGACGCGGCGGCTCGCGCCGTGTCCGACATCGTCGCGACGGGAATCGTTCCGGCCGCGCTCGAGATGATCGATCAGGGGACGATTCGCGCCGTGGAATCGTCGATCTACGCGGCCGGCTATCCGACCGACGCCGCGGCGGCGCTCCTCATCGAGCTCGACGGCGCGTTGGCCGGCGTCGAACACGACGTGGCGACGGTCGATGCGCTCTGCAAGCGCAGTGGCGCGCGTACGGTGCGCGTGGCGCGCGACGAGACCGAGCGCACGAAGCTCTGGCAGGGTCGCAAGAAAGCGTTCGGCGCGATGGGACGCGTGTCGTCGCACCTCGTGGTTCAGGATGCGGTGGTGCCGCGCACCAAGCTGCCGGAGGTGTTGGCCAGCATTCAGCAGATCGGCGAGCGGCATCGCGTGCGCGTCTGCAACGTGTTCCACGCCGGCGACGGGAACCTGCATCCGAACGTTCCCTACAACGGCGCCGACGCCGACGAAACCGCGCGCGTGCACGAGGCGATGGGCGAGATCATGCGCGCCTGCATTGCCGCCGGCGGCACGATCTCGGGCGAGCACGGCGTGGGCTTCGACAAGATGCCGTACATGGCGCTGATCTTCTCTCCCGATTCGCTGGCGACGATGTGCTCGGTGCGCGAGGTATTCGATCCCGACCGGCGGTCCAATCCGGGCAAGGTCGTGCCGGTGCATGCCTGTCGCGAATGGCATGGAACGCCGGCCGTTCGCAGGCCTGAGGGCACATGACGGCGGCCGCGGTCGCGTCGACCGAAGCGATTCGCGAGCGCGTACTCGACGCACGTTCGCGCCGGACCGCCCTCCGCATCGCTGGGCGCGGCGGCTGGCTCGACGCAGGGCGCCCTGTCGTCGCCACCGAAGTGCTCTCGGCGCGGGAGCTCGCCGGCATCACGCAGTACGTGCCCGGCGATCTCACGCTCACGGCGCGCGCTGCCACCACGCTCGACGAGATTCGCCAGGCGACGGCGGCGCACGGTCAGTGGCTCGCGCTCGATCCGTTCGGGTCTGGCGACGGGACCATCGGCGCAACGCTCGCCACGGCGTCCGCTGGGCCGCTCGCCACCTTCTTCGGCGGGCCGCGCGACCTCGCCCTGGGCGTCGAGTTCGTGACCGGTGACGGCGTCCTGGCGCGGGGCGGCGGCCGCGTCGTCAAGAACGTCGCCGGGTTCGATCTCACGCGGCTCATGACCGGCTCGTGGGGCACGCTGGCCGTGATCACCGAGGTCACGCTGCGTCTCCACGCACGCCCGGAGGGCGATGAGACTTTTGCAATCGGTCTCGACGACGCGGCCTCGGACATGGACAAGCTCTCGGCGCTGCTCGCGCAGCTTCCGTCCATGCCGTTCGCCTGCGAGGTCGTCAACGACACGTTGGCCGCCAAGCTCGGCGGGTCCGGCGCGGCGGCGATCGTGCGCATTGGCGGCAACGCGGAGTCCGTGCGCGCACAGCGGTTGAGCTTCGCCCGCTTCGGCGAGCTTGCGGACGTCGAGCCGAGCGTGTGGACGGAGCTTCGCGGCTGTGAGCCGGCGGGCGCGATGGTCTTTCGCCTTTCCGGTCCGCGGGCCGAGATCGGACAGGTCTGGCGCGACGCGCTCGAGATTGCAGCCGCCTGCCCGGGTACGCTGCTGCACGCGCGGCCCGCGCGTGCCATGGCCCGCTGCATCGTGCCCGCGGGCGGCGCAGCGACGGCGGCCCTGCGCGACGCGTTCGTGCGCGCTCCCGCAGGGCGGCGGATCGGCGAACGGCTGCCGGCCGACCTCTGGTCCGTGTGCTCGCCATCGCCGGCAGCCGATCGGATCTCCCGCGGCATCAAGGCGCGATTCGACCCGGCCGGCATTCTCAATCCGGGGATATTTGGAGAGCTCTCATGAGCATTCCTGACGTCGTCCCGGCCGAATGCGCGCTGCCGGGCAGCCCGCTCGCCGGAGAGCGGGCCGGCATCGATGCCTGCGTGCACTGCGGCTTCTGCCTCCAGGCCTGTCCGACGTACGTCACGCTCGAGGACGAGAACGACAGCCCGCGCGGCCGCATCGTGCTCATGCGCGCCCTGCTCGAGGGCACGCTCGCGCCGCGCGACTCGAGCGTCGAGACGCACATCGCGCAGTGCCTCGGCTGCCGCGCCTGCGAAACGGTGTGTCCGTCGGGAGTCCCGTACGGCCACCTGCTCGAGGCCACGCGGGCCACCCTCGCCGAGCATCGGCCGATCCCGTTCGTCGCGCGCGTCATCTTATCCGTATTCGAGCGGCCAGCGATGCTCGCCGCGGCCATGGCATTGGGCCGCGCGACGCGTGCGCTGCGCATCTCACGTCTCCTTGCCAAGCTGCCCGGACGATTCGGTTTTTCGATGGCGATGCTCGAGTCGACGCGCCGCGCGCCGCAGCTCGATCGTCGCATGCCGGCCGCCCCGCCGCGTTCCGCGATGGCGCCCCGCGGCAGCACCGCGCTCCTCACCGGCTGCGTCATGGAGGGGCTGTTCGCCGAAACCAACCGCGCCACCGAGCGCGTGCTGCGCGCGAACGGCTACACCCCATGCGACGCGCCCGATCAGGTCTGCTGCGGCGCGCTGCACGCACACGCCGGCGACGCCGGCGCCGCGCGACGACTCGCCCGCAGCAACATCGCGGCGTTCGAGCGCGCGAACGCCGATTACATCATGGTGAACGCGGCCGGGTGCGGCGCCATGATGAAGGATTACGGCCATCTGCTGGCGAACGATCCGATGTGGAGCGCCCGGGCCGCCGCGATCTCGGCCAAGGTGCGCGACGTGAGCGAGCTGCTCGCCGCAGCCGGCGCTGGATCTCTCGCCCGCGGCGGAGCCGTGCCCGCGCGCGTGGCCTACGACGCACCCTGTCATTTGATCCACGCACAGCGCGTCGCCGCGCCGCCGGTCGAGCTGCTGCGCGCCATCCCCGGCGTCGAGCTCGTGCCGCTCGCCGAGAGCGACATGTGCTGTGGCAGCGCCGGCATCTACAATCTCGTCGAGCCGGAGACGTCGGACGCGGTGCTCGACCGCAAGCTCGGGAACATCGCCGCCGCGGCGCCGGAGCTCGTTGCCACCGGAAATCCGGGCTGTCTGATGCAGATCGGTGCCGGACTGCTGCGCCACGGATCCGCGGTGCGCGCGGTCCATCCGATCGATCTGCTCGACGCCAGCTATCGCGCGCCCTGAGGCGAGAGACGAGCCGTGCAGTTCCCCGGCGCGTGGCACGCGGTTTACTTACAAGCCATGGTCGAAGCGAACGTCACGATGGTGAGCGGCAGCGTATGACGAATCCCAGCATCGAGACGCCGCAGCACGCGGCGACGCAGGAGATCGCGGGTCAGGATGTGGTGCTCGCGTATGGCGATGCCGCGGCGGAGTACGACGCGCTGCGGACGGGCGCGATCGCGATCGATCGGAGCCATCGCGGCCGGATGCGTTTCTTCGGCGAGAGCTCCGGAGCCGCGCTCACCGGGCTCGTCACCAGCGATGTGCTGGCGCTGCAGCCGGGACACGGACAGTACGGCGCGGCCCTGTCTGCGAAAGGGCGCATCGTCGCCGATCTGCGCGTCTTCGCCGGTTTGGGCTCGTACATCGTCGACACGCCGGCGCGCGCCTGGCCCGGATTCGTAGCGATGGTCAAGAAGTACGTGAATCCGCGCACCACCGGCTATCGCGACGATTCGCACGCGCTGCGCGACATCGGCGTGTTCGGCGTCGACGCGCGCAGAATCGTCGCCGAAATCTCCGGCGTGCCGGCGGCGTCGCTCGCCGAGCTTCCGCGGTATGGACATGTCGCCGTCACGATCGATGGCGCGTCCGTCACGGTTGCCCGCGTGCCCGACATTGGCGTGGAGGGCTTCGATCTGTTCGTGCCCTTCGAGCAGTTCGACGCGCTCTGGGAGCGTGTGCTCGCGCTCGGCGCCTCGCCGGCAGGGCTTGCCGCATGGGACATCGCCCGCGTCGAGGCGGGTCGGCCGGAGTGGGGAATCGACATCGACGACACGACCATTCCGCAGGAAGCGAACTTCGACGAGCTCGAGGCGATCTCCTACACCAAGGGCTGCTACATCGGCCAGGAGCTGGTGGCCCGCGTGCATTTTCGCGGGCACGTGAACCGTCATCTGCGCGGGCTGCGCTCGGGCGAAGCGTTGGCCCCGCCGACCGGGACGCAGCTGTTCGACGGCGGCGGTGCGCACGTCGGCGACGTCAAGAGCTCGCTGCAGTCGCCGCGGCTCGGCGGCGTCGCGCTCGGCATGGTGCGTCGTGAAGTGACGCCCGGCTCGACGATCATCGCGCGGTGGGAAGGAGGCGAGCGGCGCGTCGAGCTGTCGCTGCTTCCCTTCTCCGACTGATCTCCGTCTGAGTGCCGCGAGCGCTCGTCACCGGCGCGACGGGCCTCGTCGGCTCATACATCGTCGATCGACTCGTCACGGACGGATGGTCCGTACGCGCATTGGTGCGCGCGCCGCACACGCAGCTGGCGTGGCGCGACGTCGAGCCTGTAGCCGGTGACATCCTCGACGCCGATGCGTTCGCGAACGCGGCGAAGGGCTGCGACACGATCTTTCACGCCGCCGCCGCGGTGACTCCGCGCGGCGGATGGGAAGCGTACCGCCGTCCGAACGTCGACGGCGCCGCGAACGCGGTACTGGCCGCCGAACGTTCGGGCGCGCGGCTGCTGCAGGTGAGCAGCGTTGCGGTGTACGGACCTGAAGGGCGTTATCGCGGCGCCGGCCAGCGCACCGACGAGTCGACGCCGCTGGCACCGCTTCCGGAGCGCGCCTATTACGCGCGCTCGAAGCGTGAGTCGGAGGAGCTGGTGCTCGCCGCGCACGCGGCCGGGCGCATCTGGGCGACTGCGGTGCGGCCGACCGTGGTCTACGGCCGCCGCGATCGACAGTTCGTGCCGCGCATGGCGCGCTTTCTATCGCGCGGCGTGGCGCCGATCATCGGCGGCGGACGCGCGACGTTCGCTATCGTGCACGCGGCGAACGTGGCGCAGGGCGCCTTTCTCGCGGCAACGAACGACACGGCCGGCGGACGGGCGTACAACATCTCGAACGACGGGGAGGTCAGCGTCCGGCGTTTCTTCGAGCTCGCCGCTCAGGGAATGGGGCGGCGGGTGCGCCTGGTAGCGGTCCCGATGTGGTTGGCGCGCGGCGGCTTCGCGGCGTTGCGGTTCGCGGCGAAGCGTCTCACCGGCGGACGCATGAGCGTGCTGTCGAATGCGTCGCTCTCCTTTCTCACGGAGAGCGATCCGTTCTCATCGGACCGCGCGCGGCGCGAGCTCGGATGGTCGCCGGTCGTGCGTCCGGAGGACGGCATCCCCGACGCCTTTCGCTGGTGGGCCGAGCACGCGGCGAGCGGTCAGTCGGCGAGCGCGACCTCGACCAGATTGTCGTAGAACACGGGCCCGTGCCCCATGTCTGTCTCGCGCTGCGACGTGGTGTGATTCGCGTTCGCGCCGTCGGCGGTGAGCTTGCCCCACCAGACCGAGGGCGCCCAGACTACGCCGGGGCGAATCGTGTCTTCGACCCGCGCCACGGCGGTAAAGGCGCCGCGGTCGTTGTGGACGACGACGCGCGCCCCGACCCCGATGCCCCGCCGCTCGGCGTCCGCCGGATGGAGCAGGCACTCCGGCTCGCGGGCGGCCCGGCGCAACGGCTCGATGTTCACGAAAGTGGTATTCAGGAACTGATGCGCCGGCGAGGAGATCAACGTCAGCGGATAGCGCGCCGCCAGATCCGGCGCGCTGTCCGGAAACTCGTAGGGCGGCGTGAACGCCGGCACCGGATCGAGACCCATCTCGGCCATGCGCGCCGACACGAATTCGCACTTGCCCGACGGCGTGGTGAACCCGCCCTCGGCATACGGCAGGTACGGCGTCGGCACGTTGAGCCGCTGCCAGCCGCGCTCGAGCAAGACGTCGAGCGACACACCGCGCAGCTTATCGCTCGTCGAGGCCAGAGCCTGGCGCATGAGCGTCAGATCGTCGTCGCGGAGAGACGGGTGATCGAGTCCCATCGCGGCACCGAGCCGGCGGAAGATCTCGCTGTTCGGCAGCGATTCGCCGAGCGGCGCGATCGACGGGCGGTTGAGCGAGACGTAGTGGTGGCCG
>DATNAT010000147.1:0-2608 GCA_035572355.1 Gemmatimonadaceae bacterium
TGAGGTTTGATGGGCGCGCAACGCGCCGTTTACGACGCCTTCAGCGCGATCGCCGGATCGATGCGCGATGCGCGCCGCGCCGGGATCCAGCTCGCTGCGGCGGACGCCGCGATGAGGAGTCCCACCGTGCTCGCGTACACGCCGGCATCCCGCGCGCCGGTGTCGAACAACAGCGCCTGGACGACATTGGCGCCGAGCGCCGCGGCGAGCACTCCGGCGAGCGCTCCGGGAATGGCGGTACGCAGTCCCTGCAGCACCACTTGACGGCGCACCCGCTCACCAGTCGCGCCGAGTGCGAGTCGCACGCCGAGCTCGCGCGTACGCTGCGCGACGGCATATGACACGACACCGTACACTCCGATCAACGCCAGGGCGATCGCAATGATGCCGAACGCACCGAGGAGCACGGTCGTGAAACGGGATCCGGCAACGGCATCATCGTACAGCCCGGCGATCGTCCGAACGTCGCCGAGCGCGAGCGACGGATCGAGGCCGTGCAGCGCTTGCCGCGCCGCCGGCACCACGGACTCGGGATCGCTCGAGGCTCGCGCGAGCAACCACATGCTGTGCGGAAGTTCGCCGATCCGGGCGAGCGCGGCCGTCGTCGCCATCCACGTGGGCCGCGGCGCAACTCGCGGGTCGTCGATGCGCGAGTCGCCGACGACGCCGACGACCGTGAACCATTGGTCAGGCTTCGCCGGATCGATGCCGAGATAGAATCGCTTTCCGATCGGATCCTCGCTCGGCCACACACGTCGTGCCATCGTCTCATTGATCACGGCGTTCACGCCGCCGCGGCCGTCGTCGCTCGCCGACAATAGCCGACCTTTGCGCAGGGGAATACCGAGTGTCGCGAAATAGCCGGGTGAAACGACCTGCGGAACGGGCGACGGCGCATCCTGACCGGGCGACACCGGGTGCCCTTCAACGGTGATCGTCCAGTCGCTGTTCGCGTGAGTGGGAACGAGATAGGCGAGCGAGGCTTGCTCGACGCCGCCAAGGCCCGCGACGCGCCGCACGAGATTGTCGAAGAGCTGCCCGCGAGCGGCGCTCGTCGGATAGCTCGCTCCTGGCAGCGTGATCTGCATCGCGATGACGCGCGTCGGATTCAGACCGAGGTCGACGTGACGCAGGCGAACGTAGCTGCGCGCGAGCAGTCCGCCGAGCACCAAGACGAACGTCGCAAGCGCGATCTCCGACGCGATGAGCAACTGCCTGGTGCGCTGCCGTGCGCGGCCGGCAGACGTCCCGCGCGCGTCGTCGCGCAGCGCCGCCTGCAGATCGGGATGCGTCGCTTGAAGGGCCGGAAGGAGCCCCGCGGCAACCATGCTGAACACCGCGACCGCGAGTGTGAACAGCAGCACTGAAGCCTCGATCGAGATGCCGTCGACGTTCGGCACAGCATCTCGGTTGATCGAGAGCATCGGCTGCACACCCCATGCGGCAATGGCGATGCCGAGCACCGCGCCGATAGTCGTGACGATCGCGGTATCGACGAAGAGTTGCCGCACGAGCCTCCCTCGACCGGCGCCGAGGGCAGAGCGAATTATGATCTCGCGTTGCCTACCGTCCGCGCGGACCAGGTTCAGGTTGGCGACGTTGGCGCACGCGATCAGCAGCACGAGCCCTACGGCAACGAGCATGACGACCAGCGACGAACCCGCTTGACCGGTCAGGTACGATCGCAGCGGCTCGGCCACGAACGACGTGTGCGACGCGGTGGGATAGTACACGGGATGATCGCCACTGAGACGCGCCGTAACTACCGACAGACGGGTGCTGAGCGTCGACACACTCGCCCCCGCGCGAAGACGTGCGACGCCAATGTAGGAGTGGTTGCCGCGTTCCTGTTCGGCGCGCGCGGCGTCGAGCACGAGCGGAACGTAGAGCTGCGCCTTCTCGAAACGGAAGCTCGGGGGCATGACGCCGACGATCGTGCGGCGCACTCCGTCGAGCACCGTGACGCGTCCGAGCACCGACGGGTCCGCGCCGAAGCGGCTCCTCCAGTAATCGTCGCCGATCACCGCGACCGGTGCGTGTCCCGGCTGCCCATCTTCGTCAGCGAACGTCCGACCGAGCGCCGCGGACGTGCCGAGCACGCGCAGCGCGGATGGCGTGAGCTCCGTGACGCGCACGCGGTCAGCCGCGCACTCGGCGCTCGCGCAGCCGTCGCTGGCTGTCTGCTCCACGTCGTCGAACAGCCCGACGCTCTCGATCTCCGGCACGCTCCGCTGGAAGTCCACGTACTCGGCCTGCGACAGATACCCGCGGCGCGATCCGAGTTGATCCGATCGGCGTCCGAGAATCATGATTTGTGCACCGTCCGGATATGGCGTCGGGCGGAGTAGTACGGCGTCTGCCACGCTGAACACGGCCGTGTTCGCTCCGATCGCGAGCGCTAGCGTGAGCGTGGCGGCAACGGCGTACCCGCGATCACGACGCAGTCCGCGGACGGCAATCTGCACGTCCTGCCAAACACCGTGCGTCAACTGAGATGGCATCCAAGACTCCACAAGAGCGAGCAATGATTCCGCTGCCGCGACGACGCGGCGGACATCGCTCCGCTTGGGAAGTATCGTTCCTCGGCTCAGTGGCGGCTAAATAGCCT
>DATNAT010000148.1:0-7683 GCA_035572355.1 Gemmatimonadaceae bacterium
CGCCGGACGACCCGGCCGGCGATCATCACCGCAGCTTGCGATGCGACCGCGAGGCCCTCGTCGACGTTATGCGTCACCAGCACGAGCGCCGCCCCGGCGGCGCGCAAACCATGCAGCATCTCCGTGAGCGCGGCGCCGCCGATCGCGTCGAGGCCCGTGTACGGCTCGTCGAGCAGCACGACGCTCGGCTCGTGGACGACCGACCGAGCGATCGAGACGCGCTGCTGAAGGCCGCGGCTCAACTGCTTGACGGGCGCGTCGGCCCGGTCGGCGACCTGCATGCGCTCCAGGGCGCGCCGCGCCGCGTCGCGCACGTCCGCCACGCCGTAGAGCCGCGCCGCGAACTCCACGTTCTCGCGCGCCGTGAGCGCGCCGTAGAGCATGCTCTGGTGCGAGATGAGCCCGACCAGCGCGCGCGCTTGCGGGTTGTCGCGCAACGACCGGCCGGCGACCGTCACCGTTCCGGCGGAAGGCTTGAGCAAACCCGCGATCAGCCGGAGCAGCGTCGTCTTCCCCGCGCCATTAGGCCCAAAGAGCGCCAGGCAGTCGCCGGCCGAAAGCGACAGATCGACGCGGTCGACGGCGAGGCGGCGGCCAAAGCTTCGACTGACCGCAGAAACCTCTACCGTCGATGGGGACGCGGGCATGATCCAAAGATAAGCATTCGCGCTCTGTTGGCTGCCCGCGCCCAGACATACTTTGCCTAGTCGCGCGCTATCCAAGGCCGCGCGCGCCCTGCCGAGGTATCTGTGGCCGACGATCTTCTGCAACAGCTCACCGTTTCGCTGGAATCGACCTATGCCATCGTCAGAGAGCTTGGCGGCGGCGGCATGTCGCGCGTTTTTCTCGCCGACGACAAAGCGCTCGGACGGCCCGTCGTCATCAAGGTCCTGCTTCCCGAGCTCGCCGCAGGAGTGAACGCCGAGCGGTTCAAACGTGAGGTTCACCTCTCGGCACGGCTTCAACACCCGCACATCGTTCCGCTGCTGACCGCCGGCGAAGTGGACGGGCTGCCGTACTACGTGATGCCGTTCGTGAAGGGGGAGTCGCTGCGCGTGCGGCTCGCCGCGGGTCCGCTCGCCGTTCCAGAAACGATCGGCATCCTCGCCGACGTGGCCAAGGCGCTCGGCTACGCGCAGTCGGAAGGCGTCGTTCATCGCGACATCAAGCCCGACAACATCCTGCTGTCTTCCGGCGCGTCGACGGTAGCGGACTTCGGCATCGCGAAAGCCATCTCGTCGGCACGCCAATCGGAAGCTGGGGAGACGCTGACGTCGCTCGGCACGTCGCTCGGCACGCCCGCCTACATGGCTCCCGAGCAAGTCGCGGGCGATCCCAACGTCGACCACCGGGCCGACATCTACTCGCTCGGCTGCGTTGCGTACGAGATGCTGACCGGGCACTCGCCGTTCGCGGGCAAATCGCCCCAGCAGATGCTTGCTGCTCACGTGATGGAGACGCCGCGTCCGATCAGAGAGCTTCGGCCCGACGTGCCGCCTGCGCTGGTCTCGCTGGTCGACCGCATGCTGGCGAAAGAGCCGAATGCACGCCCGCAGTCGGCGAGCGAGCTCGCGCCGCAGCTGGAGGCGACTGCGAGGGGATCGCTCGAGACGCCAACCTATCGACGCGCGCGCAGCAGAGTGCCAACGTCGGCCCTCGTCGCCGGTTTAGTGGTATTGGGCGTTGTCGCGGTTCCGGGTTACCGGCGGCTCCGACGCCCCACTGCGACGCGCGATGCGTCGCTCGCTGTCGCGGTTGCGCCATTCGAGGTGCTCGATCCGCAGCTCGCGCTGTGGAAGGAGGGCATGGTCGACGTGTTGTCGCGCAACCTGGACGGTGCGGGCTCGATTCGCTCCGTGCCGCCGACCGCGTCGATCAAGAAGTGGGAAGGCCATGCCGACCGCACGGAGGCGGCGGCGTTCGGCAAGCGCGTTGGCGCGCGGATCGTGGTGTACGGCCAGATCCAGTCGGCCGGCCGCGATTTGATTGACGCCAAGGCGTGGGTGGTGGACGCCACGCGAGACGCGCAGCCAATCGAAGTGCAGGTGCACGATTCGACCGCGCACATGGATCGCGTCACCGATTCGTTGAGCGTGAAAGTGCTCGCGGCGATTGGGCGGGATCACGCGATCGGGGCGGCAAAGATCGCCTCGATGGGCTCGGGCTCGCTGCCGGCGATCAAAGCCTTCTTGCAAGGCTCCCAGTACTTCCGTCGCACGCAATGGGACTCCGCCGCCGTGGCGTTTCAGGAAGCGGTGGCGCTCGACTCGACGTTCGGCATCGCCTACCTGCATCTCTCGCAGGCGCTCGGCTGGTCGAAGGGCTCAGGCAGCCCGGACGGCATCGCCGCAAACCGCCGAGCCGGTGAGCTCGTGCGTCCCGGCCTCTCGGCGCACGATTCGTTGATGATGACGGCGGCTGGGCACTACGCCAAGGCTGGCTTCAACGGCTCGAACCGCAATCCTGTAGAGCTCCACGCCGCCATCGCCGCCGTGCGGGCCGCGACCGAGCAGTACCCCAACGACCCCGAGGCCTGGTACTGGCTCGCGGACATGCGGTATCACAACGACAACACGCTCGGCGAGCGCGAGGCGCTGAGCCTGTTCGACCATTCGATTCAGGCCGACTCCGATTTTGCGCCCGCGTACATCCACGCGATCGAGCTCGCATATCGCAACGGCGCGGACGCCGGGCGGCGGTATGCCGATGCCTATCTCCGACTTAATCCGCGCGACGTGGATGGCGAGGGGATCCGGTTTGCGGCGATGATCACCGATCCGCGCGCCAAACGGACGGACATCGATCGCGTGCTCGACACCATTCCGCCGCGGATCGCGCAGAAGGCCTACCAGGCGATCCAGCGCACGCCCGACAGCGCGGAGGTCGCCGAACAAATTCTGCGTGGTGTTATGCGACGCGAGCCGGCGGACAAGGCGAAGGCCTTCGCAGGGGCGCTGGCGACGCAGCTCGCGATGCACGGCCACATTGATTCGGCCTGGAAGCTCGCCGTCTCGTCGAAGAGCCTCGTGGCGGGGGAGATTGCTGCGCTCGGCCTCGTACCGGCGGACAGTGCGGCGAAGGCGCTCCGGCCGTTTCTCCAAGAGCACAACGACGCGTTTCTCGCCCCGTATCCGGTTCTTGCGATGGTGCACGATACGGCAACGCTGCTCTCCCAGGCCGCCGGGATCGAGAAGTATCTCGCTTCGGCGAAGAACAACCCCAATCGCGGGCCGCAGTTGTACCTGGTCGCCGTGCTGCACGCGTACGCTGCGCTCGCCGGTGGCGACACGGTGCGCGCGACCAGGTTGTTCGATGCTCTACCCGACTCGATCCTCGCCCTGCCCATCGACGAGCTCATTCGCGCCCGGCTCGTGGCGCGGACCGATCCCAAACGGGCGATCGATCTGCTCGAGCGCCACACTGCGATCACCGGCCTCGTGTTCACCGCGCGCGAGCTCGAACGCGGGCGCTTGGCCGAAAAGCTTGGCGATCGAGAGCGAGCGGTCGACGCCTTCTCGTTCGTCGCCGACATGTGGCAGAACGCCGACGCGAAGCAGCTGCACGACGCCGTGAAGGAGGCGAACGACGCGCTCAAACGTCTCGATTCAGACGGTCGAATGCGCGCCCAGCTCGCCGGGACGCCCAAATCCTGAGCTTCAGCGTTTTCTCATGAAGCAACGCAGCATCGCGATCGTCGCGATCGCCGGCGCGATCGGGACGGCCTGCTCGCGCGCGCCCACGAAGGCGGTTGAACCATCGTCGGCCCATACCGTCGTCGTCGTTTCGTTCGACGCGCTCGGCGACCGCTTTCTCGACCGCGACACGCTTCCGAACTTCGCGCGCCTGATGCGCGATGGGGTTCGCGCGCCGGCGCGGCCCGAGTTTCCGTCGAAAACTTTCCCCAACCACTACTCGATGGCCACCGGTCTCCCGCCGGGCCATCATGGGATCGTGCTCAATCAGTTCTTCGATCCCGAGCGCGGCGAGTGGTTTCGCCACGCCTCCCAGAGCGATGGCAGCTGGTTTGGCGGTGAACCCATCTGGGTATCCGCCGAGCGTGCGGGGCTACGCACGGCTGCGTACTTCTGGATGGGGAGCGAGGCTCGGATCGACGGCGTGCGTCCGACGTACTGGAAGCCGTTCGATGCGACCGTGTCCGACGACGCGAAGCTGAACGAGATCATGCGCTGGCTGCGCTTGCCGGAGGCACGGCGGCCCCGGCTGATCATGATGTACTCGCCGGTGGTCGACGTGCCCGGCCATCGCTACGGCCCGTCGGCGCCGCAGACGTACGCGGCCGTGCGTGCGGCCGACGCCTTTCTCGGACGCCTGCGCGACTCGCTCGCCGTCGCCGCCCCGGGTTGCGACCTGATCGTCGTCTCCGACCACGGGCTCGTGGCTGTGCCGCGCGAGCACGACATCGACATGGACTCGCGTCTGCCCGCGCACGGCGCGTTGGTCGACGACGAGCACGCGACGTTCTCGCTCTGGCAGGATCCTGCGGGCCCCAAGATCAATCTCGACTCGATAGCCGTCGCTTGGCTTACCACGATCCCGCACATGCGGCTCTTTCAGCGAGGCGGTCTTCCGGTGAATTGGTTGACGGCGCAAAACCGGCGCTTCGGCGACCTCTTCCTCCTCGCTGACCCGGGCTACGAGTTCGTCGGCACCAAGCCGCCCGCGGTCTACACGCTTGGCGAGCACGGCTACGATCCTGCAACGCCCGAGATGACGGGCATCTTTCTCGCCGCGGGACCGGATTTCAAAGCCGGCGTGCGCCTTGATGCGCGCGAGAACCGATCGTTGCATGATTTACTCGTCACGCTGCTGCACCTGAACGTGCCGCGCACCACGTCAACGACCGACTTCGGCCTTCGACACTAGCTACCCCGACCGCCGCCATGCCTGACCACAAGCAGGACTCCGTCTCCGAGATCGACGCGCTCCTCCAGGAGCATCGCAAATTCGCGCCGCCCGCCAACTTCAGTCGCACGGCGCACGTCTCCGATCAGTCGCTCTATCAATCGGCGGCGCGCGACTACGAGGCCTTCTGGGCGGCGCAGGCGAACGAGCTCGAGTGGTTCGAGAAGTGGAAGACGGTGTGCGAGTGGAAGCCGCCGCATGCCAAGTGGTTCACGGGCGGCAAGATCAACATCTCGGTGAACTGCGTCGACCGGCACATCCGCTCGCCGCGCCGGGACAAGCCCGCGCTGATCTGGGAAGGCGAACCGGGCGATCGCCGCACGCTCACCTACTCGGACCTCCATGCCGAGGTCCAAAAGTTCGCCAACGTACTCAGAGGGCTCGGCGTCAAGCGCGGCGACAGAGTGGCGATCTACATGCCGCTCATCCCCGAAGTCGTCGTCGCGATGCTCGCCTGCACGCGGATCGGCGCGATTCACTCAGTCGTGTTCGGCGGCTTCTCGCCCGACTCACTGCGCGATCGCATCAACGACGCGAAAGCAAAAGTCCTCATCACCGCCGACGGCGGTTATCGCCGCGGTGGAATCGTGCCGCTCAAGGGGAACTCCGACAAGGCGCTCGACGACACGCCGTCAATCGAGCACGTCGTCGTCGTCAAGCGCCACGCCGCGGGCGGAGGCAAACCGATCGACGCGCAGATGAAGGCGGGGCGCGACCTCTGGTGGCACGATCTGATGAAAGACGCCTCACCAACGTGCGAGCCCGAAAAGATGGACGCCGAGGATGTGCTCTACATCCTCTACACGTCGGGCACGACGGGAAAGCCGAAGGGCATCGTGCACACCACCGGAGGCTACCTCGTCGGCGTCACCACCACGACGAAACTCGTATTCGATCTCAAGGAAGACGACGTCTTCTGGTGCACCGCCGACGTCGGCTGGGTGACGGGACACTCCTATCTCGCCTACGGGCCGTTGTCCAACGGCGCGACGTGCGTGATGTACGAGGGCGCGCCCGATTGGCCGGAGAAGGATCGCTTCTGGGACCTCTGCGAACGGCACGGCGTGACGATTCTCTATACTGCGCCGACCGCAATTCGCGCGTTCATGAAGTGGGGCGATCAGTGGCCGGCCAAGCACGATCTCTCGCGGTTGCGGCTGCTCGGGTCGGTCGGCGAGCCGATCAATCCGGAAGCCTGGATCTGGTATCAGCAGAAGATCGGCCATGACCGCTGCCCGATCGTGGACACCTGGTGGCAGACGGAGACGGGCGCGATCGTGATCTCGCCCCTCCCCGGCGTGACCGAGACCAAGCCCGGAAGTGCAACCATGCCCCTTCCCGGCTACAGCGCCGCGCTCCTCGACGCCAACGCGAAGGAGATCAAAGTTGGCGGCGGACTGCTCGCGCTCACCAAGCCCTGGCCGTCGATGCTGCGCACGATCTGGGGCGACGACGACCGCTATGTGCAGACGTATTTCTCGAAGTGGCCGAACCGCCCCGATCTCTATTTCCCGGGCGACGGCGCCAAGCGCGACGAAGACGGCTACTACTGGATCCTCGGCCGCGTCGACGACGTGCTCAACGTCGCCGGCCACCGCATCGGCACGATGGAAGTGGAATCGGCGCTCGTCGAGCATCCGGCCGTCGCCGAAGCGGCGGTGGTCGGCAAATCGCACGAGCTCAAGGGGCAGGCACTGGCGGCGTTCGTCACGCTGCGCGAGGGATTCAAGCACAGCGGCGAGCTGCGCGAGGAGCTCAGAAACTTCGTCGCCGAAAAGATTGGCGCGATCGCCAAGCCGGACGACATCTTGTTCTCGGCCGACCTGCCAAAGACCCGCTCCGGCAAGATCATGCGCCGCCTATTGCGCGACATCGCCGAAGGGCGCGCGCTCGGCGACACGACGACGCTCGCCGATCCAAATGTCGTCGCGTCGCTCAAGGATCAGTACGAGTCGTTGGAGAGCTAGCCGCGGGCGCCCAGCGCCACTGCTCCGACGACGAACGCGATTGACGCCACGCTCTCTGTATCGGCGTCTCCCGGCGCGCGCGGTGCCGGCATGATGATTCTATAAACTCCGCCCGACGCATCGGCGGGCACGACGCGCAGGAAGGCCGCGGTCGCGTGCGGAGCGAGCGCCAGGTATTGGGCCGTGCAGATGATGTCGCCGATCGGAGGAACGTCGACCCATTGGTCCGGGATCAGTTCATCACGGCGCTGTAGGCGCGCATAGCAAAGGCTGAGCGAGGTCTCGAGCGTTCGCCCCGACAGGTTGTGCAGCAGCCCGCGCACCGTGTCTCCGGGCGAATAGACGCTGCGGTCGAGCGTGACAGAGACGCGCGCACTCGGATTCGGCTCGACGCTCGTGGTCGAGCATGCCCCGGCACCGATCAGCGCGGCAAAGAGCGCGAGCGCCAGCCGTTTCATCGCTCGCCGCTCCGTCGGCGGCACTGGCCCGTGACCCGGACCACAGTTGCGCGGTCCTGTTCGGTATGAGGTTACGTGCTCCACAGACTCACCTCGTTTGTTCAACCGGATGTCCGATTAACTAACTGATAGCGGACCGAGTCACAAATCGCGGCGCGGTGAACCGCGATCCGCGAATGCCGCTTCCACGCCGCCGCCGCCTGGTACGCCTTGTGCCCCTGATCGGGGCATCGCCTCTCCGTAGATTGCCGCCATGTTCGCCTTTCTTCGCCGGTTCTTCCCAGAACGCATCTTCCGCCGCAAGCTCGAGCCCGCCGCCGAGCGGCGGCTTCGCC
>DATNAT010000149.1:0-7186 GCA_035572355.1 Gemmatimonadaceae bacterium
GCGTGCCCGATTGCATCGCGGCGGTCGAGGGCGCGTTCGCGAGCCATGCGCGAGGCGAGGCGATCGGGCCGGCGGTCGTCGGCGTGCATGTCGAGGGTGGCGGCTTTCACGTGAAGGCTGCGGGGCTGAGACTCGCGAACCGGGCGCCGGTGTTCGCCGCGAAGATCAACGCGAACTTTCCGGGGAATCCGTCGGCGCACGGTTTGCCGACCATTCAAGGTGTGCTCGGCCTGTTCGACGCGCGGAACGGCCGAGTGCTCGCGCTGATGGATTCGATCGAGATCACGAGCTTGCGAACCGCGGCGGCGACCGCCGTCGCGGCGAAACATCTCGCTCTTCCGAACGCGGACGTCGTCGTCTGCGGCTGCGGCGAGCAGAGCCGACACCAACTGCGGGCGCTGGCGTGCGTGCGATCACTCGGCCGCGTCCGCGCCTTCGACGTCGACGAAGGCCGGGCGACGGAATTCGCGGCCGACATGCAGCGTGAACTGGGCGTGCTGGCTTCGGTGATCGGCGACTTGGCCGGCGCTCGCGACGCGACCGTGTGGATCACCTGCACGCCGTCGCACCGATGGTTCCTCGGCCGCGAGCATATTGCGCCCGGGGCGTTCGTGGCGGCAGTCGGCGCGGACAATCCCGAGAAACAGGAGATCGAGCCCGAGCTGCTGGCGGCGAACGTGGTGATCGCGGACATCCTCGATCAGAGTGCGACGATCGGCGATCTGCATCACGCGATCGACCGCGGCCTGATGCGCCGCGACGACGTTCGCGGAGAGCTGGGCGACGTCGTCTCCGGGCGCATCCGCGGCCGCCTGTCCGATGACGAGATCGTGATCTTCGACAGCACGGGCACGGCGCTGCAGGACGTGGCCGCCGCCGCAGTCGTATACGACCGCGCCATCGCGCGGTCGGAGGGCGTCACGATCAACCTCAGCGACGGGTGATGCGCGACGCGTTCATCGTGACCCGCTCAGCGTGGGCCGCCAACCAAGCGATTCATGAATCTCATACTCTCTGACGACGCGCGAAAACTGTCCATCGCCTCGATCAAGCGCTACTTCGCCGAAGAGCTCGATCAGGACATCGGTGAGTTGAAAGCGGGCGGAGTGCTCGAGTTCTTCCTCAAGGAGATCGCGCCGACGGTGCACAACGGCGCGATCGCGGAAGCGCAGACCTATCTCCGGGATCGGGTGGCCGACCTCGAAGGCGCGTGCTCGGCGATCGAATTCGGCTATTGGCCCAGTTCGTCGGTCCGTCGCGCGCGTCGTTGAGCGGTGGCTGGCTGCCCGTCGAAGGCGACGAGCTCCATCGCGCCCAACGCGTCCTGATTCGCCACGGCCTCGATCGCCGCGATCTTTCCGTCGGCGAAGCGGAACTCGAGCACGAGGAGCATCCGGCCGTTCACCGGAACGAGCACGCCGACGTCGCCGTCGATGAGGCCCGGAATGGCAGCGCGCGCACGACCCTTGAACGCGGCCGCGGCGTCCGCGGCGCCGCGCAGCTCGCCGTGTCCGCCGAGGCGAACGGCCTCTCGGTCGCCGCGCACGACGACGTCGGGGTCGAGAAGCGCGACGAGGGCCTCGATGTCGCCTGCACGTGAGGCGGCGATGAATGCTTCGACGATCGCTCGGTGCCGCGCGCGGTCGGCGGTGGAAACCGACACACCGCGCACGCGACGCCGCGCACGACTGGCGAGCTGACGCGTGGCGACCGAGGTGCGTCCGACGATCGGCGCGATCTCGTCGAATGAGAGGTCGAACATGTCGTGCAGCACGAACGCGAGACGCTCGGCCGGCTCGAGCGTCTCGAGCACAACGAGCAGCGCGACCCCAACGGAGTCGGCGAGCTCCACTTCTTCATCGGGAGTGCGCTCGTGCCGCCGCTCGAGAATCGGCTCCGGTTCGTGGGCGCCGAGCGATTCTTCGCCGCGCGCTTTGCGCGCGCGCAGCATGTCGAGGCAGACGCGGCCGACGATAGTCGTCATCCAGCCGCGGGCGTTGTCGATTTCGTCGTCGCCGGCGCGGCTGACGCGGAGCCAGGCTTCTTGTACGGCGTCGTTCGCTTCGGTCGCCGAGCCCAACATCCGGTAGGCCACCGCGCGCAGATGACCGCGGTTGGATTCGAATCGCTGGGCTAGGAGGTTGACGTCATCCATCGATCGGGCGCTCGCTCACACGCTTGGTCACACTATCGGATTGCGTTCCGTCATCTCAGTGACGAAGTGACTTCACGCAATGTGACCAGGAGAGGTACGATGCCCAAGCTGCCAACAATGGAACACACGGTCGCGTCTGCTGAGCGGATCGCGATCGAACCTCGGATCTCCAATCCGGGGGTGATCGTTCCGGATGCATTGGAAGGGATTCAGAAACTGCTCGTGGCGATCGCCAAGGGCGGGCTGCCGCCGAGCGTGCGCGAGCTCACGCACATGCGAGCCAGCCAGATCAACGGCTGCAGCTCGTGCATCGAAGGCACGATCCGCCACGCGCAGAAGGTTGGAGATGAGCTGGACAGTCGGCTGCTCGCGGTGGCGGCGTGGCGGCATTCGTCGGAGTTCACGGCGGCCGAGCGTGCGGCGCTCGAGCTGACGGAGGAGATGACGCGTCTGGCCGACCGGGGCGATCCGGTGCCCGACGAGGTGTGGGAGCGGGCAGCCGAGCATTTTGACGAGCGGGCGCTCGCGGCGCTGGTGCTGCATGTGGCGCTGACGAATTTGTTCAATCGCGTGAACGTGAGCACGCGCCAACCGGCGGGGGACTGGTAGGGCGGCGGTCAGCGCTCTCGGGTCCAGAGCCAGAGGGTACCGCAGCCCTGATCGTTCGAGTGCATCCCAGCGGGTGCACTCGCGCCGTCGGCGTAGAACTCGGCGCCGGAAAAATCGCTCGCGTTGAATGCTCGTGAGAAGTCAGGTGGCGGCATTGAGGCACCGGAGCTCAGTGGCGGGGGCGGCGTGTAGTAGAGCGTGCCATCGACGTAGATGGTCACGTAACATCCCATGCCTTTGCATTGGCCGTGGAACGCGAGACCTGCGCAGCGCTTTCGCGTAGAGGCCAGCGTCTTGCCGCCGATGGCTGTGAGGCCAGGCATCCGCGATTCGATGAGGTTGGCCATCGTCGTGTTCTCATTCCGGCGAAACACGCTGTCGGAGATGAAGTGTCCGCCTTGCCCGGACAGCCGACGCTCCTCGAACGCTTGCAACCGCGGTGAGATATAGGACCGCTGTTTGGCGACCGTGCGGACGGTGTCGAGCGCCGTGGCCTCCGCGTTGAGCGAGTACGTTCGAACCGTTTCGTGATCGGCGCTGACGCTAACAGTGTCTCGTGTGACACGGAAACCGATGTGGCGGATCTGGATGATGTACCCGCCCGGGGCGAGTCCGGCGAAGAGGAAGCCGCCAAGGCTGTCCGTCATCAGTCGGCTGCCCGAGGGCACGAGCCATACTTCGGCGCCGAAGACGCCTGCACCGTCTTTGTGGTCGATGACTTGACCGCGGAGAGCGCCGCCGTTGGGTGTCTGCGCGAGCGCGACGCTGCTCGTCGTCGTGGTCGAACCGGCGGCCAGCATTGCGATCATCGCGCGTTGGACCACGCGTTGGGACGAGGAGGCGCGGGTCATCGCTCGCGCGTCCAGAGCCAGAGGGTACCGCAGCCCTGATCGTTCGAGTGCATCCCAGCGGGTGCGCTCGCGCCGCCGGCGTAGAACTCGGCGCCGGCGAATTGCGTGGGGTCGAGGGATCGTGAAAGGTCCGGCGGAGGTGGTCCGCCAGAATTCGACATCGGCGGAGGCGGAGTGTAATACAGCGCTCCGTCGACGTAGATCGTGACGTAGCAGTCTGGGATGCCTTCCTTGCACTTCCCGCTGTGTTGGAAGGCGAGCCCCTGGCACTGTTTGCGTGTCGACGCCAGAACCTGGCCAATGCCCAGCGGCTGGAGCATCACTCCAGGCACTCGACTCGCGATCAGGTTCGCCAGTGTCGTATTCTCGTTTCGCCGGAAGACGCTATCCGAGATGAAGTGTCCGCCCTGTCCGGAAAGCCGGCGCTCCTCGAACGCTTGCAACTGCGGCGAGATGTAGCTGCGGTTCGCCGCGCGGGTCCGAACGGTGTCGAGCCGCGCCGCCTGCACGGCGAGCGCGTAGGTCCGCACGTTCTCGTGCTCGGCCGAGATGCGCACGGTGTCGCGCGAGACATCGAAGCCGAGGCGACGCACCTGGACGAGATGCACACCGGACGCGAGATGGTCGATGGTGAACGCGCCGGTGCTGTCCGTAGTCGCGTGGCGGTCCGCGGTCGCACTCCAAACATCGGCGCCGGCGATCGGCGCGCCGTCGCTCTGCCGCACGACGCGGCCGCGAAGCACCGCGGTCATGCTGTCGCGCTGTTGAGCGCCGGCGCGATTGGCCGTGAGCGCGGCCGGCGCGACGACGGCGGTCCACATCAGCAGACGGGCCGTTCGAACTGTACGTCGCGCGCGGACACTGCTCAACCGAGTCACACCGGCTCCGATCGGAATACCAATTCAGTATGTAGCGTCCTAGCAATCCGCGCCACCTGGCGGGCTGATCTGGCCGGTCGTTCGGGATGCTACAGGGAGGCTCGGCTACGCGTTTAGCGGAGAAGCGGCGCGGAATAAGTCGCTAGAACCCGTAGAAAAACTGTCCTTTGAATTTCGGATTGAGCACCATCTCACGGAGCCCGCCCGGCAGCAGACGAATCTGCCCCGGCGTCAGCAGTTCATTCAGAAAATCGCGCTCCTTGTAGATGATCTCCCACATGGCGTTGCCCGTGTCGCGCACATGCTGGGCAGCGTCTTTGGCGCTGAAGTCCGGCGGAAGCGTGGCGAGATAGTTGGCGAGGACGGTGTAGACGCTGTCGGCTCGCGCGCGGAGCCACAGTTGACGGGCCTGCACCTTTTCCATCTGGTCGCGCGAGAGCGCGAGCGAATCGGCGTAGCGGAGGGTGAGACGGTAGATGTCGGAGAAGCCGTTCGTCCCGGTGAAGTTCATGTACCGGTTCTTGATCGTGTCGACCGAGGCACGTGTTCCGACGAGCGGCGGCTTGATGCGCATGCGCAGAATCACGTCCTGCTCGTTCCCGTCCGGTCCCAGCTCCATGCTCACGTCGAGGGTGAGACGGAAAGGCGTGCGGAAGGTCGTCGTCGAAGGGCGTGTGTCGCCAAAGCGCGGATTCACCTGATAGATGTACCGCTGCCTCTGCGGGTCGAAGCCGCGGACCTCGTAGAGCGTGCCGTCGACGAGGGGCGTCGAGCCCCAGCCGTGGAGATGACTCGGTCCATGCAGCAGCTGATCGACCGCGCCGAGCGGGTTGGCAAGGTTGAGCGAGACGGTCATGCGGTTGCTGAGGTGCGGCAGACGCGAGCCGAACAGACTGGCATTCATCGTCGCCGCCCACGGACCGACGCAGCTGTTCCGGCCGGCGAGCTGGTTGATCTGGCGCAGCAGACAATCGCGGGCCGAGCTCGAGCCGGTGGCGATGAGATTGTTCAGAGCGGCATCGAGCTGGGTTCGATCGGCGGCCGGCTGGCTGACCGATGCGTTGGGATCGAAGATGAAGGCGCGATCGCCCCCGACACCGTCACCATTCACGTCGCCGCCTACGATTGGCGTGAAACGCAGCCCGGAGGAGATGCGCGTGAACGTGGTGAGCGCAACGTGGCCGCTGAAGAACGAGCGCGCTGCCTGAATGGAGAATTGATGCCTGGGAGAAAAAGCGACCGGCGCCGACTCGATGTCGCGCGGATCGAGCGATGCGCTCTGATCGAACCCGCGAGCCTGGGCGCGTGCGTCGAGGTAGGTGTAGCCGAGCGTGACGAAGCCGAAACGGAAGGGAAGGTTCGGGATGAGATAGACCGTCACCTGTCGCGCGTCGCCGTGCAGGTCGGACACACGGTCGGCCACGCGACCGAACTGGGCATCGCGCCGCGACTCGACGGCGGACAGCGCGCCGGTCGCCGGGACGATGCTGCCGGGTGAGACGAACACCGGGCGCCCACCCTCGTCGGCGAGCGTGAACTTCGGCGTGCCCGAGAAGTTGACGTCGACCAGGCTCGGCTGATTGAGATTGCGTGTGTAGAAGCCGTCAATGGCGAAGTAGTTGCCGAGGATCGTGTTGGTCCAGCCGAGGGTGCTGCGCCAGGAGCGCGAGGGCGTGTAGGACCGGTCGACGATAGTGACGTTGGGCGCGGTATCGGCGAACGCGGTCGCGCCGTTGGCGCAGGTGGTGGGAATGTTGGACGGATCGGCGACGAACGACGGCCAGTCGGGAATCGGCGCCGCCGCGCCGGTGCAGACGAGCCGCGCGCTGCTTCCTGGAAGTCCAGTGGCGCCGATCGCGTCGGCGAGCAAGTCGCTGCGCAGGTTGTTGCGAAACTCGCCGAAGCCGCCGCGGATCTGTGGACCGCCGCGGTAGACGCGCGAGTACGGCGACACGTTGTAGCTGAGCGACGGTCCGCTGTGATAGTACCAGTTGAAGCCGATTCTCGGACTCACGGCGATCGAGTTCGGCGCGAGATCGTTGCGAAGACCAAAGGCGCGCTCGAGATCGGGGTTGCGCGCCGGCAAGCCGGTGAAGGCGTTGACGTCGAGCCGGGGGCCGCCGGTGAGGACGAACTTCTGGGTGTTCCAGGTGACGCCCATCGCGGCCGCGCCCATCCACTCTCCGCCGCTCCGATTGGGCGTATTGAGCGTTCTCGTAAAACTGCTCGGCGCGTCGTTCGCCAGGTCGTTCAGCGATGCGAAATTGAAGTTCCCGAAACGATTCGCCGCGATCGTTTGATCGTAGCGCTCGTAGCGAGACTGAAGGAAGATGGTGGCGGGCAGGGACAGCCGGTCGTGCAGCAGGAGATTGGTCCTATTGTTGATCTCGACTGACGTCTGGCGTGTATCGTTTTCCAGGCCGCCATTGCCGCCGAACGACAGGTTGCCGAACGTCGGCGTGCCGTCGGCGAGCGACGATGCGACGAGCACATTGCCGGTGGGAAGCGCGAAATAGGGCGTTCCCTTGTTCTCGTTGAACGAGACGTTGGCAGCGGTCTCGTTCACGTACGATCCGTAGACGCCGAAATAGCGCGAGTAGAGGCCCTGCACGTAGGCGTTGTCGCGGACCGTGCGCCCGGCGAGAGCAGGCGGCGCGAGTGGCGACAGGGACTGGCCGAAGGTCTTGGCGTAG
>DATNAT010000150.1:0-5798 GCA_035572355.1 Gemmatimonadaceae bacterium
CGATCGCGCGTCGGACAGGAACGGATGCGTCGGCGGAACGTAGAGCATCGCGCGATCGTCGTTCACGACGCTGAACAGCATGACGGTGTGCGCCACACCAACGATCGTCGTGCAGGTCGAGTCGTTGCCGAGGCGCACGCAGGTCCCGACCGGATTGCGGCCAGGCCAATACGCGTTCGCCACCAGTTGATTGACGATCGCGACACGCGACGGCACGCGGTCCTCGGACGGAGTGAAGCCGCGGCCGGCGACGATCCGTGCGCCGACCGTCGCGAAGAACTCACTCGGCACGACGCCGAGATACGGTCCGCCGCCGGCGAAGCTCGGCGGGTGTTCGAGGCCGGGAAAGTGGAGCGACACGGCGGTGGCTGCTCGAAGCGGAACGGTCGCCGAGACCGCCGCCGCGTGCTCGATGTTCGGCACGGCGCGCAACCGCTCGAGCGCGGCGCCGTACAGCTCGCGTCGAACGGTCGGTGAGAACGAGGTGCCGTACGTGTTCATGCCGACGAGCAGCACGCGATCGAGGGTAATGCCGACATCGCGATTCGCGACGTTGTGCAGGCTCTTGACGAACAACCCGGCGCCGACGAGGAGCAGCACGGAAAGCGCCGCTTGGGTCACGAGCAACATCGTCCGGCCGAACCGGCGGCCGCCGGCGATCTGACGCGACGAGCTCTTGAGCGCGTCGCTCACATCTTGTCGCGCACCGTGGATCGCCGGCGCCAGACCGCAGAGGACGACGCAGGCGACCATTGCGGACAGCGTGAAGCCGAGCACGCGCGCGTCGAGCACTCCGCCGGTCCAGACGATTCCCGGAAGCAAGACGCGCTCGACGAGCCGGGCGCCGACCTGCGCGAACAGCAGAGCCAGCGCTCCGGCGATCCCCGCGAGGAGGACCGACTCGGCGAGGAGCTGCCGCGCGAGTCGACCGCGATTCACGCCCAGCGCCAGTCCCACCGCGATCTCGCGGCGGCGGTCCACCGTGCGGGCGACCAAGAGGTTCGCCACGTTCGCGCAGGCGATGAGCAGCACGATGAGCGACACGCCCATCAACCAGAGCGAAACCTTCGCCTCCGGACTCACCCCGTTGGGGGATCGAGTGGCGATGAGTGGACCGAGGACCGCCGTGACGCTGGTGTCGTTCGCGTAATCGGGTCCCCACGCGGCGCGATCGGCCCGATAGGCCGCCGCGGTTTGAGCGGCGGCGACGTCAATCGAGGCAGCGCCGCGGAGCTGTGCGATCGCCTGCACCCAGAAGCTGTGCGATGTCGTATACCAATCGCTGCCGAACATTTCCGCAGCGACCGAAGCGATCGGTATCCAGGCATCGATGCGCTGGCGATCGATCCCGCTGAAGCCCGCTGGCGCCACGCCGATCACCGTATATAGATGGCCGGAGAGCTCGATACGGCGGCCGATCGCATCGGGCGACGAGGCGAACGCGCTGCGCCACAGCCCGTCGCTCACGACGGCGACGGGCGCGCCATGCGCAGGATCGTCTTCGTCGTCGCTGAACCCGCGGCCCTGCTCGAGCGGGACGCCGAGGAGTCGAAAGAAGTTGCCGGAGACCAACTGGACTTTGACGCTCGCCGCGTCGGCGCCGTGGCCCAGCGTCATTGCGTCCGGGTACCCGAAGGCGGCTACGCCGCTGAAGCTGGCGACGCGCCGCAGCGCGGTGATCGTGCGGTACGTCGTGACGGGGCTTGCCACCGCCTTGCCGTCGGACATGTCGTCGTAGTAGACGCGCTGCAGCCGCTCGGGCGCCGCGACGCCAGCTGGAGGCCTGAGCATCAACTGGTCGATCACGCCGAACATCACCGCGTTCGCGCCGATGCCGACGGTGAGCGCGAACAGCGTGACGGCCGTCGCCGCCGGCCGCCGCGCGAGGCCCCGCCAGGCGTATTTGAGATCTTGAATGACCGATGACAGCATCTCGCCGCGGCGCTCGCGGCCGAGCCGGCGCCGGTCGACGGCGACGAGCTCGCGGGCGCTCACCCCGCGATCGCCGAACTCGCGTTCGGCCTGCTGGCGCGCCGCTCGCGCGTCGAGGCCCGACGCGACGAGGTCTTCGACACGGCTCTCGATGTGGAAGCGGATCTCGTCGTCGACGTCGCCGCGGATCGAGCGCGCGGTGTCGCGCAGCCGGAAGAGCCGGCGAATGCCGGGCGGTCGCGTGGAGTCCTTCATGCGGTGACCGGCTCGTCGGCGGTGATAATGCGCGACACCGCGTCGGCGTAACGCGTCCAGCGGGTGATGCGATCGCGAAGCTGCCTGCGGCCGGCCGCGGTGAGACGATAGTACTTGGCGCGGCGGTTGTTCTCTGACAGCCCCCACTCGGCGGCGACCCAGCCGCGCTCCTCGAGGCGATGGAGCGAGAGATAGAGCGCGCGATCTTCGACGACGAGCGCGTCGCCCGAGGTGCCCTTGATCCACCGCGCGATGCCATAGCCGTGGTGCGGGCCCCAGGCGAGCACCTTGAGGACCAACAGATCGAGCGTCCCTTGCAGCAACCCGAGATCGTCGTCGCGCATCACCCTGCCTCTCCCCGGAGTATCTCCGTGGAGAGAATAGGAACCGGCCGCGGTTTCGTCAAGACATATCGCCGACGGTTGCGCGGGCACGGCCGGGCGCCGCAACTTCGCGTTCATGACGGAACGCGAAGCCTACGACGAGCTCTGCGCCTACACGCTGTCGCATCAGTCGCTCGACTTCATCCACCAGCACGTGGTCGACGCCTTCGCGGCGCAGCAGGCCGACGCGAGCTCGAAGCCGATCACCGTCGCCTTCGCGCTCGTCGGACTGTGTCTGCAGCTCGAGCGCGGATTCAGCGGACGCGAAGTGCAGCGCGCGCACATGCTCCTCGCCAAGCGCTCGAAAACGTGGCCCACTTTTCCGCTTCCGATCGACCGCGGATCCGTCACCGCGATCGAGGTTCTCGCGGCGCCGGCCGGCGAGGCGCGCGACGCCGCGATTCACGCCTGGTGCGCGTCGGTCTGGAACGCGTACGCCGATCAGGCGCCGGCCGTGCGCGCCTTACTCACCGAACACGGAATCAGCCCTTCCATCCGGCAACGCTGACACCGGTCGCCGTGACGGTAACGTCGGAGTACATCGCATTCGACGTCGAGGTGACGATGCGCGTGACCTTCATGCCGTTCAACTGAATGGTCAGCATCGCGGTCGCCAAGTTGGGCTCCATGAAGCTGAGCGAGCCATTGCGAGTCGCCCCGCTGGTCAGCCATGCCTGAAAGCCCGCGAGATCTGCCTGCCCGACGCGGATCACGATCGGCTGCACCTGCATGGGACCGACCCCCTTCGCGCTTCCGGCGAAGCTGACGACGATCGGCGAGAGGCTGAGGACGCGCCGGCAGTCCACCTGATCGATCGTGAGCTTGAAGTCGTTCTGGAGCATTGGGTGCATGCCGGCCACCAGATGCGGCGGAGTGATCGTGGCGGGCGCGCTCCTACTCGGCGCCGGAAAGAGCTTCACGGAAAAACCGGTGCTCGCCTGCGCGCTCGCATTGGCGACGGGGAAGCGGATTTCCTGAACGTGGGTGGCGACAGTAGCGCCCTCGACGACGGCGTTGGTGTTTCCATCGACGCTCGCCACGGTCAGCTCGCTCGGTTTTCGACCCCCGAGGAGCGCGTCCTCCAGCACCCGGCCAAGCATTTGGCTTGGCATGCTGGTGGCGAAGTTGACCTGAACGACGGCGCCCTCCGGCCCGGCCGTTTGGACGATCGTCGCGTCGGTGAGCCGATCGCTCGACGTCGCGTCGACCATCAAGCTCTTCACCACGAACGACGGATTCACGTGGGCCTGAGCCTGAAGGCCGCGGCCCGCTGCGGCGAGACAGAGCGCGGCCAGGAGCGAGCCTCGAGCACGGAGGGCTGAACGAGGGGGGTGCGCGTGAACGATGGACATGGGACTCTCCGGGAGCGTTTCCCGGCAGACTACCGCTCCCGAGTCACCCGCCGATCACATTTTTCTCAGTCGTCTTCGCCGTCGGCATCTGTCGCGCTAAACGCGAACGCCGCCGAGTCAAAGTCGCCATGTCGATGCACGGCAACACGTTGAGTCGTGCTGATAGCGAGATGATGCCCCGGCTGATAGGGCCGTGATGACCTGTCGTCAGATTCGCCCGCGTCGAGGACCTCCTGTGCTCCGATCGGAGCCAGCCGAAGGAAACCTCATCACGATCAGCCGCGGTGGCGGCGGGGAGTCGAGCAGCGATGTCAGAACACGCGACGCTTTTTCAAGAGCCGGTCGGCGGACTTGCCTCGGCCCAACCGATCCTTCGCCTTCGCACCTTTGGTGGCATGGGGATCGAGCAGACATCGGGGTGGTTCGATGCTTCCATTGCCCAGCGCCGGAAGCTCGCCCTGTTGACGCTGCTCGCCGCGAGCCGCGACGGCATCACCCGCGACCGGATCGTCGGACTGCTCTGGTCCGAGTGCGACGAAGGGCGGGCGCGGCACACGCTCTCGCAGCTGGTCCACGCGCTGCGCCGCGCGGTGCACGAACGGGTGATCGTCGGGCCGGGGATGTCGCTGCGACTGGACCCCGCGATCGTGTCGAGCGACGTCGCCGACTTCGATTCGGCGATCGCCCGCGAAGACTACGTGGAGGCGGTCCGCCTCTATCGCGGAAGCTTTCTCGACGGCTTCTACCTGAACGGCTGCCCCGAGTTCGAGCGATGGGTCGAAGACCGACGCGCCGTGCTGGCGCGCCAGGCGGAAAAGGCAATCGAGACGCTGGCCACGCGCGCCGGCGCGTCGGGCGACGCACGCCAGGCCGCCGAGTGGTGGCTCAATCTCTCCGCGCTCCGGCCGCTCGACTCGCGCATCACGCTCGGCCTCATGCAGGCCACGGTTGCCGCGGGCGACCATGGCACGGCACTCAGCTACGCGCGCGCGCACGAACGGTTGCTGCGCAGCGAGCTCGATGTCGCGCCGGCGCCCGCGCTCACGGCGTACGCGGCGTCGCTGCGCACCGCGACCTGGAGCACGCACGCCAGTGTGGGCGCGGGTGCCGGCGCGGGGTTGCGCACGGCATGATGTTTGGAGGTCGTCTCATCCTTCGAGCTCGGACACGATCTCTTGATCACGCTCGCGCCAGTCGTCCTGGAAGGCCACGGCGTGCGACTCGAGCCGCTCGCCCAGGCACACGCGTCCGCTCTCGCGGCCGCCGTCTCCGACGGCCGGCTCTGGGAGCTCTGGTTCACCGTGGTGCCCGAACCGGCCCAGGTAGACGCATACATCGCCGAAGCACTCGAGGGTCAGCGCGCCGGCCACATGTTGGCCTGGGCCGTGCGCGAGCTGGCCACCGGCGCGATCGTCGGCAGCACGCGGTATCACGACGTCGTCGCCGACATCGACCGCGTCGAGATCGGGTACACCTGGTACGCGAAGAGCTGGCAGCGGAGCAACGTCAACACGTCGTGCAAGCTGCTCCTCATGACACACGCCTTCGAAACGCTCGGCTGCGAGGTGGTGGGTCTGCGGACCGACAACTTCAACTTCGCGTCGCAGCGGGCGATCGAACGGCTGGGCGCGAAGAAAGACGGCGTGCTGCGACACCACCGCCCGCGCCGCGACGGCACGGTGCGCGATTCGGTGATGTACAGCATCCTCGCCGCCGAGTGGCGCGACGTGAAGCGGCACCTCGAGTTGCGGCTGGCGCGCAACGCGAAGTAGCGCGCGGCCGGAAACCGGTCAGGGCACCAGTTTGCTCCGCGTCTTCATCAGCGCCTCGATCTCGCTTATCTCCCGCGGCGCGGTGCTGATTCGCTCGAGCCCCG
>DATNAT010000151.1:0-10294 GCA_035572355.1 Gemmatimonadaceae bacterium
GCTTCCTCGCGCGACATCCCCTGCCCCATCAGCTCCTCGATCCGCGCCTCGAGATGAAAGCGCAGCTCGGCGTCGACGTCGCGCTGCACGCTCATACGACCCCCGGCTCCGGCATCGCACTCATCACGCGCGCCACCGCGGCGACGTAGTCGTTCCACGACCGCGTCTCCTCGCGCAGCGCGCGGCGGCCCGCCGCGGTGAGGCGATAGAACTTGGCGCGCTTCCGCTTGTCGGACACGCCCCACTCCGACTCGACCCAGCCGCGTTCTTCCATGCGATGCAGCGAGGTGTAGAGCGCGCCGTCGATCACGTTGAAGCTTCCGTCAGAACCCTGGCGAATGAACCGCGCCACGGCGTAGCCATGCATCCGGCCCCACGACAGGGCGCGAAGGACGAGCACGTCGAGCGTGCCTTGAAGCAGGTCGAGCTCGGAGGTCATGGCGGGACGGTACACTCAATAATTGAGGGAATCAAGAGGGCTGAGGGGTAGGACACGGAGTCGCGGAATAACGTTGCCGCTCGGAGCGCGGGCCTCAAGCCTCCGGGCTCAGTTCTGAGGTCCGAGCTCGAACCTGAGGCCAGAGGTACTCACTGCTCGCCTCACCGCTTCGAGATCTCGGCCGGGTCGGCGAGACCAGGCTGGAGGCTCGAGTTTGGAGGAGCTAGGCGTGAGGAGCGTGTTGGCATTGGCGTTCTCACGCCTGGCATCCTCCAGCCTCGAGCCTCCGACCTGGTCTCGCTCACCCGGCCAAGATCCTGACGCGGTGCAGCGAGAAGGATGTACCTCTGGCCTCAGGCATGAACCTCAGGCCTCTGGCCTCAGGCCTCAGCCCTCAGCCTTCAGCCAGTGACGATCTCGATTCTCGCATAGTTGAGCCTCCCGGCGACAATCCTCTGAGGTCCGCGATGCACGCGCACCGTTCGTCTCGGCTCCATTCCCTCGCCGCGGCACTCGCCGCTGCGCTCTCGCTCATCGCGCACTCCACGAGCGCGCAGGTCATCCAGATCAAGACGCTGCCGATCGCCGAAGGCGATCAGTGGCGCATCTTTCCGTCGGCCAATGCCGCGATGGGAGACGTCTCGATCGCACTCGACGACTCGCTGCTCGATCCGTTCGTCAATCCCGCCAAGGGTTCGCGCGTCACCCGCGGCGGCGCGTTCTTCGGGTCGCCCACCTTCTATTCTCTCTCCGAGCGCGCCGGCGGCGGCAAGACGCTTCCCGTCGGCGGGCTCGTGCGATCCGGCGATACCTTCGCCGCGTTCACGCTGGCGATTCAAGAGATCGACACGATCCGCGGCGCCTCGCAGTTCTTTCCGCCCGGCATCCCAACGGCCGACGGCACACCGATCGTCACCACGTCGCCCTCGCGCCAGAACAGATACGCGTTCGGCAGCGTCGGACGCGCCTTTCCGTCGCGCGGCGTATCACTCGGTGCGAGCGTGCTCTGGTCCGGGCTCAATGACGTCGACGGCACCGACCTGCTGTACGCGGGCAGCGCCGGTGTGGCGCAGCACGGCGGCTCGTTCGATGCGCGGCTCGGCGTCACCAAAGACTGGACGCTCCCTGCCGGGCGGCAGACGTTCGAGGCCATCGTTCTCCACGATCATTTTTCGATGACGCACGACGTCACCTGGCCCGAGCAGGTGTGGAATCCGAATACGCGCACCTTCGCGACCAACGCGCGCCTCGAGCACAACCTCGACCGCACCGACACGTGGGGGGTGCAGGTGGCGCTCGCCCGGCCCCTCTCCGACTCGCTCTGGCGCATCGGCGCGATCGCGACCGGCAACCTCGCGTCGCATCCCAAGCTCCCCGACTACACCCTCGCCCAGCAGATCGTCGTCGTCCCCTGGGACCCCGGACATTCGACCGCGGGCGACATCGGCCTCGGCGTGTCCAAGGTGCAGGGCGCCACGACCTTCGGGCTCGATGCGATCTATGAACCGATCGCGACGCACACCTGGGGCGAAGCACAGGCGGCGCTCGGCGCGCCGTCGGGGGCGACGATTCCGCCGGGCGGCATGACGACGGAGAATCGATTCCACTTCTCCAATGCCATTCTTCGCACCGGCGTCGGGCGTGACATCGACCTCGGCAACCATCAGACGCTGCGTCTCGAGGCGGGCATCGGCCTCCGCGCGATCGACTACAATCTCCACGAGATCGATCATGTGGCCGAAACGGAGCGCCGGCAGCACGAGCAGTGGAACGAGTGGACGCGGACATGGGGGTTGAGCTTCCACTTCGACAATCTCGAGTTGCGCTACGCCGGGCGGAGCACCACGGGCACCGGCCGGCCCGGCATCGCCCCCGAAGGCGTCGTCACCGCGCCGGTTCTCGAAGCCGGCGGCACGAACATCCTCGCGGCGCCGAACGGCAACCTGTCGCTCACCGGTCTGACGACGACGACGCACCAGTTCTCCGTTTCCCTTCCCGTCCGCTGAGCCGTCGATGAGCATTCCTTCTTTACACACCACTCGTCGCACTCGGCCGCGCCTCGTGGCCGGCGTGCTCATCGCGGCGCTTGCCGCGCTCGCGGCCAGTTGCCGCGACGGCGCGATCACCAACGTCCAAGCGCCGCCGTCGCTCGACGCTCAGGTGCGTGCGCAGATCTCCCGCTGGAACATCACGCCGATTCTCCCCCTCGCGCCGCAGAACCCCGCCCTCGTCGACCTCGGCCGCTCGCTGTTCTTCGACAAGCTGCTGAGCGGCAATCGCGACGTGTCGTGCGCGAGCTGCCACCAGGCCAATCTCGCGCTGGGCGACGCCCGATCGCTCGCCGTCGGCACGCACCAGCAGCTCTCGCCGCGCAACGCGCCGTCGCTGTTCAGCGTGGGGCTCGGCATGCCTTATCTGTTCTGGGACGGCCGTGTGTCGCAGCTCGGGCCGACGTCGGCGCCGATCCTCTCGCCCGTCGGCAGCGCGCTGCCGAGCGGCGTCGCGAACCTGCTCGCCGCGCAGGCGATGCTGCCGGTGATCAACCGCGTCGAGATGCGCGGTCAACCGGGAGATCACGATGCGTTCGGCGGCGCCAACGAGCTCGCGCCGCCGAGCGACTCGAGCTTCGCCGCGATCTGGGCGCTGGTCATGCATCGCATCACGGCGGTCGACGAGTACGCGCGGAAGCTTGGCGTCGCCTACCCGGGGGCCGACGTCACACGCCTCGGCTTCGAATACGCGGCCAACGCCATCGCCGCGTTCGAAGTACAGACATTCACCAAGTTCAACTCGCCGTTCGATCGCTATCTGGCCCAGGACGACGGCGCCCTCACGGCGGCGCAAAAGCAGGGCGCGCTGCTCTTCTTCACCAAGGCGCGCTGCGTGACCTGCCACAATGGTCCGTTCCTCGGCGGACAGGAGTTCGCGAGCGTCGCCGTGCCGCAGATCGGTCCGGGCTCCGGCAGCGCGGCACCACTCGACGCCGGCACGGGCGAACCAGGAATTCGCGGACCATTTCAGACGGGGAAGTTCGTCTTTCGCGTCGCCCCGCTCCGCAACGTCGAGCTGACGGCGCCGTACATGCACGACGGCGCGTATCCGACGCTCGAGGCGGTCGTGCGGCACTACAACAACGTCGACTCGGCGGTCAAGTCATACGATCCGTCGCAGCTCGACCCGACGCTGCGCTCGAGCTATCATGGCGAGGCAACGACGATCAACGCGCTGCTTGCTTCGCTCGACGGGCGGCTGCGCGATCCGCTCGGGCTCACGGTGGATGAGCAGAAGCAGCTCGTGGCCTTTTTGAAATCACTCACGGACCCCGCGGCGCGGGGCCTCGCGAGCGTGGAGCCGGCGACGGTGCCGAGCGGGCTGCCGGTGCGATAGCGCTCGCCCGCGGCGCGCCGCTCGGCGTCTACCAGGCCACGGTGGCTAGCAACCCAGCGTACGACCCATTGACGTCATATGTCCAATCGCGGTGGGTTTCCACACCTTTCACCTTGAGGGGTGGAGCGATTCGACTGCGGCCGATGATCCCGAGTGAGGCTCGACTTGTAACCGGGAACGAATACTGAAGTGAGCCTACGGCTCCGATCGACGACGGCGAATACTGCTCGTCCTCGACCGTGCCGCGCCCGGGTGCACCGTCCGGGGATGCGGGATCGTGCAAGACAAGGTGTTCGTAGCGCTCCTGGACGCTGGAGGACACGAGCGCCGCACCCAATCCAGCGCGTAGATGCCAATTCTCCGCGGTGAAGCCGAGTGTGGTTTCGCGTACCGCCATACTCTGAGTGAGGCGCGACGACTCGGCCTCATTGTAGGTGAGTAGCCGCGACGTCGTGGCCGCTGGTTGAATCGATGCTGCGACTCGCACGCGCGGCGAGACGCGGAGGGAGACGCCGCCGATCCAGATCATGCCCGGGTCGGTTCGGCCGTGATTCAACACGTCGGACTCCGTTGGTTCGTACGCCTTGGTGAAGAGATCGACGGCTGGTGCGCGGGTCCAACCTCGATTGGCCAGCGCGCTCTCGAGGTGATCGGCCCCCGGCCATCCGGCCATCGAGGCCGGCATCACGGAGAGCTCGAATCGGCGCCCGGCGAACGCGCGCGCGTCGAGTCGCGAACACCGGGCTCCGAGCCGGCTGCGCGCGCCGACGGCGTTTCCGTCGGCAACGAGCGCGATCCGCTCAACGCGCAGCTGTTGCCCGCTCGGGGTCCAGCTCACTGCCATCGCTCCGCGCTCCACGCTTTCCTGATCGCTGCTACGCACCTGCATGACGATGTACGTGCCAGTCTGCACGGCACCAGCCAGGCATCTGGTACTCTCAATCGGCTCGAACAGGAGACGATAGACGCCGCCCGAAAACCGTGTACGCAGCAACGCGCGAGCCGCGTCAGCGGCGCCTGTCACGATGGTTCGGTCCGACTGTGTGAACGTCGCGTTTTCGGTCATCATCCCAATCACGGCCGCGGTATCCCAGGCTGAGATCGCGCGGGCGAGGCTGCTCGCGGCGGCATCGATTCGAGTCGTCGACACGTCCGGCTGATTCTGGGACCGCTGAGCGCCTGCGGCCGTGGCGATGACAAGCGCGGCGACGGCGGCGAGCCAGTCCTGAGGACGGCGGCGGGAATGGTGCACGGTTCGAACGAGTTCGGGCGGGGGGGGGGGTGTGCGGCGGCGGCGACGTCGATCTGGTCAGCGTCGCCGCTACTGACCCTCACATCCTAATTGGCAATCAGTTGTCATGGCAAGATGCATATGACGAAACCAGAACATCGCCAATTCGTCGCCGCCCGTCTGCAGCGGGATGAGTCAGTTCACCTCGAACCCGTGCCCTATCGCCGCTTCTTCTTCCCCGCCGCCTTGGTCCGCTTGGCCGGCTTGAGCACCTTCGCCCGCACATTGGCCACCGGATTCGGCTTGGGATGCGTTGCCTGGATCAGCTTGTGCGTCTCCGTCCGGCTCATCCCCGGCGGCGTGAGAATGAAGCTCGTCTTCGAGAGCGCGCGCCAGAGCGTCTGGTTCTGAAAGGCGATCGTCCCGCCGCCTCTCTTGCGCTGCGAAACCATGCGGTTGATGTCGCCGACGCAGATCCAATCGGAGTCCGTCGCGATCGCCCACTTGGCGTGATCGTGGCTCTCCGGCCAGATCATGTGAATGCCGAGCGCGCCGAGATTGATGAACTTGATGTCGAAGGTCTTGTGGACGCCGTCGGAATCGGCGACGAGCGGAATCTTGTCGCCTCGAATCCACGTTTCGACATCGATGTCCGCCTTCAGCGTCGGACCGACCAGGTTGTTCCAGAAGTCGTCGTTCCAGGCGCGGTTCTTGGCGATGATTCGGAACGGCATCCGCCCCCGCGTCTTGAGATCGAGCACGCTCGTCGCCGGCGTCGGGCTCAGTTTCACCCCCTGCGTCAGCACGTACAGCGGATCGGTCCTCGCCAGCTTCGCGGGCGTGCGGCACTGGTAGGTCTGCGGCTCTTGATGCCCGGACATCTGCAACGCGATGTCCGACACGGCTTCGAGTCCGAGCGTCAGGCACAGATAGGTCTGGCCGTACATCGGCGTCGGATCGCGTTTCGTCTTGGGCTCGGCGAACTTCGGCCAGGAGTGCAGCAGCCACCACGCCGTCTTGCTCTCGACGTCGAACGCGATCACACCCTTGGTGTGGCCAAGGTTGCCGTCGTCGGTGATCTTGGCGGCGTCGGGCGTCTCGTCGTTGTACAGGATCCAGCCGAGCGATGGATCTTTGCAGCCGAACACGGCGTTCAGCGTCTTGTTGAGAGCGCCCTTGCCACTGTCGATCGTGTGCTGCGACGCGGCGACCGGACCACCCTCCTTGTCGATCGTTGCGTCGTAATAGACGTACTCATAGCCGGTCGCTGCGTCGCCGCCGTTCCCGGCGTGCAGCTTGGGCACCTTGTACATGAACCACCAATCGACCGGCCGGCCGTTCTCGTCCAACGCGGAGACGTTCATGGTGTTCTCACCGAAGTGGCGGGTCGTGGCTCACACCGATCCTTTCATCGTGTATTGGAGCGCTCCGGACGGGCAGCGATCGATTTGCGCCGCCACCTCGGCGGCCGGTGCGAGATCGGGGCGAATCCAGCGCTTTCGCTCGACGTCGAAGACCGCACCCAACCCGCGGACACAGACGCCGGAGTGAATGCACACCCTCGGATCGAAGGTCACCGTGATCTCCGGCGTATCATAGGTCTGAAGGCGTTTGCGGTCCGGCATCTCCACAGTCCCTCGCGGCAAAGCGTCCGAGTGCCGCAACGTAGCAGCGGTGCGCACTCTCGTGCCATGGCCGCGCGCCTCCGGCAAAGCGGGCGACGCTAGCCATGATCATCTCAACACCTTCAGAATCGATCCGACCGTGTTCCAATTCCGCGTCGTCACCGGCACGCCGAACGCTTTGTCGAGCTGACCCAGATACCCGATCGTCTTCATGTGACGCCGGTACTCGCCGTAGGCGATGCGGCCGTCGCAGCCGCGCACCCGCACCAGCCAGCTCGACGCATCCGGAAAATGGAGTGGAAGCTCGGGCGGCTCGCCGCCGCGGCGTACGAGAAAGCTCACGAATCGCACGACGTCCGGCTCCGCCGCGCGGGGGCCGAACGGCGCCGCGCGTTCCAGCTCCAGCAGGTGCCGCCCCTCGCAGAACACGATCTCCGTCTGCACGGGCAGGTTGCGCACGAGCGCGGCGCGAAACTCCGTGCGCGGCCCAGGACGTCGCACGACGAACGTCCCCGCCGCGCCGATGTTCACGACGTCGAACTCACGCAGGTCCTGCGCAAGGCGGCTCGGCCGAAACGTCCGATGCCCGCCGACGTTCACACCGCGCAGCAAGACGACGAGCGCCATTCTGATATTGCAGCCTTCTCGAGAGGCCGATGATATACAAAACATCTCGAATCGGCGCCAGCGGCGCGCGACCCGCGCCGCTATCGGGAGGGTTGGCCGGGCCGCGTCATCACGGCATACCCGACGACGCCGCCCGAGATGTCGAGGAGCGCGTGGACCAGCATCGCCGGAACCAGCCAGCCGCTGATGACCACGATGCCGCTCATCACCAGCGCCACGGCGCCCATCTTCACGATTCCGTTGCGTCCCTGATATGCGTGCGCGAGCCCGAAGGCGGCCGACACGAGGAGGATGGCCGCGACGAGCCCGAGGTATGCGCCGACGAGCCAGGTCAGGAACCCGCGATAGAGCAGCTCTTCGCAGACGCCGGCCGTGACGGACAGGAGCATGAACCAGCGAAACTCCGTCGCGTCGCGGGGAACGATGAGGTCGACGCTCTGGAGACGCGGCACGAGTCGCTCGAGGCGTTCCGCCGTGAGGCGACGCACCGCACGGTTCTGCCGGAGGACGAGGGCGAGCGTCACGAGGGCGACGACGAGCCCGAGATAGAGCCGCCAGTCCATGGCGGGAACGAGGCCAAGCGCGCGCCACGGACGTCCCTCGCGCCACCAGAGGGCGATCGCCGCCGCCGCCAGCGCCCACTGCACCGCCGTGGCCCGTTGGTAGGCGTTGAGACGCGCGTTCGGAACGCCAGCGGCGATCCGCCGCTTGAGCCGGCGATCGAAGTAGACTCCCGCGGCGCCGGCGATGCCGACGGCGAAGAGGAGGGCGAATGCGATGTCGAGAGCGGTGGGCATGGGCGGCGGCGTGGATCGGTGGGCGAGCAAGGCGGTTTACTCAAATAATATTGAATAATCAATTGTCCCTGGTCAATACCCATCTTTGGATGTATGCTTCGACATGCCAGGAAACCGAAAGGCCCGCCGGACACGCGGCGCCCCGCCGCTCGAGACCAGCCTCGCCGAGATGCGGGCGCTGGCCCACCCGCTGCGACTCCGCCTGATCGAGGTGTTCGCCGAAGCGCCGCGCACGACGAAACAGGTCGCCGACCTGTTGGGGGAGCCGCCGACGCGGCTCTATCATCACGTCGCCGCGCTCGAGCGCGCCGGCCTGCTCCGCCTCACCGAAACGCGCCAGAATCGCGGCGCCACCGAGAAGTGGTACACGGTAGCGCTCCGTGCGGTCGGCCGCGTCTCCCCGCGGAGCTCGCCCGGCGCGCCACCGCGCGACCGGGCGGCGAAGCGCGCCGTGGCGATGACCGTCCTCGAGCAAGCGCGTCAGGAGGTACTTGCCGCGATGCAGCGCCGCGGCGAAGAGCCCGCGCTCCTGTCGCGCATGGTCATCGCCACGTCGCCCGATCGCATCCCCGCCCTCCGCCGCCGGCTCCATGACGTCGCGCGAGACATCACGCGAGAGTTCGCCTGCGATGCGGACGACGGAGCGGAGAAATCCGTGGAGCGCTGGGCGCTGACGATGACCTTCGCCCCAGTGGGTCGACTTCACCGCTAGCAATTCATTGGTCAGGCGGACATTCTAACAATAGACGCTAGCCGCCGCTTCACACCGCATTCGCCAATGACCGATCCATCACTCGACGCCGGCGACGAATCCTCTCTCGAGTCGTTTCCGGCGAGCGATCCACCGGCCTGGACGCCGATCGCGGGTGTTCACATCGCTGCCGCGGCGGAAGTCCATGTTCCCGAGGCCATCGTCAACAACACGGCCGAGCATCGGTTCGAGCTCATGCGGGCCGACGGCATGGGTGTCCTCAGCTATCACATGCGCGGCGAGCACACGATTGCGCTCGTGCACACGGAGGTCGACCCCGCACTGAGGGGGAGAGGCGTGGCGGCGCGCCTGGCGCACGACGCGCTCGAATACGCGCGCGTCAATCACCTGCGATTGATCCCGATCTGCCCGTATGTGCGCGCCTATCTCGAGCGGCATCCGGAGTACGCGGACCTGGTCGACGGCTGAAACAACCCCCGGCCGATTTCGATTCGAGACTCAGCGCGTCGGGCGATCGTCCTCGCGAACGCTGACGAGAAAGTGGTCGAGGGTTGGTTGGCGTCGCTTGAGCGCTACGACGCTCACCCACCCGACACTGGACCCCGTTGCATAGCTGAACGATTCGACCGGCCCGTCGCCGCTGAGGGTGTAGCCGGTGACCCGTACGCCGCGCCGCGGCGCCAACTCCTTGAGGTGCGTCGCGATCGCGTGTACGACGTCGATGTCGGATGCCGGCGCGGTAAACTCGAGCGAATAATCCCACTCGAAGTGGCCGCCGCCTCCCTCGTACGAGTTGCTCATGATCGCCGGCGCCGCGTTGACGCCGCCTCGGCCGACGTTGGGCCCGAGCGTTCGGATGATGCTGTCGAGGGGCAGTGTGACGAACGCCGGCGTCGCGTAGGCCGATGAATTGGCGGCCGACAGCTGCGTGGCGCGCATCCGTGTCACCGCACGCGGGCAGGCGGTAAGTGCGATCGCCGAGACCATCGCGACGATTGGTGAAATCCTGTTCGTAGGCATTCGCGGGACTTCCCGGCTCGCGCCGCCGATGAAAGTGGACCTGCTGCTGGGTCGACCGGTGGAAGATACCGGTCCCCCCGCCTCACGCCACCAGTGCCCAAACCTCGGTCTCCAGCCACTCCTTCGACGTCACCGGGCTATTGAGACAAATCTCATAGCCCGATCCATCGCCCCGGCGATGAACTACTACCGCGGCGCCGGAACCGTCCAACTCCCCCCGATCGCCTTGTACAGCTGCACCGCCGCCGTCAACTCGCCGAGCTGCGCCTGACTCGCCGCCAGCTCCGCGCCGAACAAGCTCCGCTGCGCGTCCAGCAGATCGAGATAGCTCGACAGCCCAGCCTCGTAGCGCACCGTCGCCAACTCCAGCGCCTGGCGCAACGCGTTCGCCTGCGTGGCCTGCGCCACGGCTTCGTCTCGCGCCGTGCGCACGGCGACGAGCGCGTCGTTCGCCTC
>DATNAT010000152.1:0-10933 GCA_035572355.1 Gemmatimonadaceae bacterium
CGGGTGAGCACATTGCCAAACGCTCCGATCACAACGTGCTCGTGATCGTCGACGCGCTCGGTGCGCCGCGGCTCACCGCGGCCTCGGCTGCGTCGCGCGCCTGGGTCGACGCCGGCAACCACGCGCCGCTCACGCTGACGAGCGCCGAGTGGCGGAGCTCGGCCGACATCTTCCCAATGGAGTACGCCGACATTCTCGACCGACACAAAGTCTTGTACGGCACCGCGCCGTTCGACGGGATCTCGGTCGATTTGCGCGACCTCAGGCTCCAGCTCGAGCAGGAGGCGATGGGCAAGCTGCTCAAGCTGCGCCAGGGAGTGCTCGCGTCGGGCAATGACGGCGGCCGCCAGGTCGAGCTCCTCGGCGCGAGCTTGAGCGCGATCATGATCATCTTTCGCGCCGTGCTGCGGCTCCACGGCGAGCGGCCCCCGGCAGACAACGTTGCGCTGGCCAAGGCGGTGGCATCGCGCGCCGGATTCGACGCCGAGCCGTTCGAGCGCGTCGTTCGGCACGTGCGCGGCGAGGGTGTACTCAAGGGCGGCGACGCGGCCGCCGTGCTGCCAGGCTATCTCAGCGGCATGGAGAAGCTGGTCGCACACCTCGACCGCTTTCAGCCAACCGTGTGATGCAGCGTGCGTTGCGCGCGCCTGTCACTCGGCGAGCCCTTTGCACGTAGTGTCATCGTACTCTCACCACTCCTGAGGAGCTCCGACATGAAACGCTGGCTCGCTCTCTTGCTCCTGCTTCCGCTCGGCGCCTGCGGCTACAACCGCATTCAGACGCTCGACGAGCAGGCCGCGTCCGCGCAGAGTCAGATCGAGGTGCAGCTGCAGCGACGCGCTGACCTCATTCCGAATCTCGTCAATACGGTCAAAGGCTACGCGCAGCACGAGGAAGAAGTGTTCACGCAAGTCGCGCAGGCGCGCTCCGGTCTGCTCAGCGCCGTACAGTCGCACGACGCCGGAGCGATGGCCAATGCCGACGCGCAGATGACGACGGCGCTCGGCCACCTGATGGTCTCGGTCGAGGCATATCCGCAGCTCAAAGCCGATCAGAACTTCATTCGCCTGCAGGACGAGCTGACCGGCACCGAGAACCGCATCGCCGTCTCGCGCAACGACTACAATCAGGCGGTGAATGCGTACAACGCCTACATTCGCCAATTCCCAGCGGTGATGACGGCGAAAGTCACCGGCGCCAAAGCGCGCAAATATTTCACGGCGACGACAGGCGCCGAGCAAGGCCCGCCACCGGTTGACTTCTCCAAACCGGCGGCGACAACTCCGCCACCGGCGACTCCGCCACCGGCGGCGAAGAAGACACCGTGAGGTGAAGTTGGACGTGGGACGTTAAACGTGGGACGCGACTGCCGAGCGACGAGCCGTAACCGCGAAGCAGCAGCTAGCCCCGCGACAAAAAAAGCTTCGACTCCAGCGCGACAGATCTGAAGGCCACGAGGTTCGATTCGCGTTCATACGCGGCATTCGTGTTCAAGAATTGTTGGGACATCCAGGGCGGCTGTTCACACGGCGCTCCTCTACTCCTTCGGAAACAACCCGCTCCCCTTCGCCACTCGCCACCCCGTCACCTCCAACTGCGCGACGTCGGCGAAGCGTTGGGCGTGCACCTCGCCCGGTCCGCCAAGTTGGCGCCAGAGCTCCTGCGCCCGGTCGGGCATGAAGGGCGCGAGGTGGATCGCTTGACGGGCCAGCTGGCGGACGATCGCCGCGAGCACCGTCTCGAGTCCTGCTCGCGCGTCGGGCATCTTGGCCAGCGCCCAGGGTTGGTTCAGCTGGACATACTCGTTGCCGCGCGATACGGACGCCATCACACGCTTGAGCCCTTCGTGCAGGAGATAGCCGTTTGCGCCATCCATAGCCGCGTGGTACTCGGCGATGTCGGCCGCGTCCTGGCGATCGAGCTCCGTCTGCGCGCCTGACGGCACGACGGCGTCGCAGTACTTCTCGACCATCGCGATCGCGCGGCTCGCCAGATTGCCCAGCGCGTTCGCCAGGTCCGACACGTACCGCTCGTCGAAGCGCTCGTACGAGAAGCTGCCATCGGCGTCGAACGGAACCTCGCGCAGCAAGAAGTAGCGAAAGGCATCGGCGCCATGTCGGTCGATCGCTTCGTCGACGTCAAGACGCACGCCCGACGACTTGCTGAATCGCTCGCCGGCGAGCAGCACGAAGCCATGCGCCCAGACGCGCTCCGGCAGCGGGAGGCCAGCGGCCTCGAGCATCGCCGGCCAGATCACGCAGTGGAGCCGCGTGATGTCCTTGCCGATCACGTGCAGCTGGGCCGGCCAGCGCGTTTCATAGCCCGCGTCGGGAAAGCCGGTTGCCGTCAGGTAATTCGGGAGCGCATCGAACCAGACCCACGTCCCCTGCGGCTCGCCCGACGGCAGCGCGATCGGGAAGGGGATCGCCCAGCTCAGCCGCGACCGCGTGATCGAGATGTCTTCGAGTCCGCGCTCGAGCAGCGCCAGCACTTCGTTGCGCCGCGTTGCCGGACAGAGAAAATCCGGTCGCGTATCGAACAGCCGCTCGAGGAAACTCGAATACTTCGTCAGCCGGAAGAACCAGTTGCGCTCGGTCGTCCACTGCAGCTCGCGGGTCGGATGCAGCACGCATTTGCCGTCGACGATCTCGTCGTCGCGCTTGAACAGCTCGCAGCCCACGCAGTACCAGCCCTCGTACGCCTGCTCGTAGAAGTCGTCCGGGCTGCGTTCGTGAATCCGCTCGATCAGCGCCTTGACGCCGCGCTTGTGGCCGGCGTCGGTCGTCCGCATGAACCGGTCGTACGAGATCGCGAGCCGCTTCCACATCCGCTCGAACCGTTCGGCCATCTGGTCGACGTACGCCTGCGGCGACACGCCGGTCTCGGCCGCCGCCTGCGCGACCTTCTGCCCGTGCTCGTCGAGGCCCGTGAGGAAATACACATCGTCGCCGCGCATGCGGCGATAGCGCGCGATGGCGTCTGCCCCAATTTTCTCGTACGCATGCCCGACGTGCGGCTCGCCGTTTGCGTAGTCGATCGCCGTCGTCAGGTAGAAGCGCGCCACTAGGGCGTGCCTCCGTTCGATTCTCCGGAGTCGCTCGCGCCAGTGTTGTCGGCGTCGCCGGCCGCGCCGTCGCTGCGTCCGCGGCCGCCCTGCCGGTTGCGCCGACCGCCGCGACGGCCGCGGCGCCGATGCGGCCGCCGTTCAGTCGGCTCGCTCGTGCTCTCCGTTGTTGCTTCGGCGCGCGGAGCGGCCGCAGCGTCCGCCGAGTCGTCGGCCTCGTCGTCGTCGACGTCTTCGGCTTCAACCACGGCGATGGTGTCGTCCACCGTGTCGTCGTCTGCCGACGCCGCGTGGCGATGCCGCGACTCTGCCGTGGCGGTCGCTGGCACCGTGAGCGGAAGGGCGAGCGGCGCGCCCGCTTCGTTGGCTTCGTTGTGCAGCTCGACCAACGTGATCGTCCGCACCTCGCCGTCTTCACCGCGCAGCGTCACGCGCTCGCGGAAGATGTCGTTGGCGATCACCTTCTCGTCGCCGCGTTTGGTGCGCACGAGCCGCCCTTCCTTCGGGAATCGCTTGCGGCTCTGGACGTAGAACTCGTGCTCGTAGCGCAGGCAGCACATCAGGCGCCCGCAGGCGCCGGAGATCTGCGACGGGTTCAGCGACAGGCGCTGGTCCTTCGCCACGCCGAGGTTGACCGGACGCAGCTCGGGGAGCCAGGACGACGAGCAGTACTGCCGCCCGCACCGGCCGATCCCGTCGAGCCGCTTGGCTTCGTCGCGCACGCCGATCTGCTTGAGCTCGATCCTCGTGCGGAACATCGACGCCAGCTCGCGCACCAGCGTGCGGAAGTCGACGCGCTTCTCGGCCGTGAAATAGAACGTCAGCTTCTTCCGATCCCACTGCCATTCGGCGTCGGAGAGCTTCATGACGAGCGAGTTGGCGCGCACACGTTCCGTCGCCTTGCGCCGCGCCTCTTCGTTCTGCTCGCGCAGGTCGGCGGCCTTCTTGACTTCATCGGGCGTGGCGAGCCGCCGCGCCTTTTTCGTCGTACCCGCCGGGCCGTAGCCGTGCGGCACGCCGCCGTTGCGGTGTTCCGCCGCCTCACCAGCCGCGTGCACGACGCCGAGATCCTCGCCGCGATCGGCGTCGACGATCACCGACGACTGCAACGGCGGCGGCTCGTCGCCGTCCCATTGAAAGAAGTCTTTCCGGTTTCCCCTGAAGGCTACTTCGATGAGCATGACGTGAGGGCAGTGTAACGCGGTAGAACCGCTTCGGGCGGCGAAGCCGCCCTGGCTGTTGTGACCTGTACAATCGTGAACACGGTACAGCTCCTCTCGCCGTTACAGGTCACCACAGCGAGGCCGAAGGCCCGAGGCGGTTTACCGTTTCACAGCCTTACTCGGAAAATGCGCCCATGCGCAGAAACTTGTCCCGCCGCCGCCGTACCAGCTTGTCCGGCTTGTATCGCCGGAGATCCTCGAGCTGCCGCACGAGCACGTCGTGCAGGGCGAGCGCGGTTCCCTCGTAGTCGGCGTGCGCGCCCCCCGGCGGCTCGGGGATGATCTCGTCGATCACGCGCAGCTCGAGCAGCTCGGGCGCGGTGATCTTGAGCGCCGACGCGGCCTTCTCGCGCATCTCCTGGCTCTTGCCGTCCTTCCAGAGGATCGCCGCGCATCCTTCCACGGTGATCACCGAATAGACCGCGTTCTCGAGCATGTTCGTGCGGTCCGCCACGCCGAGCGCCAGCGCGCCGCCCGAGCCGCCTTCGCCGATCACCGTGGCGATGATCGGCACCTCGAGCCGGCTCATCTCGAACAGATTGCGCGCGATCGCTTCCGACTGGCCGCGCTCCTCGGCCCCCAGGCCCGCCCAGGCGCCCATCGTGTCAATGAAGGTCATCACCGGCACGTGGAATTTCTCGGCGAGCTTCATCAGCCGGAGCGCCTTGCGGTACCCCTCCGGATGCGGCATGCCGAAGTTCCGTTTCAAGATCTCTTTCGTGTCGCGCCCGCGCTGTTGGCCGATCACCATCACTGTCTCGCCCTCGAGACGCGCCCAGCCGCCGACGATCGCCGCGTCCTCGCGGAAGGCACGGTCGCCGTGCAGCTCGATGAAGTCCGTGAAGGCGAGCTGCACGTAGTCGAGCGTGAACGGCCGCTTGACGTTCCGCGCTACCTGCACCCGCTGCCACGGCGTGAGATTCTGATAGATCTCCTGGCGCAGATCGGCCAGCTTCTTCTCGAGCGGCGCGATCTCCTCGTTCACGTCGAGCTGCTGGTCGCCGGCCAGCCGCTTCAACTCGTCGATCTGCCGCTCTAGCTCGGCGATCGGCTTCTCGAATTCCAGCGTGACCGAAGTGCCCATGTCAGCCGCCTCCTCCGCCACGCACGAGTCGAACGCGGTCGGCTCCCAGCACCGCGCGCAGATCCGTCAACGCCGCTTGCGACGCCGCGATCCGCAGCGACCGCGACTTGAACCGAGCCGCCGAGCCGCTGCCGTCGCTCCACTGCACCTCGAGCGGCGGCGACGACGCATGTCCGGTGGAATGCGTCTCGACCACCACCCGCACGTCGCGAATCACGTCCGGCGTCAGCCCCGGCTCGTCCTTCGCTCCGTTCGTGCCGCTCCCGCGCGACGTCAGATCGATCGCCACCGCCACCTGTCCCGTCAAGCGCAGCTCCACGAACGGCGTGAGCGATTCGACGATGAACGTCGGATTGTCGACGTCCTGGTCGCGCCGCGAGTAGCTCCCCTTCAACAGCACCGGCACGTCGGTCTTCACCCGGTCCGCCAGCATCGTCCAGGCCTCCGGGAAGACCAGGACCTCGGAAGATCCCGAAAAATCCTCGACTGTCAACCGCGCGAACTCCGCTCCCGACCGCTTGCTGAGCTGCCGCTTGACCGCCGTGATCACCACCCCCAGCGCCAACGCCTGATCGGTCCACTTGCCCAGTTGAGACACGGTGTGCGTGGCGAACAGTTCACACTCGACGCGGAACGGCTCCAGCGGATGCCCCGAGATGTAGAAGCCGAGGATCTCCTTCTCCTTGGTCAACCGCTCCGATTCGGTCAGCGCCGGCACGTTCGGCAGCACGCGCGGCGCCGCGACCGAATGCTCGCCCTGATCCCCGCCGCCGAGCAGCGAGAACTGGCCGACCGCCGCCTCCTGCTGCTTGAGCGACGCTTCGTGCAGCGCGCTGTCGAGCACGGCCCAGTGCTGCGCGCGATGCCCGCCCAGCGAGTCGAGCGCGCCCGACGCGATCAATGCCTCGAACACCCGCTTGTTGCAGAGACGCAGGTCGACGCGCTCGCACAGATCGAACAAGCTCGTGAACGGCCGCTCGCTCCGCGCCGCGACGATCGAGTCGATCGCCGACCGGCCGACGTTCCGGATCGCGCCCAGGCCGAACCGAAGCTTCTTGTCGCCGATCACCGTGAACTTGTACCCCGACTCGTTCACGTCCGGCGCCAGCACCTCGATCCCCAGCTCGCGCGCCTCGTTGATGAACTTGACGACGCTGTCCGTGTCGCCGATCGACGACGACAACAGCGCCGCCATGAAGTCCGCCGCGTGGTGGACCTTGAGCCAGGCCGTCTGGTACGACAGCACCGAGTAGGCCACGGCGTGCGACTTGTTGAAGCCGTACCGCCCAAAGGTCTCGATCTGCCCCGAGAGCTCCTCGATGATCCGCCGGTCGAAGCCGCGCGCCACCGACTTCTCGATGAACTTGTCCAGCTCCTGTTTGATCAGCTCCGCGTCCTTTTTGCCGACGGCTTTCCGCAGCACGTCGGCTTCGGCGAGCGAGATCCCCGCCAGCACCTGCGCCACGCGCATCACCTGCTCCTGATAGGTGATGACGCCGTACGTCGGCTCGAGGATCGGCTCCAGCTCGGGGAGGGCGTAGACTACCGGCTCTTCGCCGCGCTTGCGCCGCTGATAGACGCGATGCGTGCCGGCGTCGAGCGGTCCGGGGCGCATCAGCGCGTTCGCCGCGACGAGATCGTCGAACCGGTCGCAGCGCATGCCGCGCAGCAGGTCCGTGGCGATCGTCGACTCGAACTGGAACACGCCGATCGTGCGGCCGGCGCGCAGCATCTGGAACACCGCGTCGTCGTCGTAGGCGATCGCGTCGAGGTCGACGGTCGCTCCGGTCCGTTGCTCGATCGAGCCCAGCGTGTCGTGGATGACGGTGAGCGTCGTCAGCCCGAGAAAGTCCATCTTGAGCATGCCTGCCTTCTCGAGGCAGTTCATGTCGTACTGGCTCACCACCACCGACTCGTCGTCGTTCGACCCGGCGCCTTTGGATGACTGTGTGCACACCGGCACGTAGTCGTCGACCGGCCCCGGCGCGATCACCACGCCCGCCGCGTGCACGCCGGTGTGCCGCGACAACCCTTCGAGCGCGATCGCGTAATCGAGCAGCCGCTTGTATCGGTCGTCCGAGCGATAGAGCTTGCCGACGTCCGCCACCTGCTCGATCGCTTCGCTCACCGTCAGCGAGAAGTTCGGCTGGTTCGGGATCAGCTTGGCCAGCGCGTCCGTCTCCGCCGGGCTGAAGCCGAGCGTGCGGCCGACGTCCTTGATCGCGGCCCGCGACTTCATCGTTCCGAAGGTCACGATCTGGCAGACCGACTCTTTGCCGTACTTCTGCCGCACGTACTCGATCACCTCACCGCGCCGCTCGAAGCAGAAGTCGACGTCGACGTCCGGCATCGACACGCGCTCCGGGTTCAGAAAACGCTCGAACAGCAAGTCGTACTTGAGCGGACAGACGTCGGTGATGCGGAGCGAGTACGCGATCAGCGACCCCGCCGCCGAGCCGCGTCCCGGACCCACCGGAATGCCGCGGTCGCGCGCCGCCTTGATGAAGTCGGAGACGATCAGGAAGTAGCCGGCGTAGCCGGTCTTGGTGATCACGCCGAGCTCGTAGTCGAGCCGCTCCTGCACGTTTTCGGGGAGCGGTTCGCCATAGCGCTCCTTGGCGCCGGCCGTGGCCAGCGTCGTCAGCAGCTCGTTCTCGCTCGACGCGCCCTCGGGCAGGGGAAAGGCCGGCAGGTGGTACTTCTTTCCGAAGTCGAGCGATACCTGGTCGGCGATCTCGAGCGTGTTCTCGAGCACCTCCGGGCGGTCGGCGAAATGCGCCCGGATCTCGTTCGCACTCTTGAAATAGAGTCCTCTGTCATAGCGCATCCGGTCGGCGTCGCTCCGATCCTTGCCGAGCCCGATGCACAGCAGTACGTCGTGCGCGTCGTGGTCCTCGGCGCGCAGAAAGTGCGCGTCGTTCGTCGCGATCACCGGCAGGCCGAGCGTGTCGGCGAGGGCGAAGACGCGGCGGTTGAGCGTCGACTGGCCCTCCGACTCGTGCGCCTGCACCTCGAGGTAGTAGCGGTCCTTGAAGACGTTCGCGTACCACTCCGCCGCCTCGCGAGCGCCCGCTTCGTTCTCGGCCATCAGGTGCCGCGCCACCTCGCCTGCCAGGCAGGCCGACGAGACGATGATCCCCTCGCTGAACTTGGCCAACAGCTCGCGATCGACGCGCGGCTTCGAGTAGAAGCCCTCCGTGTAGGCGAGCGACGACAGCTTGACCAGATTGCGGTACCCCACCTGGTCGCGCGCCAGCAGCACGAGGTGGTAGTAGGGCTTGGCGCCCGGCGTCGGCCGGGTGCGCGATCGGCGGTCGCCGGGGGCGACGTATGCCTCCATGCCGAGGATCGGCTTGACGCGCGTCTTCTTCGCCCGCTGCTGAAAGTCCCAGGCGGCGTGCAGATTCCCGTGATCGGTGATCGCCACCGCCGGCTGCTCGAATTCCTCGGCGCGCCGGATGAGGTCGCCGATCCGGTTCGCGCCGTCGAGGAGCGAATACTCCGAGTGGCAGTGCAGATGGACGAAGGACATCTTGGTGAAGATAGCGGCCGGGCCCAGGTGGTGTCAAAGCGCGCGAGACCCTTTAGACTTCTTGTAAGTGTCGCCATTCCAACGGATTACATGGCGCGGCGCCTGGCGTTCGACCTGGCGCGCCGCCGTCGCTATGCTCATCGCGGCCGTCCTGTATCTCGCGCTCGCCCCGACCGGCCACTACCTGCTCCGAGCCGCGTGGGCTGAAGGCGGCATCCTGGCGCACCGGCGTCCGATCGCGGCGATCGTCGCCGACCCCAAAACGAGCCCGCCGATCGCCTCCGAGCTTCGGCTCGTGCTCGACGCTCGCACCTTCGCCGCGGAGTCGATCGGCCTCGCGGCTCGCCAGAGCTTCACGACCTACACCCAGCTCGACCGCGACACGCTGGTGCTCGTGCTCTCCGGCGCGTACCGCGACCGCCTCGAGGCCAAGACCTGGTGGTTTCCGATCGTTGGCCGCGTTCCCTACAAAGGCTTCTTCGACTTCGGCGCGGCCAAATCCGCCGCACGCCAGCTCCAGGCGCACGGGTTCGACGTCTACCTCCGCTCGTCGCCCGCCTTCAGCACGCTCGGCTGGTTCAACGACCCGCTGCTGTCCACCTCGCTCACCGCCGACTCGATCTACCTGAGTGACACGGTGATCCACGAGCTGGCCCACAACACCTTCTATCTCGCCAACCAGACGGTATTCAACGAGTCGTTCGCCAACTTCGTCGGCGCGCGGGGCTCGGCGTGGTTTTTCCGCACCCGGGGCGCGCCGGCGGCGGCAGATGAAGCGGACGCGCGCTGGTCCGACGAGAAGATCATCTCGCGGTTCTGGGCGGTGCTGTATCACAGCGTCGACTCGGCGTTCAAGGCGCACCCGAGCGATTCCCTGGCCCGCATCGCGGCGCGCGACACGCTGTACGCCCGCGCGCGGCGCACGCTCGTCGACAGCCTCGGTCCACAGCTGCGCACGATCGGCCCGCGCGCGCTCGAGCGAGTGCGGCTCGACAACGCGGCGCTGATGGCGCACCGGATCTACGACACGGACCTCGACGCGTTCGATCGAGTTTGGAGTTCTCAGAATGGAGATCTGAGGAAGACGGTGCAGCGGATCATCGAGCTGGTTCGCGCGAACCCGAAGAAACCGTTCGCGGCGCTGAGTGGAGAGTTGTGAGTGTTTACGGGGGCGGCTCGCGGCGGCTCGCACGGGTGGTACCGTTCAGTAACTGTTTTGAGTGGCGAGTTTGGAGGTAAAGTGATGAGCAGTCAGTCAGCGCTGACCGACTGCTCATCACTCTAACAGAAAACTGGCAACTCAAGACCGTTACTGACCAATACTCACCAGCGTGTCCTTACCCCGTACCCGCCGAATACCTCGTCGTTGGTGACCAGCGTCAAATCCCCCGCCTGCGCCTGTGCGGCGAGCATGCGATCGAACGGATCGCGATGCTCGCCCGGCAGCATGCCGGCTCGCTCCGCATGATTGACCGTCATATTTAGCGGCTCGAAGCCTTGAGAGGCGATCAACGCGCCGAGTCGACCGGCAATTGCGCTCGCGTCGAGTTTGCCGAGTCGATGCTTGGTGCTGATTTCCCAGGCCGACGCCGCACTCACGAAGATTACGTTGTCGTCGTTTTCGATCGCGCGGCGGGCGGCCGCAGAGAGCCGGCGGTCGCCCGCCAACCACCAGAGCAACGCGTGGGTATCGAGGAGCAGTTGCACGGCGCGCCGCTCAGCGATTCCAGCCGTCGAGCTCCGCAGCCGGCAACGGCTCGAAGAAGCTCGGGCTCACCTTCAGACGACCTGCCAGCACACCGAACTTGCGCGCCGGTTCGGCTACGTCGAATGGTGTGAGGCGCGCGACCGGCGTCCCGTTGCGTGCGATCACGATGTCCTCACCAGCCAATGTTTGCACGATCAGCTCCGAGAGATTGGTCTTCGCGGCGTGCATGTTGACGATCTTCATATCGGCAGTCTCCTTAGCTAACAAATTTAGCTAGGAAGTCGCCTTCCATCAACCCCCCCCCCCCCCCCCCCCCCCCCCC
>DATNAT010000153.1:0-19550 GCA_035572355.1 Gemmatimonadaceae bacterium
GCGCGCCTGCATCGTCAACTTCCGAACCGAAGCCGACGACATCGACGCGCTCATCGCTCAGGCCGTCGAAAAGGGCGCGGCCCTGCACGCGAGCGGTGAGCTGGCGTCGCCGAGCAAGGGGGCATCGTGAATCGAGCGGACTCGCAACGCCGCACTGCGAACGGGCGCGCCCCGGTGGTGCTCCTGTTCATTCTCCTCGGCGTAGCCAACGCTGCGGCATGGATCTGGGCGGCGATCGCGTTCCGGCACTACCCGGTGCTGCTCGGGACGGCGATGCTCGCCTACGGGCTCGGGCTCCGCCACGCGATCGACGCCGACCACATCGCCGCAATCGACAACGTGACGCGGAAGCTCGTCGCCGACGGCGAGCGGCCGATCGGTGTGGGGCTGTTCTTCTCGCTCGGGCATTCCACAATCGTCGTGGCCGCGTCGATCGCCATTGCCGCGACGGCGTCGATGCTTACCGGTCCGTTGGCCGAGTTCCGGCAGGTGGGAAGCACGATTGGGACGATCGTGTCGGCCAGCTTCCTGATCGTGATTGCGGTAATGAATCTGTACATCCTCGCCTCGGTGTACCGCGCGTTTCATCGCGCGCGGGCCGGCGAGTTGCCGGGCGACGGGGACCTCGATGCGCTGCTCTCCGGCGGCGGCATGCTGGCGCGCGTGTTCCGTCCGTTGTTCGCGATGGTGCGGCGGAGCTGGCACATGTACCCGGTCGGGCTCCTGTTCGGCCTCGGGTTCGACACGGCGACGGAGATTGCGCTGCTCGGCATCTCCGCCGTGGAGGCGAGCAAAGGCCTGTCGTTCTGGTCGATTCTCGTGTTCCCGGCGCTGTTCACGGCGGGTATGGCGCTCGTCGACAGTGCGGACAGCGTGTTGATGGTCGGGGCCTACGGCTGGGCGGCGCGCTCGCCGATGCGAAAGCTGTACTACAACATGACGATCACCTTCGTGTCGGTGGTGGCGGCCCTCGTCGTGGGCGGCGTAGAGGCCCTCGGACTCGTGGCCCGCCGCATTGGACTCACCGGCGGCGTCTGGAAGGGAATCGCCGGCCTGAATGAGAATTTCGGAAATATCGGTTATCTCATCATCGGCGTGTTCATCGTGAGTTGGGTGGTATCGGCGGCGGTGTACCGTCTCAAGGGGTACCACCAGCTCGACGCGGCGTAACGCGCCAGATCGTGTTGCCGACGTCGTCCGCCACGAGCAGCGCTCCGTGTGTGTCGACCGCGACGCCGACCGGCCGGCCTCGCGCCTTGCCGCCGGCAACGAAGCCGGTGAGCAGATCGATCGGCTGACCGGCCGGCTTGCCCTCGGCGAAGGGCACGAAGATGACCTTGTAGCCGCTGAGCGGTTTTCGATTCCATGAGCCGTGTTGGCCGACGAACATTCCGTCGGTGAACGGGGCGGGGAGCCGAGCGCCACGCGACGAGGCGAGGCCGAGCGACGCGGTGTGCGGGCCGAGCGCGTAGTCGGGGACGATCGCGGTGGCGACGAGATCGGGCCGCTGCGGTTTGACGCGTGTGTCGACGTGCGAGCCGTAGTAGCTGTAGGGCCAGCCGTAGAAGCCGCCCTCGCGCACCGCCGTCATGTAGTCGGGCACGAGGTCGCTTCCCAGCTCGTCGCGTTCGTTGACCGAGACCCAGAGCGCGCCGGTCTCCGGTTCCCAGGCAAGACCGACCGGATTGCGGAGTCCACTGGCGAAAACTCGGTGCGCGCCGGTCGCGGCATCGATCTCCCAGATCGACGCGCGGTCCTTCTCGGCGTCGATCCCGTGTTCGGCGGCGTTGCTGTTGGATCCGACACCGACGTAGAGCTTCGTTCCGTCGGCGGTGGCGAGGAGGCTTTTCGTCCAGTGATGATCGTAGGGCCGGCCGGGTAGGGCAGTCACGGTGGCCGGCGCAGCGGTGATGCGCGTATCGCCATCGTGGTACGGGTAGCGAACGAGCGCGTTCGAGTTGGCGACATACAGCGTGTGGCCGACGAGCGCCATGCCGAACGGCGAGTAGAGGCTGTCGAGCAGCACCGAACGCGTTTCGGCGACGCCGTCGCCGTCCGCGTCACGGAGGAGCACGATCTTGTTCGGGCTGGGCACCGATGCTCCAGCCTTCTTGAAATAGTGATTCATGACCCAGCCGCGCACTCCGCCCGGATTGTCTTCCGGGCGCGGCGGGCCGTTCGACTCGGCGACGAGGACGTCACCATTGGGAAGCACGTAGAGCCAGCGCGGATGTTCGAGCCCGGTGGCGAAGGCGTTGACGGCGGTGCCGGGCGCCGCGCTCGGCGCGACACCGGACGGCCAGCCCTTGGCGTCGGCGATTTTGATCGTCGGAATGAGCGACTTGTCGGGCGACGGAATCGCCGGGGCCGGTCCGGTCCCGGCCGCCACGGGGAGCTGCGCGGCGCCGCCGCAGGCAGCGAGCGCACCGACGGCCGCGATGCTCAGGACAGCGTATGGGAGCGCATTGCGCATCGATGATCGAGACATGCGGCAACCGGGTGCAAAAAGGCCACCACGCGCGGCGCCGACGCGCGACGCGCGAGCCGTGAAGCGAAACGCTGCGAGCCGATCGGGCAGCGGAGTCCGCGGCATCGCATCCCATGCTGAGCATGGCATCGGCGTTCGTCGTTGAATGTGTTCTGCATGCGGCCGGCGCGCATCATTCGTTAGCAACGCCAAACAATTCGTCTTGACTAAACAACTGATCCGCGTAGCATCGTCGCATGCGTCTCTCACGCGACGTCGCCCAGGTCTTTCGCGACTACCCGCGGATCTACTTCGCCTGCCACCGCCGGCACGTGCGCCACCCGGCGTCAGGCGCAATCGTCAGCACGGCGCAGGTGAGCATCCTCGACCACCTCGACACGACGACACCGACCATGCTGAGCGATCTCGCGGCGCACATGGGCGTGACACCGGCTACGATGTCGATCGCCGTCGGACGGCTGGTCGACGCCGGCTACGTGACGCGCGTCGTCGATCCAGTCGATCGCCGCAAACTCCAGCTCCGGCTCACGGCAGCCGGTGCGCAGCTCTGCGCCGCGAACTCCGTGCTCGAGCCCGCGCTCGTGCAGCGGATGCTCGCCCAGCTGGGGCCGAGCGAGCGGAAAGCCGCGCTGCGCGGCCTCGCGCTCCTCGGGCAGGCGGCGCTCGCGTCGCAAGCGCCCAAACGCGTTGCACGGAGGTCGGCATGAAGTGGGTTCTTGCGTTCGCCGGTGTGATCGTCGTGCTCGTGGCAGCCGCAGTCGTGCTCGGGATGCTTCTGCCGCGGGATCACGTCGTGGGGCGCGCGGCGCGCATCGCGGCGCCGCCCGACTCGGTGTGGCGCCTCATCACCACGCCGTCGGAGTTCCCCACCTGGCGCACCGATCTCAGCAGCGTCGAGCTCCTCCCCGCCGGCCAGTATCTGGCGATGTGGCGCGAGCAGTCGCGCAGCGGCTCGATCGCGATGGCGATCGAGTCGGCGGAGCCGCCACGGCGCCTCGTCACTCGCATCGCCGACACGACGCTGCCCTTTGGCGGCTCGTGGGAGTTCCAGGTTGCTGCCGACGGCGGCGACGCGAGCCGTGTGACGATCACCGAACGGGGATCGGTCTACAATCCGATCTTTCGCGTCGTGTCGCGCTACGTGATGGGCCACACGGCAACGATCGACGCCTACCTTCGCGCGCTCGGGCATCGCTACGGACAGGACGTCGAGCTGGCCTCGGTCGCCGTCGACGCGCGCTGAGTCCACATCATCACGAAGGGTGCGATCATGGGCTACGAGACCAAGTGCGACGTGCGAGTGGTGGATGCGGACGGCAGCGTGCGACGCGGCGCGAACGCCACCGTGCTGCTGGAGACCGACGAGCTGATCGTGCGCGGCGAAGCGCGCGTGCGACTGCCGCGCGCCGACATTCGCGAGGTGACGCGCCGGGGCGGCACGGTCATCATCGCTTCCCCGGCGGCGCGAGTGACGTTGACTCTCGACGCCGACGCCGGTGCAACGTGGCTGCGAAAGCTTCGAGAGGCGCCGAAGCAGTTGATCGACAAGCTGGACGTGAAGCCGGGCGCGAAGGTATGGGCGCTGGGCGTGTCGGACGAGCCGCTGCTGGCGCAGCTCGCGGAGCGGACGCCGAAGCTGTCGACCGGCCGAATGCCGGCGAACGTCGACGTCGCGTTCGTGCAGGTGAGCCGCGCGGCGGATTTGCCGCGCATCGCCACCGCGTCGACCGCCATCGTGCCCGCCGGAGCGATCTGGGTTGTCCATCCCAAAGGTCCGACGGGCGTAGCGGACACGACGATCTTCGCCGAGGCGAAGCGGCTTGGGCTCACGTACACCAAGGTCGCGCGGGTTTCGGCCACCGAGTCGGCCGAGAAGCTGGTGTGGCCACGCGCCGCACGCCGGACGAAGTAGCGATACGTAGCGGACCCGGCCCGGATCGTGCGAACGCTCTCCAGATCGTCGCACGGAGAGATGTCGCATGTGGTGGGGGCTCGTCAAAGTGCTCATCGCGCTCGGCCTGTACGGCGCCGCCGTCGAGCCGCGGTTCGTGCAGCGCAACGACATCACGGCCGTGATACCTGGGCTGCCTGCGGCGTGGGACGGAAAGCAGGTCGCCGTGTTCGCCGATCTTCAGGTCGGCATGTGGTGGGCGAACACCGACGCGGTGCGCAAGGTCGTGCGGTCGGTCGACGCACTGAAGCCGGCGGCGGTGCTCGTTGCCGGCGACTTCGTGTACAACGCCGACAGCAGCGTGGACGATCAGATGCGCGAGGTCGTCGACCTGCTCCATCCGCTGCTCGCCGACTCGATCCCGATCTACGCGGTGCTCGGCAATCATGATTATTCGTTGATGAATGAACACTCGCAGAAGGAAAACTACGTCGCCGGGCACGTGCGTCGAGCGCTCGAGGCGGCCGGCGTCCACATGATGGACAACACCTTCGTGCCGCTCGCGCCGCCGGGGCCGCGGACGGCGAACGTGGCGGCGAACGACCCCGCCGCACCGGCTCCCGACACGGCGTCGGCCGCCCAGCCGCTCTATCTCGCCGGCATCGGCGAGCGATGGGCGAAGAACGACCACACGCTCGAGACGATGGCGAAGATCCCGCCCGGCGCGCCGCGCCTCGTCTTCATGCACGACCCGGACGACTTCGCCGACATTCCCGCCGGGCAAGCGCCGATGGCGATCGCCGCGCACACGCACGGAATGCAGCTCGGCATTCCATTCGTCTCGGACTATGTGTGGCGACACCACTTCAGCGCTCGCGGTTCCGGACTCGAAGGGTGGATCGACCACTACGGCGAGCCAGGGAACCGGCTGTACATCAACCGCGGGATCGGCTTCAGTGCCGTTCCGGCGCGGGTCCACGCCGTTCCCGAGCTGACGGTGGTGACGCTGAGGCCTCGTGGTTAGACTCTGAGGCGACGCGGTCGCACCTTCCTCCACCGCCGACTCAGGACCAACAATTCATGATCGATCCCGATCGCGCCGACACGCTGGCGCGAGGGCGTGTGCGCGCGGCGGTGATCGTGGCCGCGCTCGCCGCCATGCTGCCTGCCAGCGCCTGTTCCGGCACGAGCGATTCCACGAGCAAGGGACTGCTCGACCGCGTGGTCTGCGTGTCGAAGCAGATCAACGAGTTCGTCTACGACATCGGCGCCGAAAACCATGTCGTGGCGAGGGATCTGACGTCGGTCTATCCGCCGGAGATCACGAAGCTGCCGTCGGTCGGTTACCATCGCGCCCTGAGCGCCGAGGGTATCATCTCGATGAAGCCGACCCTGGTGCTGACCGATGGCAACGTCGGGCCGCAGGGCGTGCTCGATCAAGTTCATAAAGTCGGCATCCCGATCCAGACCATGGCACCCGGCGGCACGCTCGACTCGGCCGAGGCGCTCATGTCCGCGCTCGGCGAGCGCTTCGATCGAAAGGCGACGGCGGACAGCGTCGTGGCGCAGTGGAAGGCGGCGATGGACTCCATCTGGCACGACACCGCGTCGTTCGCGGGGAAGGGGCCGCGGCCCCGCGTGCTCTTTCTGCACTTCGGCCAGATCGGCAACAATTATCTCGCGCTCAAGTCGGGCCAGCCGGCGGACCAGATGCTGCGTTGGGCGGGCGGCGTCAACGCGATCGACTCTGTGGGCGGCATGGCGCGCGTGACGCCGGAGCTGATCGCCAAGGCAGCGCCGGACGTGATCATCGCGACCGAGGTCGGGTTCGATCGATTCGGCAGCGTCGACAAATTCCTCACGATGCCGGGCATCGCACTGACGCCTGCGGGGAAATCGAAGAAGATCTATCGCATCACCGAACAGGAGATCATGTATTTCGGCCCGCGCACCCCGGGCGTGGTGCGGAAGATCGCGGACATGATTCATAAGTGACGGAGCGGGGGAGATCGCGCCTCGGCACGGGGCAGGTTTGCCTGCTGCTCGGGGCACTGTTGATCGTGGCCGCGGTGGCGTCGGCGTGTATCGGCGCGTTCACCTTCACGCCGGGGCAAGTCGCGCACTACCTGGCGCAGGGACTCGGCTGGCAAGCGATTCCGGTCGGCGGCAACGAGCTGGGGCGACGAGTCTTTCTCGAGCTCCGGCTGCCGCGTGTCATCCTGGCCGGTGTGACCGGCGCGGTGCTCGGGGTTTCCGGAACGCTCATGCAAGGATTGTTTCGGAATCCGATCGTCGAGCCGGGGCTCGCCGGCACGTCGGCCGGTGCGGCACTCGGCGCGGCGCTGGTATTCGTGTTCGGCGAGCGGACGACGCTCGCGTTCACGGCGCCGCTCGGCTCGTTCGCCGTGCCGGCGCTGGCATTCGCCGGCGGCTTCGTGGCGACGATGCTGGTCTATCGGCTGTCGGTCTCGTTCGGCAAGGTGGATGTCTTCACGCTCCTGTTGGCGGGGATCGCGGTCAACGCGGTGTGCGGCGCGGGGACGGGGTTCCTCTCGTATGTCGCCCGCGACCCGCAGGCACGCAACATCACCTTCTGGAACCTCGGCACGTTCACGACGGCCGAGTGGCACGGCGTGACGCTCGTGACGGTGTGCTTCGCGGCGGGTTTTGCGTGGTGCATGCGGTACGGCAAGGCGCTCAATGCATTGATGCTTGGCGAGGCCGAGGCGGGATATCTCGGCATCGACACGCGGCGGCTCACGCTCATGCTGCTCGTCGTCAACACGCTGATGGTGGCCGTGGCGACGGCGATGGTCGGCGTGATCGCATTCATCGGCCTCGTCGTACCACACGTGCTCCGGATGCTCAAGTCGTCCGACTACACCTTCTTGCTCCCGGCATCGGCGCTGTTGGGCGCGGTGGTGATGGAAGTGATCGACATCGTTGCGCGGGTGCTCATTCCGCCCGCCGAGCTGCCGATCGGGATCATCACGGCGGTGATCGGCGCCCCGGTGTTCCTGTGGATACTGATGCGCCAGCGGCGCGGCTTGTCCGGCTTCTATGGTTGAGCTGCGCGACATCTCGTTCGTCGTCGGCAACAAGCGGATCCTCGACGGCGTGAACGCCGAGCTCGGGGAGCGGCGCTTCAACGTCATCCTTGGCCCAAATGGCGCGGGCAAGTCGACGCTGCTCAAGATCGCCACCGGAATGTCGCGGCCGACCTCCGGCGTCGTGCGCTATGCGGGAGTCGATGTTACGACGCTCGGCAAGGAGCGGCTGGCGACGACGCGCGCCGTACTGTCGCAGCACGTGGAGCTGGCGTTCGCGCTGCCCGCCGAAGACGTGGTGATGATGGGGCGGTACCCGCACTACGGCCGTGCGCCGTCGCCGCGCGACCGCGAGATAGTCGGCCGCGCGCTCGAGATCGTGGGGATGAGCGATCGCCGCGCGCAGCCGTACCCAACATTGTCGGGCGGTGAGCGGCAGAAGGTGCAATTGGCGCGGGTGTTGGCGCAGATCTGGAATTACGACGAACCGCGCATTCCGAAGTACCTGTTTCTGGATGAGCCCACATCCAGCCTCGACATCCACTATCAGATCCATCTGCTCGACGTCGCGCGCGGCCTGCTCGACTTCGACTGCACGGTGGTGGCGATCCTGCACGACGTGAACGTCGCGCTGCACTATGGCGACTACTTTCTGCTGCTGTCCGAGGGGCGCGTTGCCGCGGCGACCGACAGTGGCGGAATCACCCGGGAGTTGCTGGAGCGTGTGTTCCGGGTGCGCGCGCATCGCGTGCTCGACCCGGAGGCCGGCGAGCAGCTCTGGCGGTTCACGCTCTGATCGCTGTCCGAATCCTTCAGCGTCTTGCCGCAGCGCTGACCGTCGTGGTCGGATCGGCGCCAGTCCAGCTCACGTCGGCCGTCGGCCCGTAGATCGGCGGTACCGGGCGATCGAGCAGGCGCAGGTAGACGGCGAGCTGGGTGCGATGATGCGCGGTGTGCTGGAGGCGGCGCCAGAAGATCCAGATGCGTTCGCGCGTCACGTCGAAGAAGGTCGCCGGCGTCGTCCACCAGTTGGCGTCGCGCGAGGCCAGAAAATCGAGCCGTGCGACGGCCAGCTCGCGTTGCCGATCGACGCACGCTTGCACCGAGAGTGGAGCCGGCACGACTCGATCCGCTGCCGGCTCCGTGCTCCCGAGGAATTCGCCGAAGAAGCGGCGCTCGGACAGCAGTTGATGCCGCACGATCTCGCCGACGGTCGACGACTTTTCGTGCGGCCGAAACCCGAGGTCGTCGTCGCTGAAGCAGCTCCACACGGCGCCGACCTTGTTGGTTTCGCTGGCGTAGGTGTCGAGCGCATGCTGGAGGAGCGGGAGGGCGGCGCGCGGAATCTCTGCGTCGGAGATTCCGCGGTACGAGTATGTCATCGGCATCGAGATCCTCTTGGTCGTCCGGCTACGCGCGGTGTCTGGCCACTGGGTTTGCAGCCGCGCCGACGATTCGTCAAGTTCCGCTGAATGGTACGCAGAATCGACAAGGCGATCGTCCTGGCGGCGGGCCGCGGCACGCGGATGCGCGCACCAACCGGTGCAACGCTCACCGCCGACCAGGCCGCCGCCGCCGACGCGGGCGCCAAGCCGCTCATTCCCGTCGGGTCGGCGCGGCCTTTTCTGGATTACTCGTTGTCCGCGCTCGCCGACGGTGGATTCGTGCGTGTATGTCTCGTCGTCGCGCCGGGCGACGCGGCGATTCGGGATCGCTACTCGAGTGAGCTCCGGCTCGAGCGGCTGGAGATTGCGTTCGCCGAGCAGGCGGCGGCACGCGGGACCGCCGACGCGCTCCTCGCCGCTCGAGACTTTGCGGGCGACGATGAGTTTCTCGTGCTCAATGCGGACAACTATTACCCGGTGGCCGGTCTGGAGTGGCTGCGCGACTCCGGCGAACCGGCGACGCTGGCATTCGCGCGCGACGGACTGCTCCGCTCGGGGCAGATCGAGGCGGATCGCCTGGCGCGGTATGCGCTGCTCGACGTCGGCGCCGACGGGTACCTGCGCGACGTGGTCGAAAAGCCGGATGCCGAGCTGGCGCGCGCGCACAGCGCGCTGCCGATCAGCATGAACGTGTGGCGCTTCGATTCGGCAATTTTCGAAGCATGCCGCAGCGTGCCGCTCTCGCCGCGCGGCGAGCTCGAGCTGCCGACCGCCGTGCAGCACGGTGTGCGCGCCGGCGCGCTGCGCATTCGCGCGCTGCCGATCGATGCAGCGGTGCTCGATCTGTCGCACCGCGCGGACATCCCGGCCGTCGACGCCGCGCTTCGCTCGATGACGGTGTGTCTCTGACGCGCATTGCCGACGGGCTTCGCGACGCCGGATTGAGCGAGCGCGAGATTGCTCGCAAGACGGCCTTGTTCGAGCGCGCGTCGGCCGTGCTGGAGGCCCGCGGCGTCGACCCGTCGGTCTGCTTTCACGTCTGGGTCCCCGGCCGTATCGAGTTTCTCGGAAAGCACACTGATTACGCAGGCGGGCGCAGCTTGCTCTGCGCGATCGAACGCGGGTTCTGCGTCGCCGCGGCGCCGCGGGCGGACCGGGCGTTCAACGTGGTCGACGCAGCGACCGGCGATATCGCCCGGCTCGCGGTCGACGCGTTGGTCACTGCGCCCGCAGGGCACTGGAGCAATTACCCGCTCACGGTGGCCCGCCGCGTCGCGGTCAACTTCGGATCGCCGCTGGTCGGCGCCGACGTCGCGTTCGCCAGCGATCTTCCGCAGGCGGCCGGGATCAGTAGCTCGAGCGCCCTCGTCGTCGCCGCTTTTCTAGTTCTCGAACGAGTCAACGCGCTCGCCTCGCGCTCCGCATATCGCCGCGCGCTCCCCACCGCGGCGGCGCTCGCCGAATACCTCGGTGCGGTCGAGAACGGCCTGGCGTACGGCGAGCTCGCCGGCGAGCGGGGCGTCGGCACGTTCGGCGGCAGCGAGGATCACACGGCGATTCTCTGTGCTCAGCCGAACGCGCTGGTCCAATACTCGTTTTGCCCCGTGCGCCAGGAGCGGGTCGTTGCGCTCCCCGCGGAGTGCGCATTCGTCATAGCGTCGAGTGGAGTGACGGCCGAGAAGTCGGCCGCGGCGCTCGAGCGTTACAATCGCCTGGCCACGCTGGCGCATGCCGGCGCCGATCGGCTGCGCGCCGCGGCCGGCACCGCGTCGGCGTCGCTCGCCGAGTCATTGCGCGCGCTAGGCCCAACCGCCCACGACCGCCGCGCGCTCGATGCGCTGCTCGGCGAGGCGGCGCTCGGTGAGCGCGTATGGCAGTTCGCCGTCGAGAGCGAAGAGATCATTCCAGCGGCGGCGGACGCGTTGGAGGCGCGAGATTTCGAGGTGCTCGGGCGGCTGGTCGATCGTTCGATGTGGAACGCCGCGGCACATCTCCACAATCAAATCGACGAGACGGTGTTTCTCGCGCGCCGGGCTCGCGATCTCGGAGCGCTCGCCGCGTCGGCATTCGGCGCCGGCTTTGGCGGCAGCGTGTGGGCGCTGGCGCGACGTTCCGACGTCGATGCGCTGGCGCACGACCTCGCCGCGGATTACGCGCGCGCATTTCCGTCGCACGCCGGCCAATCAGAGCTGTTCGTGACCTCCGCTGCCGGAGGAGCGCGGCTGCTCTGAGCGGCGCGCGCCGACGACTCGAAGCTCGACGCGATATCGAGAGGCCAAACGAGAGCGGGGCGTGAGCTTTCGCTCACGCCCCGCCGCCGCGCGCTGCACCACTGTAATCGCTAGGCGAGCGCGCCGGTCGGTTGGAGCTCGACGGCTCGCTCGCGCCGCCGCCATGCGACCAGCGCCACCAGACCGAGGCCGGTGAGGAGGAGCACGATGGTCGATGGCTCGGGTGTCGTCGTGGTCCGCATGACGAACTCCTGCGCGCTCGACGGATCGTTCTTGTCGACCGCCGTCACTACCCAGAAGTCGCTGTAGTCGATGCTGCTGTAGTTCGCCTGGGCCTGGCCCAGCCAATAGCTCGACGACGGCGTGGGCGGAGCGCCGTACCCGGCCGGAATCGGGAAGAGGTCCCACATCGTGGCCTGGATATCGGCGACGGTCTGCCGCTGTGCGGCCGTGGTGGGGTTGGTCGGATACTGCGTCGTGAGCCAGGCAGCCTCTTGGTACAGCTGGAGGCTCGAGTTGCGGGTCACGCTCCCGACGCCGATGCCCGTACCGAGGTTGGTCAGATTCGCGTCCCAAACTTCACCGACGACCACATCGTGGAAGAAGTCGACGCAGTTGAGCACGACCGGGGTCGGCGGACTGCCCATCACGCCGTTGTACGGGCCGACGTAGAACCCGAATGCGGTGACGGTTCCACCGTTCAGGAATTTGAACGTGGTTTGCGCGCTCGCAGGGGCGGCGAGCGCGACCGACGCGGCAACAGCGAGAGCGGTGGCGGAGACCTTGAGTTTCATCGCGATCCAGGCAGTCGGTCGTGGGAGAACCGATTCGATTGAACGGGCATGGGGTCAGAATCTGGCCGCCAAGCTACGGTTGGGACCGATGTGATGCAACGCACAATTTCGCGCGTTTGCCACCCGGCACCCCGCTGCTTCCGATCTTATCGCTGGAACCGAATTGGCGCGCCGAATAGGCTCAGATCATTACACCGGCGCCGCCCCGGAACGGTCAGGTGGCGGGGGTCTTGAGCTCGCGCCCGGCCGAAGTCACCGGCGACCCGGACGCGGCCGGCACGACCAGCGACGCGCGGCGGGCATTCGAGCCGCGGACCGGCCTGCCCCCGTACCAACCGGCGCGCCCGAAGGCCACGAACGCCACCACGCCGACGATCATCTTTACCGCCGCGGTGATCGTGGCCACGCGGAACGACAGCACCATCGCCGGCACGACGGCGGCCCTGGTCTGCAGCGCGTCGAGCGCGAACATGATCAGGCCCAGGAGCGCCACCACGGCGATCACCCACGACACCACTCCGACGACGCGCAGCGTAACGCGATGCTCGAGGGTCCAAGCCGTCGCGAGGACGACGAGCACTCCCGCCGCCGGGATCATGAGCGCATTGCTCAACAATCCAAATGCGCCGTACCGCCAGTGCGGGTCGCCGAAGTGCGGTGGCGCGACCGACATCATGGCGTCGAACGCCGGGATCGCGATGAGCATCGCGGCTACCAGGTACGATGGGACGGCAAGCCGGCGCTGGTCGGTCATGGCAGGTTGAATCGTGTGATGGGAGGGAGAGGGGCAGCCGTTCCGAGCGGGTCGTCTCGCCGCGTACGCCATTTCAAGGACGACCGAGCCTTCGACATGTCAGAAGTTGGCCCAACGGATAAAACTACACGCCGCGCCTTGACTGGCCGCGTCCGGATCGGCCATAACGTTCGGCTCCCGGACTCACCGAGTAGATCCGGGGGCCGGCGGGGAGGGGAACGGGAAGGGAAAGGGAAGTTCAGCATCCAGCTCGCACTCACATGCTTCGCATCGACCGTATCGTCATGCGCGAGATCCGACTCGCGCTCAAAGAGCCGTTTCGAATCTCGTCGGGTGTGGAGCACGAGCGGCGGATTCTGCTCCTCGAAGTGAGCGATCGCGACGGCGCTGCGGTCTGGGCCGAGTGCGTGGCCGGAGCGCTCCCCAACTACAGTCCCGAAACGATCGATACGGCCTGGCTCGCCGTGCGCGAGTGGCTCGCGCCGCGGGTACTCGGCGCCGACATCGAACGGCCCGAAGCCGTAGACACCTTGCTCGGCGCGAACGTGCGCGGCCATCACATGGCCAAGGCGGCGCTCGAGATGGCCTGTTGGGGGCTCGACGCGACCATCGCGAAGATGTCGCTCGCGCGGCGCCTCGGCGGAACGCGGGACCGCGTCGCGACGGGGATTTCGCTCGGGCTCCAGTCCACTCCCGAGGCGTTGGTCGAGCGCGCGCGGGCCGCGGTGGCGGCCGGCTATCGCAAGATCAAGCTCAAGATTCAGCCCGGACGCGACCTCGACTACGTACGCGCGGTCCGCGGCGCGCTGGGCGGCGATGTCGACCTGATGGTCGACGCGAACAGTGCGTACACGCTCGCCGACGCCGAACATCTGGCGGCGCTGGACGAGCTGAACCTGATCATGCTCGAGCAGCCGTTGGGCGCCGACGACCTGATCCGGCACGCCGAGTTGCAGCGCCGGTTGCGCACGCCGGTCTGCCTCGACGAGTCGATCACCGACGTGAACCGCGCGCGCGACATGATCACGCTGGGTAGCGGGCGCATCATCAACATCAAACCGGGGCGCGTCGGCGGGTATGCCGCGTCGATCGCGATTCACGATCTCTGTCGCGACGCCGGAGTTCCGGTGTGGTGCGGCGGAATGTTGGAGAGCGGCATCGGGCGCGCGTACAACGTGGCGCTCGCGTCGCTTCCCAACTTCACGTTGCCGGGCGACGTGAGCCCGAGCGCGCGCTACTGGACGCGGGACGTCGTGTCGCCGGAATGGACGATGGATGCTCAGGGACTGGTCCGCGTACCGCGCGAGCGCGTTGGCCTGGGCGTCGAGGTCGACGTCGAATTCATCCAGTCGCTGACAGTGCGCCACGAAACGATGCGAGCGCGCGCAGCGGTCGCTCGCTGAGCCACTCTTTGCTCGGAAGCCTCGGCGTCGGCTACTGGTGCCAGGTGCCGGGGTTCGGCAGCACTGGCGCGATGTTGACCAGAGTCGCGTGTGGCCACACCGACGGTACACCGCGAATGAATGTCACGAGGCCAGCGATGGGCGCGCGAATCTCGCCGGTCGGGCGACCGAGAAAGTCCGTCATTCGGCCGACGAGCTGTCCTTTCGTCACCCGCACGTCGCGCGGGACGGCGGGGTAGAACACGCCCGCGCTGTCTGCCGCCACGCGGGCGCCGGCACCGGCAAGCCACACGACGTGCCGCAGCGGCGGCACCGTGCGCGACAGCATGTGAAGCGCGCCGAGCACGTTGAGCGACCCGTCGACCAACGCGGTGAGATCGGATTGATCGACGACTCCGCTCCGCCCGGCTTCCGCGACAAGGACGGTCTTTCCGCGCACCAGCGCCTGGCCGGACAACGAGCGCGCCGTCGACGGCGCGTCCGGGTCGACATCGGTGACGATCACGTGGTCGAGGCCAAAGGCCATCGCCAGACGAAGCCCGGCGGAATCCTGGGCGGAGCGGCCGCCGCGAAACCAATAGCTGTACGGACGCAAATTCTCGTCGAGATCGCCGCCATGAAGGTCGACGACCACGTCGGCCGGCGCGACGATCCGTTCGGTCACCGCTGCCAGCGCGCGCTGTGTCTGCGTGCCAGCGCGATCGCCGGGGTAGTTCCCGTTCATGCTCTTGTGGTCGATCGGATTGAGATGCGGCGTCATCTGCTCGAACGAGGCGACGTTGAGCAACGGCGCCACGATCACCGTTCCGCTCAGCCGTCGGGCATCGATCCGCCCGATCAGCTGCTGCATTGCGATGATCGACGTGTACTCCGTGCCATGGCTACCGGCAACAAAGGCGACGACCGGTCCCGTGTGCGCTCCGCGAATGACGGCGACCGGAATCGACAGCGCCGAATCCGGCCCGGCGGCAACATCGATTGCGCCGTATGCGGTGGTGCCCGGCGCGGCGGCTGCGCTGCCCACGCTGAACGAACTGGATTGCGTGGGCCGCGGCGCCGGCCGCTGCGCACCTAACGCGGACGCCGCGGCCACGAGTATCACGACCGATGCCAGGTGAGTCATGACGATGCGGCGCGGCGCCGCGGATGGGTGGGAAACCGACTCAGTTGACGGTGATCTGTTTCAACATTCCGTGCGCGAAATGCGGCTTGCCATCCTTGGCGTCGGGGATGAAGCAGAGCATCACGTAATTCCCGGGCGTGAGCGTCGTGGTGAAATAGCCCGACGTGCCGGGCATCATCATCGATACGCCGCCGATCGCGTTGCCGGGCGGCGGTCCGTCCGGCTTCACCAACCAGTTCAGCAGGTCCTTCGGCGTCTTGCCCGGCGCGAGTTGCGCCAACTCCATCTCGTGCGGCTGCGGGCCGTTGTTGACGATCTTGATCGTGTGCGGCCCGGACTTGAGGGCGCCCTTGATGCCGAAATTGTAGTCGGCGAGAGCGATCGTCTCGTCGGTCGTCGGTTCCGCGGCTGGTGCGCTCGTCGATGCGGTGACGGTAAAGGCGTGCACCATCCCCTTGGCGAAATGCGGAACACCTCCCGGCAGGTCGACCATGCAGATCATGGCGTAGCTGCCCGCCGGCAGATTGAACATCGCATCGCTCTCGGCGCCCGGATTCGGCGCGTTCGGTCCGCCGACGAACGCGGCCCAGCGCGGCGGCGGTCCCTGTGTCTTGAGCGCGGCCTCGAGGTCGGTGAGCGTCTTGCCGCTATCGAGTCGAACGAGCTGGACGTGGTGCAGCGCCGGACCGTCGTTGATCAGGTGGAAGGTCGTCCAGCCTGCGGTGATGGAATCCGGGGCCTCGAAGGCGAAGTCCTTCGTGTGCACGACCGCGATGTGCGTCGCGGGATCGAAGCTGCCGCGCGACGCGGGCGCGGCGGCGGCTGGGGCGCCCGTCTGCTCGATCGCCGGTACTTGCGCGGGCGTGCGGCGCTCATGATAGAAGTAGAACACGCAAACGATGACGACGACGAGGACGGTCAACAATCGACGCATGGGATCGCCCAGAGAGGAGGGGAGTGGGGAGGGGGAGCGCGGGAGGGTCGGGAGCCGAACGCTGGCGATAACAGAACGAATGGACTCAGATCTGTCAACGCTGGCGGCCTATGGGCGGACCGGCGCGCTCGTTTCCGGCCGAGCCGTCCATCGCGAGAGAAAGTCGAACGTCACATGGTTGATCAGTTCATTGCTCTCGGCGTTGTACGCGGCACCGTGGCGGCCCGGCGGATAGATCCGTTCCTCGATGTCCTTGCCCGCGTTGGTGAACGCCGTAAAGAGCTGCATGGTGTTCTGGGGGTGGACGTTGTCGTCCATCATCGAGTGGATCATCAGCAAATGGCCGCCCAACCGAGCTGCGTTCTCCACGACCGAGCTCTTCATGTAGCCGGCCTGGTTGTCGTCGAGGGTCGACATGTACCGCTCGGTGTAGATGGAGTCGTACAGGCGCCAGTCGGCGACGCCCGAGTTGGCGATACCCACCGAGAAAACGTCAGGGTACATCTCCATCGAGTACATCGTGCTGTAGCCGCCGTAGCTCGTTCCCATGATGGCGATGCGCGAGCCGTCGACGTACGACTGGTTGCGCAGGTACGCGGCCGCGGCGGCGAAATCGCGTGCCTCGTAGGTGCCGAGCTGCTTGTAGACGACTTTCATGAAGTCGCGGCCATAGTTGTTCGTGCCGCGATTGTTCACGTTGACCACGATGTAGCCGTTCTGGGCGAGCCACTGGACCCATCCGGACGCATTGAACTGGTCGTAGACGCCCTGCGATCCGGGCCCGCCGTAGATCGCGAACACGACCGGGTATTTCTTTGCGGGGTCGAAGTCGAACGGCTTGACCATCGAGGCGTCGATCTTCGCGCCGTCGGCCGTCGTGAAGGTGAACAGCTCGGTCGGGCTGTACTGGTGGGCGGCGAGCCAGGCGGCCGTCTGCGCGTTGTCTTCCATCGTGCGCAGCTTGCCGCTCGCCGTCGACCAGAGCTCGATCTGCGCCGGCTGCGCGGTCGACGACCAGTTGTCGATGAAGTACTTGGCGTCGGGCGACATGTCGATCTGGTGGCGCCCCGCCGTCGTCGTCACGCGCGTCAGGCCGCTGCCGTCGAACTTGACGCGCCAGAGCTGGCGCTCGAGCGGCGACGGATTGGTCGACGTGAAGTAGATCGTCTGCGACGCGGCGTCGGTCCCCTCGATGCGCGTGACGTTCCAGTCGCCGCGCGTCACCTGTTGAATGAGCTTTCCTGAATAGTCGTAGCGGTAGATGTGCTGGTGGCCGTCGCGGTCGGACAGCCAGAGGAACTCGTGCGATCCGGCCGGAAACGACATCAGATCCTGCACGCCGGCGTAGAAGTCGTAGACGTCGATCCAGGTCTTGGAAGTTTCCTCGAACACCTGTCGCGAGCCGCCGGTGCGAACGTCGAAGAAGAAGAGCTTGAGATCGTTCTGTTTGCGATTGAGCACGAGCATCGCGAGGGTGTCCGGGCGACTCGTCCAGTAGAGGCGCGGCACGTAGTACTCGCCGCGCTGGTGTGGGTCGAGCCAGACGGTCCGGCCGCTGTGGACGTCGATCGCGCCGATGCGAACCGTCGGATTCGAATCCCCCGGCTGGGGAATGCGAATGCGGTCCCAGGTGGGATGCCGTCCGCTGTAGTCGGTGAGCTGAATTTCCGGCTCCTTACGCTCGTCGACTCGCCAGAAGGCGATGTGACGACTGTCCGGCGACCAGTTCCACGCCTGCGGAAGCCCGAACTCTTCTTCGTATACCCAGTCGAAGTGGCCGTTGAAGACGTGGGCCGTGGCGTCGGACGTGAGCCGCCGTTCGTGGTGCGTCGACAGGTCGACGAGGTAGAGATCGCCGTTCCGCTCTTCGCCGAGCATCGCGCCATCGGGTGACAGCTCGGCGGTACGTGCGCCGCGACCGGCCAGCTGAAGCGAGCGCGTCGCGAGCGAATAGATGTAGAAGTCCGACGTGCCGGATCGGCGATAGATCGGTTTGAAGTTGGTCTGGAAAACGATGTTCTTGAAATCGCGCGCCCACTGGAATCCCTCGTACAGAAACGGATTGGTCGTTCCGGGAACGACGAGCCCCTGTCCCGTGAAGAGCAGGGTGTCGCGGCCAGTCGCCGGATCGTACGCCCGAATCTCCGCCGCACCGGTGCGCGGGTCGGCGCTGATGAACGAGAACCGGCGGCCGCCGTCCAGCCATTCCACGTTGGGTGGCGCACCGCGGCCGGCGAGGATCGCACTGGACGCGAGCGCTTCGTTCAGGCTGGCGTAGCGTTGTTTCTGCTGCGCCCCGGCGCTTCCCGCGACCGCGGCCAGGGTGAGAGCGACGAGGGGACGAACGGCGCAAAATCTGAGCATGGTGCTGGACGCTTGAGTGATGAGTGAAGTTAATTGAAGCTGATGCCTGAATCGCGCCGCTGGTATACGGAACCCGAAACGTTCGTCGCCGTTGCCGCACTCATCGTCAGCATCTCGGCTGTGGTGGTCGGGATCTACGAGGCGTCGCTGCAACGGCAGCACGATCGCAACGAAGTGTGGCCGCGATTGGAGATTGGCACCTTCACGAACGGCACCAAGGGCGCCTCCATCATCGTCGAGAACACCGGCATAGGACCGGCGATCGTCGAGAGCGCCGTCATCACGCTCGACGGCAAGCCGCAGCACGGTTGGGGCGACATCGTGGAAGGCATCGGCGGCGACTCGCTCGGGCTGAGCAACTACAGCATCTCCGGACATGGCCTTCGGCCCGGCGACCAGATCACCCTTGTTGGCATTCCCGCCAGTGGAACGCCGCATCCGTTTTGGGAGGCGATTGCACGCGTCGGCGTGACCATCTGCTACCGATCGGTCTTTAACGAGCGCTGGATCGTCGAATCGAAGCGCCTCGGCCACGGCATCAACTGGCGCGACGTGGACAGCTGCGCGCGGCAGGACACGAGCGCCGACTTCTAAGATTAGCCGCGCTCGTCGTGGGTCTACTTGCCGCCGATCGGGCGCCGCGGCAGAATCACAGCGATCGTCCTCACCCCTCACACCCACGAGCCGAGTATGCGCCGTTTCTTCCCCCACGCCGCGGCCATCGCTGCGCTCATCGCCATCACGTCGACCACCGACACGGCACTCGCCCAGCGCGGCGGCCGCGGCGGCGACGCCGAAGGCCGTGGGGCAGGTCTGCCGCTCACCCCCGCGACGCCGCTCAAGTTCACGACTGACGAGGGCACCTGGCTGTCGCTCGATCTGTCGCCCGACGGGCGCACGATCGTGTTCGAGATGTTGGGCGACCTCTATACGCTGCCTATTGCGGGCGGCAAAGCCACGCGCATCACGAGCGGCCAAGCGTTCGACGCGCAGCCGCACTATTCGCCCGACGGCAAGTCGATCGTGTTCGTGAGCGACCGCTCGGGCTCGAACAACCTCTGGATCGCGAATGCCGACGGCACGAGCCCGCACGAGCTGACGCGCGACAACAACAACTCGAACTTCCAGTCGCCGAC
>DATNAT010000154.1:0-4312 GCA_035572355.1 Gemmatimonadaceae bacterium
CGCCGGCGAAGAGCGCGCTCTTGTCGAGCGGCGCCGTGACGATTCCGTCGACGTCGCCTTCGAGTGCGAGCGCCACCGCGCGCTCGATCGCACGCCCCGCACACCGCCCCGCATCGGCGGGCGTGCCCGACTCCGCGTTCCACTCACCCGTCTGCTCGTCGACATCGATCGGTGTTCCTGCCGGCCCGACCAACACGAGATCGGCGGCGTCGATCACTCGTTGCGACGCCGCGGCTTTGGCGACGATCTCGGGTCCGATGCCGCGCACATCGCCAAGCGTGACCGCTACGCGCGGACGACGTGCGGAATCGGCGTGCACGGCGCTCAGGGGTTCAGGGCGCTGCTTTGCCCGAACCGATGCTCGTGTCGTTGAGCATCCACGCCACGTACGTCTGCTTGCGTAGGCCGTCGACATAGCGATGGATGCCGCCGCGTTGCGCGAGCTCGGTGCGCACGGCGGATTTCATCTCGGCGAGCGTCCGCTCGCCGCCCGGATCGATCGCCGAAATCTGCGCGACGACGAACTTGGGAACGTCTGGGCGCTGCGCCGAGCCCGGGATCTGAAAGTCGATCACCTCGCCGGGCTTCTTGTCGGCGAACGCTTTCTGATACGGTTCGGGCAGGCTGTCGCGCGCGAAGGCGATCGTACCGGCGTCCTCCTGGCCCGCGTAGTCGTGATACTTCTTGGCCAGCGTATCGAACGGCGTGCCGGTCCTCAGCAGACCTGCGACGCTGTCGGCGAGCACGCGGGTGCGTGCGATGTCGGCCGAGTCGATGGCCGGGAAAATGAGGATCTGGCGCGCCTTCACTTCGCCGGTCTGCGCGCGATCGACACGCACGATGTACGATCCGATCGGCGTGTCGAACACGGGGCTCATCTGCCCCGGTGTGAGCGCCGGTTGGAACGAGCCGCCGAACAGCCAGCGCTCCACCTCGGGCGAATAGGTGCCGTGGCGCACCCAGCCGAGATCGCCGCCCGTCTCCTTGGTGATCGGGTCCATCGATTCGCGCTTGGCGATGCGGTCGAAGTCGACGCCGCCCTTGATCTGCACGAGGAGCGATTCAGCCTTGGCGTGCGCGGCGAGGCGAGCCGCCTCGGTGGGCTGCGTCGCCATGATGAGCTGCTTGAACGTGATCGTCGGCGGCTTGGGGCCAAGGAACGGTTTGGTCCGCTCGAATTCCGCGGCGACTTCGGCGTCGGTCGGGTTCAGGGGAACGATCTTGTTGTCTTGCGTCAGCTTGGCGATGGTCTTGTCGAGCGTCGACTGCCGACGGAACTCGTCGATCAGGAATCGCCGGTATTCCTCCGGCGAGCCGAGCCCGGCCTTGACGAGATCGGCCCGATACTGCGCCTCGCTCGAGTAGCGCGAGCGAACGGCGCCAATCTGCCGGTCGACGGTCGGCGACACGTCGGCGTCGGTGACCTCGACCTTGAGATCTTTCGCTTTCTGCAACAGCAGCTCTTCCTCGATCAGATCGTTCAGCGTGAGCGAGTCGAGCGCGCGCATCGCCGAATCGGTCGTCGGCTCGGTGACCTCCTGCCGTTGAATCTTGGCCAGGACGCGCTCGCGCAGATCCAGACGCGTGATCGGCTGGTCGCCGACCACGGCGACGATCGCGTCGAGCATCACCGGGCCGCTCTGCGCGGTCATCTGCGGCGCGCCGGGAAGGGTCGGCACCTGCGCGGCGAGTGTGGCGGCGGCGAACAGCGCGGCGGCGGTGGAGACGAGTGTTCTCATACGACGATGTACCCACGGTCGAGGGCCTGGGGTCCCCAGGCCCTCTCGAAAAATGGCATTACGGCTTCTTCGGCGACGGCGCCGGCGGCGGGGGCGATTGCGCCGGCGGAGACTGCGCAGGCGGCCCACCGACGCCCGGCATCGGCACCTGCGACTTCGGCTGAGCGGCGGTGCGCGCCGAGTCGGCCGAGGCACGGACCTTCTTCGCCCGCTCCACGGCTCGGTCGAGCCCCGCATCGTTCACCGACGCCTCGTACTTCGCGTCGAGGATTTTCTTGAGCGGAAGCGGTACGGTCATTGGCTGAGCCAGGCCAGCCATCATCCGGTCGAGGTAGCCGTCGACGCGAGAGGCGGCGAGCCGCTCCTTTTCCGCCGTGCTCTTGGCGCTGTCGGCGAGCATCTGTGGTGCCACACCGAGCGAGTTTTCGACGTTGCCGACCAGCTGGCTGATCGAGTTGTACATCGCGGCCTGATCTTCGGGCTTGAGCTGGACCTTGGCGCTGTCGGCGCGGAGGAGCAGCAGCTGCTGCGTCGCGACCGATTTCACGAACGGCTTGAGCACCGAGTCTGGCGCCTGCGGAATGCGCTGCATGACCTGCTGCTGCGGCGGCGCCGCCTCGACCCAACCAATGAACTGCGCCACGTCGAGCGCGCCGCCCTTGAATGTGGCGAGCGTGGCGTGGTCGGCGCGATGCTTGGCCGGCGCTTTCGCCGCGTCCTTGATCAGCGTCGGCGCATTGTCCTTGACCTGGATGTTGGCGTTGTTCTGCAGCTGCGCGAGGTAGGTGCTGTCGGCGATGCCCCGCGCCGCGTCGGCATACTGCGCGTCGAACTGCGCCTTGGCATCCGCGTAGGGGAGCCGCTGGATGATGTGATAGCCATACTGCGTCTCGACCGGCTGCGAGATCTCGCCCGGCTTGAGCGCGGCGACCGCTTTGGAGAAGGCGGCAATCATGGTACCCGGCGCGAAGACGCCGAGGTTGCCCTTGTTCTGCGCGGCCGTTGGATCCGTACTGTACTTCTTGGCCATGTCGGCGAAGTTGGCGGCCGTCACCTGCGCGCGGACCGCGTCCGCCTTCTTGTGCAGCGAATCCTTCTCGGCCTGCGAGGCGGGAACTTCAGGATTCTTGAAACCGATGAGGATGTGGCGCGCGGCGAGCAGCCCGCCGGCGGCCTGGTTGTACGCGGCCTCGGAGCCGGAGTCGACCTTAAAAGTCTTCTGAACGGAGTCCATCATCTTCTGCAGCTTCCCCATGTTCATCATCGGGGCGAGCGCGACGTCGATCGCATGCTTGTCGTTGAGCGAATCGCCGTGCGCCGCGGCGTAGGCAATCTGCTCGTATCCGGTCCAGATGTCGGCCAGGATGGCGGCGGTCTCCCGGGTCACCGGCACGGGGAGCTTGGCGTTGCCGAGCAGATCGCCGAGACGCGTGACCGTCAGCTCCTGCGAGCCGGCGCGCGCCACGACGTCGACGTGGGCGGTCAGGGCTTCCTTGAGACCGTCGCACGCGGCGAGAAGCGTGCAGGCAGCGGCAAAGCCGACGAGGGGGCGAAAGCGCATGGACTTGGGTACCAGGGGTGTGGGTGTCGTGAGGATGGGGATCGCCTCAGGCGGCGACGCCGCGAAGCGCGCGGACGAGGCCGTCGAGCATCGGGGCGCCGCCAAGGCGCGTCAGTTTGAGCGAGAGCGGGACCGCGCGGCGGACCTCCGCCTGGAACTGCACGTCGTGAAAGGCCGCGGACAACCCCTTGACCCTGGGTGTCGCAGAATCTCGAAAGGTAATACGGGCCTCGTCACCACGCACCAGGATTCCTTCTATCCCCAACCCCGCGCCGATGATCCGCAGCTGCGCCTGAGCCAGCATCGCCTCCGCCGGCGCCGGCAGCGGGCCGAACCGGTCGCGCAGCTCGACGCGGAGCGCCTCGATGTCGCGCGGATCATCGAACCGGGCGATCCGGCGATAGACGTCGATCTTGGCGTCCTGCGAGACCACGTAGTCGTCGGGCAGGTAGTTCGGCGCGTCGATCGTCACCTCGCTCGGCACGAGCTTGGGCGCGGCAGTGCCCGACATCAGCCGGCGAACCGTGTCCTCGAGCATCCGCAGGTACATGTCGAAGCCCACCGCGTGGACGAACCCCGACTGTTCGGCGCCGAGCAGGTTCCCCGCCCCGCGCATCTCGAGATCTTTGAGGGCGATCCGATAGCCGGCGCCGAGCTCGGTGTGGTGCTCGAGCACCTGCAGGCGCCGCTCGGCGTCCGGGTCGACGGCGTCGGGAACGATGAGGTAGCAATAGGCGCGGCGGTGCGAGCGGCCGACGCGGCCGCGCAGCTGATACAGCTGTGCCAGGCCGAAGTGGTCGGCGCGATTGATGAACATCGTGTTCGCGTTCGGCACGTCGAGCCCGGATTCGACGATCATCGTGGACACCAGCACATCGATCTCGCCGTTCACGAACGCGTGCATGCAGTCCTCGAGCTCCTTCTCGCGCATCTGTCCGTGCGCCACGGCGATCCGGGCGCGCGGCACGATGCGCTTCGCATGGTCGGCCACCGCCTGGATCGTCTCGATCCG
>DATNAT010000155.1:0-5831 GCA_035572355.1 Gemmatimonadaceae bacterium
TCGGGGGTGGGGACGCGGTGAACTACTCGGATCCGTTTGGGTTGTTTGCGGTCGGTTGTCCACCCGTGTGCCCGGGAATTGGCGCGGGGGCAGGCGCTGCGGCAGGGGCAGCGGGTGCCGCGTCGGGGTTAATCGCTGCGACATCAGACGCGAGCATCGTGGCCGCGGGCATAGATGCAGTTGCCAAGAAAGTCACAGACAAGCTTCAACTCAAGTTCATTACGTATACTCGGGCGGGTCCGGACGGACAGGTCTACTCCGGTCGCACGAGCGGTTTTGGCGATCCGCAGAGTATCGTGAATGCACGCGCCGCCGGTCATCCGGATCGTCTTGCGGCATTCGGCTCGCCTGTCGTGGACGAGTGGGCGACAGGCCCGCAGGGATACTTTGCAATTCGCGGCCGTGAGCAACAACTAATCGACGCATTTGGTGGCGCCCAAAGCGAAGGAGGTACCTCGGCGAACATAATCCGGGGCGTATCGAGATCGAACCCCCTGGCGCCTGTTTATAACGCGGCCTCAACTTCGTTGTTTGGGCCACTACCTCCGACAAAACCATGAGCAAGAAATCCGATGAAGAAATGGAAACTAAGGTTCGCGCCCTAAGGGATCGGCTGAATCTCGTAATCCGTTTTTTCGAGGAGACGCATGATTTTCCGAGTGGTCCGCAGGTACGAGCAATAGTAGAGACGGCGGCAGAAAAGCTCGACCTGAGGACCCTGCGCTTGGTGAATCGTGACATTGACGCAATGACGATCGCGCTCACCCCCAGGGAGCGCGCCACATTGGATAGCCTACTGCGAGACCGACTTGGGGTGGCGCTCGATTCCGAGCGCCTCGAAATCAAGCAGGAAGCAGCCGCCGCAGTGGCTCGCGGAACGGTCGCGAGCGAGAAGCAGCGGCGGCGGTTAGAAGATTACGCGGAAATGCTCGAGGCTACCGGCGGCGATGCCGACGAAATTCGATCTGTACGTCGCGTAGTAAATAAGCGCTGACTCGTGATGAGCACATCCTGAAGTGTAGCATCGCCAGCTTGGGGACTGACTCGCGCACTTCAGTAGCGCCCGTGCACATCAGGCGGCGGCCACCCTTGCTGGGGAGCCGATCGGCGACTGGCGCGCTGGCTTGGATCTGCCCTGATCAGGCAGCGCAGACGACGGAATCATTGCCGCGCGCCACTGCCGTCTCAGACTTCACCTCACAAACCGCCCCTTCCCCTTATCCAGCTGCTCCAACGTCTTCACGATGTCGTCCCCCACCGCCTGCACGCGCGTGATCGCGTGCGGGTCGAATTGCGGGTCGTACGGCGATCGCGTCGGGCCGCCCGCCACCTCGAGCACCGCGTCGAACTTGTAGCTGTGTACCTGGCCCGTCTTCGGATCCGTCCACGACCCCTGCCACGCCAGCTGCCGGTTCTTCGGCCAGATCCCGTACGGCAGCGCCATCGTCCGCACCTTGTAGCCCGCGACCGCTGAGTCGATCGCCATCTCGTTGCGCGCGATCTGCTCCTGCACCACTGCGTCGCTGAACTTGTCCAGCCGCGCGTGCCACACCGTATGGTCGCACAGCTCGAAGCCATTGTCGGCGAGCCATTTCACCTTCTGAAACCGCCACGCTTTCTGCTGGCCGCCGTACTTCGGGTTGTCGCCGAAGAAGTTGTGCCCCGCCGCCGCGCCGTTCAGCATGCAGAACGTTCCCCGATTCTTCCATCCGGGGTGCGTCTTCATGAATTCCTCCCAGATGCCGATCGCGCTGTTCGGGTCGATCGCGAGCTTGCCGTCCGCTCCCTGGATATATGAGAATTGTGACGGCGACGCGTCGTCGAACACGAACACGACCGGCGACATGCCCGCCGGCACCTCGCTGAAATCCTTGTCGAGCAGCTGGGCGATCGTGATCGGCCGATACCCGCGCCGGTAGACCTCCTCGAGATCGGCTTTGTAGCTCGCCGCCGTCCGCGTGTAGAGCGCGTTCTTGTCGCCCCCGATCACGTGGTACTCGAGCACCGGGATTCGCCCGGCATGGTTCGGCGGAAGCGTGCCGTGCGCCGTGTCCGGCAGGCCGCCGCCGGGCCGCACGTTCGCCGAGCCCACCGCGCCATTCGCCGAGTCAGGTGTTTTGCCGGCGTTGCCCGGGTTCGAGCCGGACGCGGTGCCCTTCGAGCCGCACGCCGCCGCACCCGCGACCAGCAACGCGCCCATCGTCGATCTCACTGCACGGAACGTCATCGTCGGTCCTGTGGTAGCACTCATGGTAGAGTAGACCCGCGGCCCGCGCGTCCGTCACCGGCCGCGCTCATTGCGACCCGTCCACCGGCGGCTCCCGTACCAGACCCGGCGGCCAGGATCCTGCGAGCGAACCGTCGCCTGGCCGACGGACGAGCTTACTTTCCTCACGCGGACCGGGAACCACCGCCGGAAACCTGGAAAAGCGAAGAGCGTACCACCTTGCAGATGATCGTCACGGCGTTCGACCTGCTTCCGAAATCTTTCGCGTGAGCCGCACCCGGTTGCACGAACGGCTGGCGGTCCTCGGCCAGCGCATGCGCCGCGATCCGGCTGACCCACCGCGACGCTGGCTTCGGCGCCACTGGCCCTGGCTCAGCCTGCTCGCCGTCGCATGCCTCGCCATCGTCGCCTTCGACAGCTGGCTGGGGACATGCGGCTTGTACGGCTGTCCGTCCCCCGCCGAAATCCGGGCCTTCCAGCCCAGTGAGGGCGGGAATGTTTTCGACCGCAATGGAAAGCTCCTCGGCCACCTCGAGAACGTGCGGCGCGTCAACGTCCCGATCTCGATGGTGCCCGCCGTCGTGCGCCAGGCCTTCGTTGCCACCGAAGACCGGCGCTTCTACGAGCACAACGGACTCGATTGGCACGGGGTGCTTCGCGCCGTCGTTCGGAACTTCAGCGCCGGCGGCATCCGCCAGGGATTCAGCACGATCACGATGCAGGTGGCGCACAATAGCTTCCTCCAGGACCGCTACCACGGGCGGTCGCTGCGGCGCAAGCTCGTCGAGCTTCGCATGTCGCGCCTGCTCGAGCGCGAGCTGACCAAGGATCAGATCCTCGAGCACTACCTCAACGTCATCTACCTCGGCGGTGGGGTGAACGGTGTCGAAGCGGCGAGCCTCGACCTGTTCGGCAAGAACATCAATCAGGTGACGCTGCCCGAGGCGGCGGTCCTCGCTGCGCTGCCGAAAGCGCCGTCGACGTACACGCCGCGCCGCAATCCCGAACGCGCCAAGCAGCGACGCAACCTCGTGCTCGGTCTGATGGCCGACCAGGGCTACATCAGCGAGGCGCGCGCCGGCGCCGCCGAACGCGAGCCGCTCCGAATCGCCGAAAACGAGTGGCGCCCGTCGATCTCCGCGGAGCCGAGCGCGCTCGACGCCGTGCGCGCCCTCGTCGACTCCGTGATGCCCGACGTCCTCAAGGAGGGCGACGTCAACGTCTACACGACGGTCGACGCCACGCTCCAGCGCTCGGCCGATCGCACGATGATCAAGCACCTCGCCGAGGTCACCGAGGAAACGCGCGAGACGATGGGCCGGGTGAGCGACGAGGCGCAGGGTGCGCTCGTCGCGCTCGATCCGTTCACCGGCGACATCCGCGCGCTGGTGCCGGGCCGACGCACGCAGCGCGGCGGTTTCGACCGCGCGTTCTACGCGCGGCGACAGCCGGGGTCGGCATTCAAGCCGTTCGTCTACGCGGCGGCGATCGCGGCCGGCTACAAGCCCGCGACGCAGGTCGACGACGATCCCGTCGAGGTCGACATCGGGCGGACCGTGTGGACCCCGGCCAACTACAACGACGAGTACAACGGGCGGATCACGTTCGCGCGGGCGCTGCTGCTGTCGGCGAACGCGGCGACGGTGCGCGTGAGCCGCGCCGTCGGCGAGCCGGCGGTGATCGCCGCGGCGCGGCGCAACGGGATCACAAGCCCGCTCACGCCGGTGCCGTCGATCGCGCTCGGCGCCGAAGGGGTGACGCCGGTCGAGCTCGTGGCGGCCTACGCGCCGTTCGACAACGGCGGATTCAAGGTGAAGCCGCGGCTGGTGACGCGGATCGAGGCGCCCGACGGGACGCTCCTCTGGAGTACCGAGATCGAGCGCGCGCCGGCGATGGATCCGCGCGACGCGTACGAGATCACGGAAATGCTACAAGGAGTCGTGAATTACGGTACTGGCAAGACGGTGCGCGACCTCGGCGTTTCCGGGCCGTTGGCCGGCAAGACGGGGACGACGAACAGCGGCGAGGACGTCTGGTTCGTCGGCTACTCGCCGACCCTCGTCGCCGGCATCTGGTTCGGCTACGACACGCCGCGGCAGATCAGCGACAACGCCACCGGCGGGCGGCTCGCCGCGCCGGCGTGGGCCGAGTTCTATCGCGCTGGCTGGCACGAGCCGCAGGGATCGGCGTTCGTCGCGCCGACGGGGATGGTGTCGGCGATCGTCGATCCGCAGTCGGGCGAGCTGGCCGGCGACTGGTGCCCGACGCGCGTCCGCCAATGGTTCAAGCCGGGAAGCGAGCCGACCGAGGAGTGCCACCTGCACACCGGTCCGCCGGAAGGTCAGATCGCGGTCGACGCCAACGGCAACGTGCAGACGAGTCCGAACGTGAACGACGCGATTCAGCGGATGGGCCACAGCATCGGCAACATCCTCAAGCACATCATCCGCTGGTAGGACGCGCGTCACCCGCGTCGCGCCCGCCCGTGCCCGGCGGGATGCCGAGCCAGTCGCAGGCCTCGTCGCGCGTCGAGAAGGCGCGCAGATCCTGTAGATCCTCATCGGCGAACGACTCCCAGGCGCTCGCGTACGCTTCGCCTAGCGAATCCGATGTCACGATCGCCGATCGCCCCACGGCCATGTCGCGCCGCCGCAGCAGACGGTCGAGGGCGAGCTTCCGGATCTCCCGCTCCGACGGGATCGACGTCAGCCCGCGGCACTCGACGAGCAGGCTCATCCCCGGTTTGTACGCTGGGTCGGAGAGAATTGCGTCCTGCGTCGTGCAGAGATCGGCGAACGTGACGTCGCCGCCCAGCGTGGCCACGACGACGAAGTGCGACTCGTCGATGCGATAGCGCACGGCGGGCGATTCAGCGGCGTCGGGCGTTGTGTCCATCGGGGCGACGTTCCGGGAGAGAGAGAGAGGGTTCGAAAAAATCTACATCGGCGCGTGACAGCAATCACGGTCGCGGTCTGCGGTGTTGGTTGAACGTTCGGCATGCAACGACCTTTCATTGGGATCGTATGGGCAATTCTCGTCGCGGCATGCTCGTCCGCCGCCGACACGGGCCCCGGCGCGCCACCCGCGCCGATCGACACGACGGCTGGACTCGCGCTCGGCGGCCGGCGTCCGTTTCCCGCCGACAACGCGTGGAACACTGACGTCAGCGCGGCATCGGTCGATCCCAAGTCGTCGACGTTGATCGCGTCGTGCGGACTGAAGAATCTTCATCCGGATTTCGCACGGTGTACGACGGCGCGCCGAACGGGATCCCGTTCGCGGTCGTGCATTCGGCACAGGCGAAGGTTCCGGTGACGTTCGACTACAGCGACGAGAGCGATCCGGGCCCGTACCCCGTTCCCGCCGGCGCGCCGATCGAGGGCGGACCGAGCTCCACGGGCGACCGCCACGTGCTCGTCGTCGACGTCGACGCGTGGAAGTTGTACGAGCTGTACGACGCACACCCGATCAACGGCGGTGCGAGCTGGCATGCGGGCTCGGGCGCAGTGTTCGATCTGAGCTCGAACGCGCTGCGTCCGGCGGGGTGGACGTCGGCCGACGCCGCCGGGCTCCCGATCTTTCCCGGGCTCGTGCGCTACGACGA
>DATNAT010000156.1:0-7167 GCA_035572355.1 Gemmatimonadaceae bacterium
AATAGCCCGTCGGTGCCCGTTCCCCGGTAGCTCGCCGTGGGATGCCACTTGGCCGGCGGGCGTGCCTCCCGCCAGTCGAGCGTGAGGTCGACGCCAGCCACCGGTTGCCCGGCCGCCGTCATCGCGCGGCCGAACACGAGCGCACTGTCCGCTCGCCCAAATTTCGGGTGTGCGAGACATCGGCCGTAGATCACGTCCTCGAAGCGGTCGGCGCTCACCGTCCCCGTTGCCGTCGAGCCGTCGTGCGCCACGAATGCGAAGCCGGTGGGCGGCTGATAGTCGATCGGCACGAGTTGTGGGTCGATCACGATCACAGAGTATGGGCCGGCGAGGAGGTCAGGAATCTGGAAGCGTCCCCGGGCATCGGTGGTCACGCGGTACGGCGTGCCGGCGTCGCGCGCGGTTTCGCCGGCCGTGTAGGGAGCGCCGACGAGTGCGAGCACGACGTGCACCGCCGGTGTGGAATCGCTGCGCAACGCTCGCCCGGTGAAGCGGCCGAGCATGGCGTCCCACCGGCGGCCGTCAGGCCAGCGGGCGTGCGCCAGCACGCCCCCCTCTTCGCGGAGATAGAACGTGGTGCGGACCATCGGATCGCCGTGCGCGCTCGGATTCGGCACCGTATCGTCCACCGCGCCAACGAGCCGGAGCGTCCACCGGTCGACGAGGACGAGCCCGGGTACGACCTCGCGGAACGAGACTGTGCCGCCCGGGTGCAGCCGCATCACGGCGTCGGGAAGTCCGTCGTAGCGGAATTCGACGTCGCGCAGCGCGCGGGCGACGGTGTCGATCCAGAGTGTGCCATCGACGTCGACGCGCATCGCGCGCCGAGCCGCCGCGGTGAAGCCGAGTCCGATCTCGTTCGGTCGCGATGCCGGCGCGTGCTGGACGCGAAAGCAATAGCCGCTCGCGAACGCTTCATCGAGCAGCACCCTGGCGTCGGGCGCATAGAAGCGTTGGAGTCCGGCGTCGTCGTCCATGAACCCATCGCGGACGAAGTCCGCTGCGCTGTGCGACGCGAAGAACGACGCTTCCGTGGCGCCGGCCGAGTCGAGGCGCACCGCGTGGTGCGCGATCCGGTCGCTCGTGCCGTCGAGCAGGCGGTCGAACGTCAGGCGGACCATCGCCGCCGGATCGGTTTGACGAGACACCACCGTGGCGAGCAGGCCGGCGCGTGCCTGCTCGAGGAGCGCAAAGGTCGCCGCGTCGTCCGATCGCCGCGGGCATCGGCTGTTCGCGCGCACCTCGAACGGCTCCAGCATCGAGGGTAGCCCGGCGAGGTCGATCGTCAGGCGAATGGTGTCGGCGGACGAGATGGGCGCCGCGATCTCGCGCGGGCGGAACCCGATGCGCACGACGCGGAATCGCCGGATCGCGGGCGACAGGTCGGCGCGGAATTGCCCGCGCGCATCGGTGAGCCCGCGGGTGATCACCGCGTTCGACGCACCGAGCAGCGTGACGACGGCGCCCGCCAACGGCTCACGGCTGGCGCTGTCGCGCACCGTGCCGAGGACGCGCTGCGCATCGGCGGTGCGGGCGCCGCCGCCGACCGCGACGAGCGCCGAGGCGAGAAATACTCGCCGAGCAAGGACGCCGGAAGTCAGCAACGCAATTCGTCGCGGTCAGGGAAGCCTTCGAACCCGCAGCGGCACGATCGTGAGCGTACCGGTCACCGGCACGCGCGCGTCGAAGAGCGGGCGCGATTCGTATCGCGCGCTCAGCCAGAGTGTGTCGCCCGGCACGCCGTCGCGCAACGGTCGCTGGCACATGAAGAAGAGGCCGTCCGCCGCCGTCCGGTGAAAGCTGGCCGCGCCGAACCAGGCGGCGGGATCCGTGACGACGTTCCACGCGGCGTCGAGGTCCACCCCGTAGATCGGTGTGCCGCGCGCCGTCATCACGCGCCCGAACACCATGATGCTGTCGGCGTCGGAGAGCCGGCTGCGGTCGCGGCACCGTGCATACACGAACTGCTCCGCCGTCGGCACGCCGACCGACAACGTGACCGTGGAATCGCCGGCGATCGCGAAGTCGACGGCCGCCGGCATCTCGTAGCCGAGCGGTTTGAATCTCGGCTCGAGGACGACGACGGCATACGGGCCCGGTATCAGATCTTGAATCTCGAAGCTGCCATTCGCATTTACGATGGACCGGTACGGCGTGCCGGCGCCAGCCACGATCTCGCCTTTGTGATAGGGCGCGCCGACGAGGGCCAGCTCGGCCCCCGCCGCCGGCGCGCCATCGAGCCGCGCCGCCCGCCCGCGGAGCGTGCCGAGCGGCGCCCGCCAAGCATAGCCGTCGGGCCAGGTCGCGCGGGCGAGCACGCCGCCCGCCTCGCGCAGATAGTAGGACGACCGCATGAGCGAATCGGTCTGTTCGCCGCGCGCGACGTAAAACGTCGTGCCGATCGTCGTGCCGACGAGCCGGAGCGACCAGCGGTCGACGAGCACGATGCCGGGCCGCACTTCGCGGAATCCGGTCATGCCGCCGGGCCCGAGCCGCATGATCTCCTCCGGCAGGCCGAGAAAGCGGAACTGGACGTCCCGAAGCGCGCGCGCCACCGTGTCGACCCAGAGCGTGCCGCCGACGTCGATGCGTCCGCGCCGGCGGTCCGCCGCCTCGAACGCGAGCCCGATCTCCGTCCGGCGCGCCGTGTCGGCGGCGAGGTGGAAGCAGTAGGCCGTCGCGAACGCGTCGTCGAGCAGGACGTCGGCATCGGGCCCGTAGAAATACTGGACGCCGGCGCTGTCGCGCATGAACCCGCGCCGCGCGAACTCCCCCGCCGTGTGCGACGCGACGAACGACGCCGTCGTGGCCCCGCTCGAATCGATTCGCACCGACTGCCTCACGATCCGCCCGCTCGCCGCGTCGATCGATCGGTCGAAAGCCAGCCGAACGAGCCGGGCCGGCGACGCGTCGCGCTCGACGACGCTGGCGAGCAGACCGGCACGCGCCTGCTCGAGCAGCGCGAACGCGGCGGCGCGGTCGGTGCGCAGCGGGCAGCGCGGATTCGCTCGCACGGCGACGGGCTCGAGGAGCGTCGGCAGCAGCGACATGTCGACGTCGAGCCGCACATCGGCCTGGCCCGCCGGCAGCGCCAGATCCCGCGGGCGAAAGCCGATCCGAACGACGCGAATTCGGCTCGCCCCACCGCGCGGTGCGCCGTACCGGCCGAGCGCGCTCGAGAGCGTGCGGGCCACCACCACACCATGTGCATCAAGAAGGAGGACCGCGGCGCCGGCGATCGGCTCGCGGCTTGCGCTGTCACGCACCGTGCCGGCGACGCGCTGCGCGCCGGCGGGCAGCGCCAGCGACGCGAGCGCGGTCGTCGCGGCGATGACCGCGGCGGCTACACGCCGCCGTACCACTCGTACCCGCGATCGCTCCAGTAGCCGCCGTTCCGCTGGGGCATGAAGGTGATTCGAGTCAGGTATTTCGTATTCTTATATCCGAGCTTGACCGGCGAATAGATGCGGGCCGGCGCGCCCCACGCGGCATTGAGATAGTGGCCGTCCTGCGCGTAGACGACGAGCGTCTGCGGATGCATGGCGCTGTCGATGTCCCAGCTCTCGTGATAGTCGGAGTCGAACGACGAGAAGTCGACGTACTGGGCGCCGGGCAGCGCGCCGGCCAAGCGGGCCAGCTCCGTGAGACGCACCCCCGTGCGCGTCGCGACGGCGGTCCATCCCTCGACGCAGAAATGGTCGAGCCGATAGCCGATGCGCGGCAGCGCGGCGAGATCGGCCAGCGACAACGACAGCGGTGTGCGCACCATGCCGTCGACGACGAGCTTCCACGGTCCGCGCACCGACTCGTCCCACCGCGGCACGGTGTCGGACACGAAATACGAGGGGAAGTGCGAGCCCGCGGCGTGGGCGCTGGCCCGCGCCACGTCCATCGACGAATGGCGGAGCAGCACCCGCTCGAGCGACTCGTTCTTTCGCTCGGCGAACTTGAGCAGCCCCTGCGCCGACTTCGGTCCCTGCGAGTCGCAGGCCGCGAGCACGAGCGCACCGGCCGCGCCGCTCGCCAGCTCGAGAAAGCGTCGGCGATCGATGCCGGCTCGCTCGGCGGCGTGCCCGAGGCCCATGCGCGGCGGACGGCTCATTTCGAGCGCTTGAGCAGATGGACGAACGGACGCGCGTTCCGCTCTTCCGGCGAGAGATCCTCGCGGTAGTTGCCGGTGATGATCGCCGGAATCGAGTACGGATCGACCGTGAACACCATGAAGATGTGCACGAAGCTGAAGATGACGAGCAGCAGCATCGCCCAGAAGTGCCAATAGCGCGCCCAGACGTAGCCGCCGAGCAGATTGGTCAGCGGCGCGAGCTCGACCGGCTTCCAGATCGCCAGGCCGGTGACGACGGCCGCCGCACCGAGGATCGGGAAGGCAAAGTACGTCATCCGTTGCAGCGCGTTGTGCTTTCCCTGCCGCGGATGGTCGCGGCGAATCGTGAGATAGAAACGCATCATCTCGATGGAGTCGCGCACCACGCCCCGGCGCGGGACGAGATCGCGCCACTCGCCGTGCAGGTAGATGAATCCCAGGTACACGAGGCCGTTCACGACGAGCACCCACATCATCGCGAAGTGCCAGTTGCGCGCGCCGGCGAGCCAGCCGCCGAAGGTGAGCTTGGCGGGGATGGGCCGGCCGGCGAACGGATAGCAGCAGAACGTCTCGCCCTTTCGCGCGAACGCCGGATAGGCGTTGAAGATGCGCAGCCCGCTGGCGACCATGATCGTCAGCGCGACGACGTTCACCCAGTGCGTGATGCGCACGACGGCGTGGTGGCGTTTCATGCTCCGCCAAATACTAAGCCGAACAGCAGCAATACCAAGACGATCGCGGTGACGACGATGTAGGTGCCGTCCCGCTGGAGCACGAACGCCACGAGCGTGAACGCCACACGCACGATCGGCGTCAGGATGAGGAGCAGGAGCCCGAACTGGACGATCCCGGTCGCGTCACCCGAGAAGGCGGCCCGCACGATCCCGGCAATCGAGCGGAGCGCGGCCGGCTCGGTGTGAAACACCGCGTAGCTCGCCACCGCACCGCCGTGCCGCCCGAGCAAGAGCGCCGCGCCGACGAGCACGACGAGCGCCGCCACCAGCACGCCGAGCTGCAGCAGGCGCCCGATGATCTGCTCGACCTCTTCGTCGCTCACACCACCGTGAGGCTCGGTCATACGCCCCCCGTGAAGCCCTTGTACAGCATCTGCACCGCCATCACCACGACGATCACGGTGAACAGATTGCGGAGCCAGCCGACCTTGGCCCGCGTCAGAATGCGCGCGCCGACCAGCGCGCCAACCAGCACGCCGAGCATGACCGGAAAGGCGAGCACCGGATCGATGTAGCCGAGATGCAGATAGACACCGGCGCTCGCGGCGGCCGTAACGCCGATCATGAAATTGCTCGTCGTCGTCGACACCTTGAACGGAAGCCGCATCAGCTGATCCATCGCCAGCACCTTCACGATGCCGGATCCAATCCCGAGCAGGGCCGAGAGAATCCCCGCCGCGAACATCACGACGAAGCCCGCCGGCACGCGCGTCACTGAGTAGCGCTGGAGCCCGCTGGCCGTGGGATAGGTCGAATCGAGCCGCAGGCGCGAGGCCCACTTGTCGGGCGTCGTGAGGATCGCGTGCTCGGCGCGCGGCTTGAGGGCGCGCGCCGCCGTGAACAGGAGCACCACGCCGAACAGGATGGCCAGCGCGTTCGTCGACATGTATCCGGAGAGCGCTGCACCGATGAGCGCGCCGGTCGTCGTCGCGACCTCGAGCAGGATGCCGACACGCACGTTCGTGTACCCCTCGCGTACGTACGCCGCGGCGGCGCCCGATGATGTGCCGATCACCGACACGATCGAAGCACCAACCGCATATCGCATGTCGACGTGGAACAGCAGAGTCAGCATCGGCACGACGATGATTCCGCCGCCGAGCCCGGTCAGCGCGCCGAGCAGACCCGCCGTAACCGAGCCGGCGGCGATCAGCAACGCGAAAGTGAGTGTGGTCATTGCTCGAAATGTCGCCGCGCACGGTCGAGCGCGCCAACGCTCAAGTCGAGCTTGGCCCGCATTTCGCCTTTCTTGCCCTCGGAGGGGGCACGCAGGACACTCACAGGAGTCGGGCAGTGAATTCGAGACACCAGAGATCGCTTTCCATAGTGAGAATCGCGGCGATCGGCGCGCTGGGGGCGGCGGCGATCGCCGGCTGCAAGCAGGCCGAGCACGCGAGCGGTGACATCAGCAGGAACTGGGTGCCGGCAAAGCAGGACGCGTACATGGGCGTGCCCGCCGCCGAGGTCCAGGCGGCAATTCAGCGCCGGCTGGCCGCGCCGGCGCCATCGCCGGTGACCGACGACCAGTGGAACCACGTCAAGAAACTATACGCCACCTTCAATCAGAGCTTGCTCTGGCTCGATGACAAGGGCGTGCACCAACCACGCGTCAGCGCGTTGCTCAACACCCTCGCCGACGCCGACAGCGATGCGCTCGAGTTGAGCGCCTACCCGCTCACGGCGCTCGGTCAGGCGCTCGATTCGATCGATCACGGCCATCCGACGGCCGATCAGCTCGCGAACGCCGATGTGATGCTCTCGGCGGCCTATGCCGCGTTCGGCGAGAACATGCTCACCGGCCAGCTGCAGCCCGCATCACTCGGCCAGAGTTGGCACATCAATTCCCGCGAGGAGCACGTCGACAGCGCGCTGGCGCTCTCGCTGCGCGAAGACGATCTCAGCGCAGGGCTGGTACGGATGCGTCCGCAGGATCCCGGCTACGATTCGCTGCGTGTGGAGTTCGCGCAATTTCGCGACCTCGTGTCGCACGGCGGGTGGTCGGGCGACAGCATCGCTGCCGGCAAGCAGCTGCACCGCGGCGATCACGATTCGCCGGCGCGATTGAACGCCCTGCGCGCTCGACTGCGCGCCGAAGGCTACACCGTTGATTCCGCGGCCAGCCCCGGCGTCTACGACGCCTCGCTCGCCGGCGCCGTGGCGGAGTTCCAAGCTCGGCACGCGATCGGTGTGGACAGCATGCTCGGCCAAGAAACCCTCGACGCGCTCAACGTGCCGGCCGACTACCGTCTGGCGCAGATCGCTTCGAACCTCGAGCGATACCGCTGGATGCCGCGTTCGCTCGGCAGCCGATACATCGTGGTCAACGTGCCG
>DATNAT010000157.1:0-18221 GCA_035572355.1 Gemmatimonadaceae bacterium
CGCCGAATAAGGTTCGGCCGCGCTTCCGGCGCTCATGGAATTCGGTATCTCTTCGGTGTAACTTTGGTCGTGGACACCCTGCCGCAGAGTGAAGTCATGTCCCGAGCCGAGATCACGACCCCCGAAATCCTGTCCGACGAATCGGTCGTCGAGCTGTCGCTCCGGCCGCAGCGGTTGGCGGAATTCATCGGCCAGGCCAAGGTCAAAGAGAGCCTCCGCATCTACATCGATGCGGCAATGGCCCGGCGCGAGCCGCTGGACCACACACTCTTCTTCGGTCCGCCGGGGCTCGGCAAAACAACCCTGGCCGAGCTCATCGCGCGGGAGCTGGGCGTCAACATCCGCACGAGCTCGGGGCCAGCCCTCGAGAAGCCCGGCGATCTCGTCTCCACACTCACCAATCTTCGGCGCGGCGACATTCTGTTCATCGACGAGATCCATCGCCTCAAGCCGATCATCGAGGAGTTCCTCTACCCGGCGATGGAGGACTACAAGATCGACATTCGACTCTCCGAGGGCCCCAAGGCACAGACGATCACGATGCCGATCGAGCCGTTCACGCTCATCGGCGCCACGACGCGGCTCGGGATGCTCACGGCGCCGATGCGGGCGCGGTTCGGGATCGAACAGCGGCTCAACTTCTATCCGGCCGAGGATCTCGAGCTGATCGTGCGCCGCACCGCCGAGGTGATGAACGTGAAAGTCGAGTCGGAGGGCGGCGCCGAGATCGCGCGCCGCGCACGCGGCACGCCGCGCGTCGCCAACCGGCTGCTGCGGCGCGTGCGCGACTTCGCGCAGGTCAAAGGAAATGGCGTCATCACCAAGTCGATCGCCGAGCAGGCGCTCGCCCTGCTCGACGTCGATACCTTCGGCCTCGACGACATGGACGCGCGCATTCTCAAGACGATCATCGAGAAGTTCGACGGCGGCCCCGTCGGCCTCAACACGATCGGCGCCGCGATCGCTGAGGACGCGAACACGATCGAAGAGGTGTACGAGCCCTTTCTCGTGCAGCACGGATTCCTCCAGCGCACGCCGCGCGGCCGCATGGCGACGCCGCAGGCCTATCGGCATTTCGGCTTCACGCCGCGCGCACCCGAGGTCGAGGAGAGCGGGCAGCCGACGTTGTTCTGACCGCGCCCGCGAACGACCAGATGCCCGGCAGCCGCACGGCCGACTATGACTTCGCGCTGCCGGCGGAACGGATAGCGCAGCGCCCGCTCGACCAGCGCGACGCGTCGCGACTGATGATCGTGCGGCGAGCGACGAGCGAGATCGAGCACGCCACCTTTGCCGACGTCGCGCAGTTGATCGAGCCACGCGATGTGCTCGTCGTGAACCGCACCCGCGTCATGCGCGCACGGCTCCTCGGCACGCGCGCCTCAGGCGCACCGGCGGAGATTCTGCTGCTCAAGCCGCTCGCCGGCGGTCGCTATGAAGCGATGGTCTCGCCCGGCGGCAAGCTCAAGCCAGGTCGGCGCGTCCAGATCGCGCCGGGGTTCAATGCCGAAATCGTCGACGTGACCGACCGGCGAACCCGCATCGTGCGGTTGGAGAGCGAGCTCCCGCTCGACGACGCGATCGAGCGCCACGGTCACATTCCCCTGCCGCCCTACATCCAGCGCGCCGATGCCGCCGACGATGCCGAGCGCTATCAGACCGTGTTCGCGCGCGAATCGGGCTCGGTGGCGGCACCCACCGCCGGCCTTCACTTCACGCCGGAGCTGCTTCGGCGCCTCGAAGAGCGCGGCGTGGCCCGCGCCGAAGTGCTGCTTCACGTTGGTGCGGGAACGTTCAAGCCGGTCGAAGTGGACGACCCCGCGCTGCACACGATGCACGAAGAGTGGTACTCGGTGTCGCGCATCGCCGCCGACACGATCAACGTGCGTCGCGCGGCCGGCGGGTGTGCGTGGGCCGTGGGGACGACGAGCGTTCGCACGCTCGAGAGCACGTCGCGCGACGACGGCGTAGTGCAGCCGGGCGAAGGCGAGACGCGGATCTTCATCCGCCCCCCATATCGATTCCGCGCCGTCGATCGGTTGATCACCAACTTTCACCTGCCGCGCTCGACGTTGATCATGCTCGTCGCAGCGTTCGCCGGCTACGAGCTCACCATGCAGGCCTACCGGGTCGCCGTAGAGAGCGGCTACCGCTTTTATTCGTACGGCGACGCGATGGCGATCATCTAGCACGCCACCACCCGAACGGCGACGCGGTGACCGACTTTCAATTCTCGATCGAGCAGGAAGCAGGAGCGGCGCGAGCCGCGGTCTTCGCCACGCCTCACGGCGCCGTCGAGACGCCGGCGTTCATGCCTGTCGGCACACTCGCCACCGTCAAGTCGCTCGACCCGGACGACCTCACCCGGCTCGGCGCACGGATGATCCTCGCCAACGCCTATCATTTGCACCTGCGCCCCGGCGACGAGCTGATTCGTGATCTTGGCGGACTGCACGAGTTCATGCAGTGGGACGGACCGATCCTCACCGACTCCGGCGGGTTTCAGGTCTTTTCGCTCGAGGGGCTGCGCACCGTGAGCGAAGAGGGCGTGGAGTTTCGCAGCCATCTCGACGGCTCGCTCCGCCTGTTCACCCCCGAGCGCGTGATGCAGATCGAGCGCAACCTCGGCGCCGACGTGATCATGCAGTTCGATCACGTGATCCCCGGGCAGAGCGACGCGCCGTCGGCCGAGGACGCGATGCAGCGAAGCGTGCGTTGGCTCGAGCGCTGCGTGGCGGAAGTTGGGCGGCTCGACCGTGAGTCGGCGAACCGTCAGGCACTTTTCCCGATCGTGCAGGGCGGCGTGCACGAGTCGCTGCGCCTCGCGGCGGCCCGCGCCATTCGTGGCGTGGGCGATTGGTTCGGCTTCGGCATCGGCGGCCTATCCGTCGGCGAGTCGAAGCCGGACATGTACCGCATGCTCGAGGTCGTCGACGGCGAGCTGCCGCGCGATCGGCCCCGCTACCTGATGGGCGTCGGATTTCCGGAAGATCTGGTCGAGGGCGTGCGGCGCGGGGTCGACCTGTTCGACTGCGTGGCGCCGACCCGGATGGGCCGCAACGGCGCCGCGTTCACGCGAGACGGCCGGCTCAACATCAAGCGCGCCGAATATCGCGCCGATCGCGGGCCGCTCGATGCCGAGTGTGACTGCGCCGCCTGCCGCCGCTTTTCGCGCGCGTACATCCGGCATCTGTTCACCGCCGACGAGATCCTCGGCCTTCGCCTGCTCTCCCTGCACAATGTACATTTCCTCGTCCGGCTGATGCGCGACGCGCGCTCCGCGATCCGTGCCGGGACGCTCGACGCGTGGAGCCGGGATTGGCTCGCGCGCTACCACTCTCGAACACCGACACCCGCATGATCTCGCCCGTCCCCGCCGCCGCGCCGTTCGCCCTGCTCCTCCAAGCGGCACCGGGAGGGACCTCGCCGATCACGCCGTTCATCGTCGAGTTCGGGCTGATCATCGCCATCATCTATTTCTTCATGGTGCGGCCGCAGCAGAAGCAGCGGCAGAAGCACGAGGCCGCGCTCAAGGCGCTGAAGAAGGGCGACGAAGTGGTGACGAGCGGCGGCATCGTCGGCGAAGTGATCCACATTCGCGAAGCGTCCAAGGACGGCGGCGCCAACCGCCTCTCCGACCGCGTCACGATCAAGTCGGGCGAGTCGCGCATCGTCGTCGAGCGCGGCCGCATCGCGCAGATCGTCGGCACTGTCACCACATCGACCTCGAGCGCCACGCCGTCGTCGTGAGCATTCTCGCCATTCGGGTGCTGGGCGACCCGATACTGCGTGAGGAGACCACGCCGATCGGCGAAGTGACGAACGAGCTGCGCGCGCTCGCCGCCGACATGTTCGAGACGATGTACCTGGCCAAAGGAATCGGGCTCGCCGCGCCTCAAGTCGGGCGCAGCGAACGAATCGCCGTCGTCGACGTCGACGACAATCCGCTCGTCATCATCAACCCCGAAGTCGTCGAGGAGGACGCGAAGACGACCAAGGCCGAAGAAGGCTGTCTCTCGATCCCCGACATCTACGGCGACGTGGTGCGGCCGGCCACGGTGCGCATCCGCGCGCTCGACATCGAGGGGCAGCCGTTCGAGATCGAGGCATCGGAGTTGCTCGCTCGCTGTCTCCTGCACGAGATCGATCATCTCCACGGCAAGTTGTTCATCGATTACATGAGCGTGCTCAAGCGACGGTCCGCGCTCGCCAAGTGGGGCAAGGAAAAGGCGAAGTATCCCGGCTTCGTTCGAACGCTCGACACCGATCCGCCGCGCGGGCACGCGCATCCCGACGAGGAGCTCTGAATGCGCGTGCTCTTCTGGGGCACACCGGAATTCGCCGCTGCGCCGCTTCGCGCGCTGATCGGCGAAGGGTTCGACGTCGCGGCCGTCGTCACCCAGCCTGACCGGCCGGTCGGACGATCGCGTTCCACCGTCGAGGCGCCGCCGGTCAAGCGCGTGGCGCTCGAGGAATCCATTCGAGTGTTCCAGCCCGACAGGCCGCGCGATGCCGAATTCGTCGCGCAGCTGCGTGCGCTCGATTCCCCTCCAGACATCAGCGTCGTCGTCGCCTACGGCCATCTGCTCTCGACCGAGTTGATCGACCTGCCGCGGCTCGGCACGCTCAACATCCACGCGTCGCTCCTGCCGCTCCTCCGCGGCGCCGCACCGATTCAGGCCGCGATTCGCGAGGGACACGCCGAAACCGGCGTGACCATCATGCGCATGGTCAAAGCGCTCGACGCCGGCCCTTCGATCCTGCAGGCGCGCACGCCGATTCCCGACGACGAGACCTACGGCGAGCTGCAGATGCGCTTGGCCGAGATGGGCGCGCTGGCACTGATCGAGGCGCTGGCGCTGATCGAGTTGGGCGGCGCCTCGGAAACGCCGCAGCTCGACGCGCTTGCGACGTACGCTCCGAAGATCGACCGCGCGATGACGCGCATCGATTGGAACGCCGACGCCCGAACGGTGTCGCAGATCATCCGAGCGTACGATCCCAAACCAGGCGCGTTTGCCGAAGCGCCGGGCGGCGAGGTGAAGCTGTTCGGAGCGCGCGTGGCGGAGGGCGCCCCGCCCGGGCAACCGGGTGAAGTGGTCGGCATTGACGGCGACGGGGCGACGATCACCTGCGGCGCGGGCGCCGTGCGCGTCACGAGCGTGCATCCGGCTGGCAAGCGGCGCGTCACACCGGCCGAATGGGTTCGCGGGCGCGGCATCAGTCCAGGCGAACGACTATTTTAAGGACATGAGGAGCGCGGATCATGAGCAGGGGACGCCTGGTGGAGGCGTCGCGGTCGGCACCGCGCAGAGCGGTGGCGTGACCGACGCGCGCACCGCCGCCGCCGAGATCTGCACCGACCTCCGGCGCGGCGAGCTCCTCGATCCGTCGTTCGACCGCCGCACCGCGCGGCTCGACGCCCGCGACCGCCGCTGGACCCGCGAGCTCGTCTACGGCATGCTCCGCCGCCGGTCTCGCATCGATGCGCAGCTCGATGCCCGCGTTCGAGGCGGCATCGTCCGCCTCGACGCCGATCTGCTCGACCTGCTCCGGCTCGGTGCGGCACAGTTGCTGTACATGGCAAGCGTGCCCGCATACGCCGGAATCGCCCAGACAGTCGAACAGGCCAAGCGCCGCCACGGCATGGGGGCGAGCAAGCTCGCCAACGCCGTGCTTCGGCGCCTCGATCGCGAGCGCGACTCGCTCGAGACGCCGCGTCCGAACGATCCCATCGACATGCTCGCCCTGGAGGGCTCGCACCCCCGCTGGCTGGTCGCGCGCTGGACCGAGCGCTGGGGAATCGATCAGACGCGCCGGCTGCTCGAGGCCAACAACCACGAGCCGCCGCTCGTCGCGCGTCCGTATCACGCGGTGCGCGAGCAGCTCGAGGCCATGCTCGAGGCGGCGGGCGTCCACGTCGACGACGCACCGCTCGCCCGCGACAGCATCGTGCTCTCCAACACCGTCTCGTCGCTCACCGAGCTCGGGCCGTTCCGACAGGGGCTGTTCCATCTTCAGGATCCGGCGTCGACGCTCGTCACGCAGTACGCCTGCGCGCCGACCGGCGCAGTCGTCGCCGATCTGTGCGCGGCGCCCGGCGGCAAATCGATCGAGCTGTCGCGCTCCGCATCGCACGTGTTCGCCAGCGACCTTTCGGCGACGCGTCTTCAACGTGTGCTCGAGAACGCGCAGCGTCTGGAGATCGCGACGATGCACGCCTACGTCGCCGACGCGCTGGCCCCGGCGATTCGGCCGGTCGATCTCGTGCTGGTCGACGCACCGTGCACCGGAACCGGCACCTTCCGCCGGCACCCCGATGCGCGGTGGCGTTTGAAGATTTCGGACCTCGCGGTGATGTCGACGCTGCAGCGCTCGATTCTGCGCAGCGCTGCCGACGTCGTGAAGCCGGGCGGCCTGCTCGTGTACAGCACCTGCTCGCTCGAGCCGGAAGAGAACGACGAGCAGATCGACCGGTTCCTCGCCGAGCATCCGGGGTGGCGGATCGAGCCGCCGCCGGAGGGTGTGGTGCCGGCCGCCGTGCTCGACGAGGGCCGCCTCCGCGTGCTGCCGCAGCGGCACGGCACCGACGGCGCGTTCGCGGCACGCATTCGTCGCGGCGGAGACGCGGCATGAGCGTTCGCACCACGCTGCGCCGCTCGCTGCCCTATGCCGCGACGATCATCAGCGGGTTTCTCATCGCCTATCTGATCGTCGCCTTCGTCGTGTTTCCCTCCGGCGTCGTGCCGGGCAATGCGAAGGTGCCGAGCGTGACGGGGCTGTTGTTCGACGACGCGGCCAAGCGGTTGAGCGCCGTCGGCTTTCGCGCCAGCCGCGGCGACGAGGAATACCGCGACGCGACGCCGGTCAGCACCGTGCTCGCCCAGGATCCGCCGGCCGGCTCCAAGGAGCCCGAAGGCAGCACGGTGACGCTCACCGTCAGCAGCGCCAACAACAGCGCGCGGTGATCGGCTCGTGACGATCCGCATCGTGCCCTCGATCCTCAGCGCGGACTTCTCGCGGCTCGGCGAGGAGATCGCGACCGTCGAGGCGGGCGGCGCGGACTGGATTCACATCGACGTGATGGACGGCCAGTTCGTGCCGAACCTCACCTGGGGCGCCAAGGTGATCGAGACCGTGCGCCGCTGCACCGATCTGCCGCTCGACGTGCACCTCATGGTGGTCGAGCCGGAAAAATATTTCGACGACTTCGCCGCGGCCGGCGCAAGCGGCCTGACGATCCACGCCGAAGCCACGGCGCACCTGCACCGCCAGCTGACCCGCATTCGCGAGCTGGGCTGCCGCCCGGGCGTGGCGCTCAACCCCGGAACGCCGCTCACGGCCGTAAGCGAGGTCGTGCCCGAGCTCGAGCTCTTGCTCATCATGACGGTCAACCCCGGGTTCGGCGGGCAGGAGTTCATCCCCTATTCCGTCGACAAGATTCGGCGCGCGCGATTGCTGCTCGACGAAGAAGAGAGCCGTGCCGCGCTCGAGGTGGACGGCGGCATCGGGCGCGACACGATTCGCGACGTGTTCGGCGCCGGCGCGGACACCTTTGTCGCCGGCAACGCCGTCTTTCGCGCGCGCGACCCGAAGGCGGAGATCGCGGCGCTCCGCTCCTGCTGCGCGGTGGCCGTATGACGATCCGCCAGCAGTGGATCGTCGTCGGTGGTATCGTCGCCGTGCTCGGCGGCGTGCTGATCGGCGTGTCGCACGCGATGAAGGATCAGCTTCACCCCATCGAGGCCGGGTCCACGGCGCCGGACTTCCGGGCCAAGGAGCTCGGATCATCGAGCTTCAAGTCCCTCGCTGACTACAAGGGACAGGTCGTCATCCTCAACATCTGGGCGACCTACTGCATTCCCTGCCGCGAGGAATTGCCGAGCCTCGAGCGGCTGTACCAGGATTACGGCTCCAAGGGACTCAAGCTCGTCGCCGTCAGCGCCGACGAGGGCGTGAGCGAGGACTCGATCCGCGCGTTCGCGAAGCACTACGGTGTGACATTCGAGATCTTGCACGACCCGACGCACACCGTCGACGACGCGTACCAGGCGACGGGCTACCCCGAGACGTTCGTGATCGGCCGCGAAGGAACGATCCGCAAGAAGTGGATCGGCGCCGCGGATTGGAGCTCGCAGGGCAACCGCGCGCTCGTCGCGCAGCTCCTCGGCTTGGAGCCGCCGCACCCGGTCGCCGACGACGGCGACCGCTGACCGCGGCGCCGCCGGCATGACGCACGCACCACCTCCGGCGTCGCGGCCGCCAAGCTCGCTGCGCCACCGCGTCGTGGCGGCGTTCACCGAACACCTCGCACTCAAGGCGACGGCGCTCTTTCTCGCCGTCGTGCTCTGGTTCGTCGTCAACGCCAAGGAGCCGGAAGTCGAGCTGGTGCCGGTGCGGTTCATCCCGACGCTCGACAGCACCTTGGTGCTGCGCGATCCGCCATCACAGGTGCTGGCGCTGGTTGCCGGTCCGCCGCGCGAGCTCCTCAAGCTGGGAACCACTCCGCTGGCGATCAGGCGGCAGATTGCGGCCGATGCGCCAGACACGCTCGTCGTCGATCTGCGGCCGAGCGACGTCGCGCTTCCGGACGGCGTGGACGCCGTGGTGCGCGAGGTATCGCCGCACAGCCTCACGCTGCGCTTCGAGTCGACCTGGACCCGCAAGGTGGCGGTGCGCTCGGCGATCCAGGTCGTCGAGCCGGCGGGGGCCGGTCCGGTCGGCATGCGGCTGGACCCGGACAGCGTACAGATCACCGGGCCGCGGCATCGGGTCACCCAGATTCCGTCGGTGCCGACCGTGCGCACGACGATCGCCTTTCCCGACTCGCTGCCGCACCTGGTCGACATCGACACCGCGGCGCTCGGGCCCGGCGTGCGGGCGCGGCCATCGCAGGTGAAGGTGCTGCTGACCGGCGGGCCCCCGCATGATTGACGATCGCTCATGAGCGACCGCTGATGCGCGTGCTCGGCATCGAGACGTCCTGTGACGAAACGTCGGCCGCGGTGGTCGAGGGCGCAGGCGACGACGCGGCGGTGCGCTCGCTCGTCATCCTGTCGCAGGACGTTCATCGGATCTTCGGAGGCGTCGTGCCGGAGATCGCATCGCGCGCCCACCTCACGGCGATCGTCCCGGTCGTCACGCGCGCGCTCGACGACGCGGGCGGCGGCGCGATCGACGCGCTGGCGGTGACGAACGCGCCGGGCCTGGTCGGCGCGCTCCTCGTCGGCGTGGCGTTCGCCAAGGCGTTCGCGTTCGCGCGCGGGGTGCCGGTGGTCGGCGTGCACCACATGGAGGGACACCTCTTCGCGACGGCGCTCGAGCATCCGGGCGCCGTTCCCCCCTTCACCGCCCTGCTCGTCTCGGGCGGACACACGCTCTTGCTGGACGTCGAAGCCTGGGGCCGATATCGCCTCCTCGGCCGCACCCGCGACGACGCGGCCGGCGAAGCGTTCGACAAAGTTGCCAAGCTGCTCGGGCTTCCGTATCCTGGGGGCCCGCACGTCGAGCGGCTCGCCGCGGCGAGCGACGCCGGCCGGCTGCGCTTCGCGCGGCCGATGCTGCGGCGCGATCAACAGCCTGGCGATCCGGAGTACTACGACGTGTCGTTCAGCGGCCTCAAGACTGCCGTGCTCAACGCGACCAAAGCGGCGGACGCTCACGCGCCCGGCGCGATCGCCCGCGCCTTTCAGGACGCCGTGATCGACACGCTCGTCGAGAAGACGGCGCGCGCCGTCCAACGATTCGACCGCCGCCGCGTCGTGCTCGGCGGCGGCGTGGCCGGCAACGCGACGTTCGTCGCGGCGATGCACGCTCGCTTCGCGCCGCACGGGGTGGAGGTGTATGCCCCGTCGCCGCGGCTCGCCACCGACAACGCGGCCATGATCGCGCGCGCCGGTCTGTTTCACCTCGAGCGCGGCGAACGCGCGTCGCTCGACCTCAACGCGTTCGCCGCTCAGCCAATTCCCGGACTCCTCGTCGCATGACTCTCGCGTCGCCGATCATCCACCATCCGTTCGACTTCACGGTCTTCCGATTCTCCTTCACCGGATTCGGCATCGCCGTGCTGCTCGCCTTTCTCATCTCGCAGATCGTCTGCGAACGCGAGCTGGCGCGCCGCGGCCGCGACGTCGAGTCGGCCGCGGTCGCCGACGTTCTCTTCGCCGCGCTGCTCGGTACGCTGCTCGGCGCCAAGCTGTATTACGTGGTGGTCGTGTCGCACGACATTCGAGATCTCTGGAGTCGTTCGGGCTTCGTGTTCTGGGGCGGCTTCATCGGCTCGGTCGTGCTCTGCTACCTCACCATCCGCTACAAGAAGCTCTCGTTCGTGCGCTTCGCCGACGTCGCCGGCATCGCGATCGCGGCGGGGTACTCGGTCGGACGCACCGGGTGCTGGGCCGTCGGCGACGACTACGGACGGCCGTACTCTGGCCCGCTCGCCGTGGCCTTCCCGAACGGCAGCCCGCCGTCCACCGTCGCCGAGATGCAGCACGTCTTCAACCAGAAGTTCCCGGCGGGGATGGACCCGGGCACCGTCGTGTCGGTCTACCCGACGCAGATTCTCGAGGTGCTGCTCGGTTTCGTGATGTTCGCGATCCTCTGGCGCATGCGCGACCACGATCACGCCGAAGGCTGGCTGTTCGGGGTCTACTGCATCCTGGCCGGCGCCGAACGCTTCATCGTCGAGTTCTTCCGCGCCAAAGACGACCGCTTTTCATGGGCCGCAGGCTTGAGCATGGCCCAACTGATCGCGCTGGCGATCGTCCTCGTCGGCGTCGCGATCATGGCGGCTCGCAAACGCACCGGGCCGGATCGGCAGGGCATTCGCGCGGCTACGGCCGCGGCCTGAGCAAGCGGAGCAGCAGAGTGCTGTGATGGCTCGCCGCCAAAGACTCGAGCGCCAATCGGTCCGATTCGCGCTCGGTCGCGCCATCCGCGCCTAATGTGTTCCAACCACAGCGGTCGCGACGAAACGCCGCTCGGGGTGTCCCAACAATCGTTGAACACGAATGCCGCGAATGAACAGGAATCGAACCCACTGGCAGTTGAGACTGTGGCGCCCAATCCGACAACGTTCCGGTTGCCGGGCGAGCGCTCGTTCGCCACTCATGATTCCGCACGGAGTCGTCGCGTCCAACGTCCAACGTCCAAGGCCCAACATCACTCACCGCTCAATCACCACCACCGCCACGGCGGTCGCCACGCTGTGCGTGAGCGACACGTGCGCCGAGGTCGCCTCGAGCTCGGCGAAGCGCTCGGCGGCGCGGCCGTGGAGCCGTAGCTGAGGGGCGCCGTCGTCCCGAGAAAAGACTTCGACGTCGCGCCAGCCAATCCCGCGCGCCAGCTCGTTGCCGGCGAGCGCCTTGTAGGTCGCTTCCTTGGCGGCCAAGCGCACCGCCAGGTGCTGCGCCGGCGCGACCTTCGTCGAGATGAACGCCAGCTCGTCCGCGGTGAACAGGCGGGCGAGCATTCGGTCGCCCTTGTCGGCGAACATGCGCTCGATGCGGTCGATGTCGATCGCATCGATGCCGATGCCGACGATCATGCCGTCACTGCGTCCACGGCGTTCCGCCGAGCGCCTCGTCGACGTGCAGCCAGACGCGGTCGGCGACCTCGAACGTCGTGCGGAGCTGCGTCGCCCAGTCGCGCCAGCGGCGCAGATCGTCGACCGACGCCCGCGCTTCCTCGGCGCGGCGGCGCAACAGCTCGATCGAATCGCGCAGCGGCTCGCAGGCGTCGACCAGCGCGGCCTCGAAGGCGCGGCGCTCGGGACCGTTCTCGGCGTGGCGCTCGTTGATGAATCGCCGGAGCGTCGCGTCGAGTGCTCGCGTCAGCGTCAATGCGTCGAACGCCGCGATCGCGTCGATTGGGGTTTCTGCGGCGACCGCCTGACGGCGGGCCACGAGCAGCGGAGCGAAGAACCGCTGCTGTTCGCCCGCGTCGGCGTGGCCCGAGGCCAGCCCGCGGCGGGAGCCGAAGGCGCGCAGCGTGCGCGTGAGCTCGGGCAGCGTTCGGCAGTGCGTGAGGAGGTCGGCCCGCAGCGCGACCACGTCTTCGCAGCCGAGTGTGAGCGACCGGCCGTCACGCAGCTCGATCGTCAACGAGGCGCCGTGCAGCCCAACGCCGTCGATCGACGCGAACCGCACGCGCACTGGCCGCTCGCCCTCGGTGGCGCGAACGACGGTGAGCACGTCGTCGTCCATGACGAGCGTGCAAGCGCCGAGCTCCTTCTGGCCGACGCGCGTCGTGACGTTGAGCGCCGGGCCGCGCGAGCGATCGATCATTCGATGAATCTACTCACCGCGCCGGGCGCCAGGTTGCGAGGCGACTCCCATGATGGCGCGCAGCACGTCGCTGGTCGGCGACAGGTCGGCGAACACGGCGGCCGGATCGTGGCGCCGCAGCTCGTCGACCGAATAGTGGCCCGTAGCGACGCCGATCGCCCGCGCGCCGATGGCGCGTCCGCAATCGATGTCGGCCGGCGTGTCGCCAATCACGACGACGTCGCGGCCCGGGATGTCGACTCGCAGCTCGTCGCGCGCCCGCCGCTGCGCGACGGCCGGCAGCTCGCCACGAACTTCGTGGTCGGAGCCGAACGCGCCGACACGAAACAGCGACGGTTCGATCCCGGCCGCTTGCAGCTTGGCGTGCGCGCCGCCCACCAAATTGCCCGTCAACAGGCCGAGCACGACGTCCGATCGCGTGGCCAGCACGTCGAGTAGCTCGCGCACGCCGGGCATCAGCCGCACCGCGTCGCCTGCGACATCGAGCTCCTCGCGCAGCAGCACGACGTACCGGTCGAAGACCGTCTGCATCGACGCGTCTATGCGCGCGTCGCTGTGCCCCTCGAGGCGCATCAGCTCGCGCACGATCTGTGGATCGGTCTTGCCGTCGAATCGGTGATCGTCCGGTCCTGTGCCGCCGAAGATCTCGATCAACGCGCGGTGCACGGCACGGCGGCCGGCGCCGTCGGTGAGCAGGATCGTGCCGTCGATGTCGAACAGCACCAGCTTGGTCGTCGCCACGCCGCTCACCGGGTTCGCGTCAGCACGAGGCCGCCCATGATGCAGGCCGCCCCGACGATCTGCCACAGCGTCGGTATCTCGCCGAGCATCGGCCAGGCGACCAGCACCGCGACGATCGGCTGCAGATTCGAATACATCGACGTGCGCGTCGGGCCGATCACGCGCACGCCGTTGTACCAGAAGAGATAGGCCACGACGAGCGCGAACACCCCGCTGTAGACGATCGCCAGCCAGCCCATCGCGGGCAGCGCGCGCCAGGGGGCGTGCGATACGGCCGGCGAGGCGACGGCGAACAATGGCAGCGCACCGCCCATCATCGTCAGCGCCGACAGCTGCAGACCGCCGACGCGCTCGGTGTACGGCTTGAGTAGCACCGTGTAGACCGCCCAACAGAGTGCTCCAATGAGCACGAGCAGATCGCCGGTCACCGTCGCCTGGCCCTCACGCCCGTCCGTCGACCCGAGGACGACGAGCGCGATGCCGGCGATCGAGAGCGCGATCCCGAGCGCGCCGCGCGCCGCCACACGATCGACGCCGCGCAGCCGGCCGATCACGGCGATGAATGCCGGCGTCGCCGCGATCACGAGCGCCGCGTCGCTCGCCCGCGTCCGCGCGATGCCCTCGATGAAGAAGACCTGATAGACGCCGTTGCCGAGGACACCGAGTCCGAGGAGCGCGAACATCGTTCGCCCGGGCGGCAGCGCCATGCGCCGCGCAAATACAATCGCCGACAGAAGCAATCCGGCGAGCATGACCCGCACGCCGTTGTAGGCGAGCGGATCGATCACCGAGGTGCCGAACTTCACCACGCTGAAGTTCACACCCCAGATCAACGCCATGCCCACCAGCGACAGCTCCGTCAGCCAAACGCCCGGCCGCGTGGTCCTCGCGCGGCCGGGCGCCACCGTTTCGCCCAGCGACAAACTCATGCGTCGAAAAGTAGACGCGCCGCCTCGGGCCTGTCTATGTTGAGGAATGCATGTCGCCTTCGCTCTCTTCGCCGACGCGGCCAACCTCTCGCAGGAGGGCAAGCTGAACGTCCTCGGCGTGTTCGACGCGTTGCAGGTCGCCACCCTGCCGGCCGTCCACCCGCGGGCGCATCTCGTCGTGCACCTCAAGGGATCGGCGAACGACGTCGGCGCGCACACGGTGAGCTTCAGTTGGCTGAGCCCGAGCGCGCAGGAGCTCTGGAGCAGCTCGGGCGATCTCAACGTCGGCGCGCCGCCCCCAGGCGTGGCCGAAATGGATCTGCCGCTCATCGCGCAGCTCGACCTGCCGATGGACGCCGCCGGCGCCTACACCATGGCGATCGCGATCGACGGCGAGCATACGATCGACGTCGGCGTACAGGTGCGCTCCTCGGCGCCGATGGCGCCCAAGGCGCTCGTCAGCTAGTCGGCCGCGCGAGTCAGAGAAGGCGGCGTGCGCAGACGAAGCGCTCGCGCAGCCGTTGGACGTACGGATCGCGCCGATCGCTCAGCAGCTCCACGGCATAGCCGCCGCGCCCGAGCGCGAGATGCACCATCCGCCGATCTCCGAGCGCGATGCCGACGTGCGTGATTCGACGATCGTCGCGGTCAGTGAAGAAGAGAACGTCCCCGGCGACCAGCTCGCCGACGTCGCCGCCCGCGTCCCGGCCTCGCTCTGCCTGCTGCCATGCGTCGCGCGGGAGCTGCACGCCGTGCAGGCCGAACGAACTTTGTACGAGGCCCGAACAGTCAGCGCCCCATGGTGTCACGCCGCCCCACAGGTAGCTCGTGCCCATGAACCGCTCGAGCGCGGTGCGCGCCACGGCCGCCGGGTCGCGCGGAAAACGCACCGCAACCGACGCCGCCTCGATCGCCTCGCCCGACTCGACGACCTCGCCCGGCGAAAGGAGCGCGCCGAGCGGCAGCGCGCGCGACACACCAGCGGCTGTTCTCGCGACGCAGCCGAGCGAAACGCGCTCCCCATCGAGCGTATGCGAGCCGTCGTGCATCGCACGCTCCGCGGGGGCCACAAATCCCTTGTGCATCCAGCCTTCGTACCCGTCGGCGCCGCGCGCGCGCAGCCAGTCGCCCTCTTCATCGAGCACGTCGACATGGTGCCCCGCCAGCTGCTGCGAGATCATCTGCGTCGCAATACGCGGCTCTCCGTGCATCGGCGCGATCGGCGAGCACACGACCGCCTCGTAGAGGACTGGAAATTCCGCGTCGGCGACGCGCGCCTCGGCGCTCACTGAGTCGGCTTTGGCGCGACCGGCGCCGGCGCGGGGTTCGGCTGCTTGGCCTGACAGTCGCGGCAGAGTATGACGCCGCGCATGTCACACATGATGCAGATGAACCGCCCGCAGTTCCGGCACGGGTACCCCTCCGACGCGCGCTCCTCGTTGCCACATGCGTGGCAGATCATTGCGTCGCGCTCTTCGATCTTGCCCATGGTCAGGAAGATACTAGCGGTCGGGGTTCGTGACGAAGACGGCTCGGCGAACCGTCATGAGTGCTTCGGTACGAGCAGCCGGACCGCCAAGGGCTCGACGTCGACCGAAAAAGGCGTCGTGCCCATCAGCTCACCGTCCGCCTGCCACGGAAGCGGCGGCTCGGTCTCCACGCGAATCGAACGCCCGCGCGCGTAGAGCATGCAGGGATCGGTTCGAAAGTCGCCGCGGACGAGCCGCCACATCACCCGCACGGCGTCGCCCAGCGTGCGCGGCGAGAACACGCACGCGTCCAGAAACCCGTCGTCGGTCCTGATCGACGGCCCGAGCGTGATTCGCTTGCCGAGCACGGCGCCGAAGTTCGCGATCATCACCGCCGCCGCCGAGCGCTCCTGCGTCTGGCCGTCGGCCGTCACCCGCACGGTGAAGAATTGGCGGCGCCACACGGCGCGCACCGCCGCTCGCGTCCCGGTCAGCGTGTATGCCAGCACACCGAGTCGCCGCTTGAGCCACGATGGCGTCTCGGCGATCATCGACGCGTCGATGCCGACGCCGGCCGCGATCGCGAACCGTCCGCCCGATTCGAACCGTCCCACGTCGATGCGAAGCTCGTCGCCCTCGAGCAGCGCGGGCACCGCGCGGCGCACACCCAGCGGAATGCCGAGGGCCCGCGCCAGAAGATTGCCCGTGCCGCCCGCGATCACGCCGACCCTGGTCGCCGTGCCGGCGAGCGCGCCGGCCACCTCCATCACCGTCCCGTCGCCGCCGACCACGAACACGGCGTCGTAGCGCGGCGAGTGCATCGGCGCGAGCTCGGCCGCGTGGCCGGGACGCTCGGTGAACAGCAGATCGCAGGCGATGTTGCGCGACGCGAGCGCGGCGCAGGTGAGCTCGGCCAACCGTCGCCCACGCCGCGCCGCCGGATTCGCGATCACGACGACGCGCTGGATCAGAAACGCCACGTGTGCGAGAAGCCGAGACTGAAGTTGGGCGGCGTCGGCACGAGGCCGACGATGCTCTGCTGTCCGTCCGTGTTGCAAGTACGGCTCGCCGTCGGCGGGTCGTACGCCAGCTGCACCGACGTCGACGCCTTCAGCCGATACTCGGCCTTGGCGCCAAGCCCGGTCAGCGCGCTCCGCGTGCCCTGGAAGTTCTGCTGGCACAATCCGGTGTTCACGTTGAGCGAGAGGTTGTTCGTCAATCGCGTTTCGGCGCCGATCGTCGAGCCTGACAGAAACGACGCATAGCTGGTCAGCGCGTACGGGTTCGAGCCGGCGGCCAGGTTGCCGCCGCCGAGCTGGAACTGAAACACGTCGGCAAAGCTCCCCAATCCGCTCTGGCGCAACCGCTCGGCGGCGAACGCGCTCACCGTCGGCGCGATCACGTCGGCCAGCACCTGCCGCGCGTCGCTGTTCGCGCCGAAGTCGAGGCCCGGTTTGCCGAGCACGAGATAGCTCACCACGTCAGACTGCGACATCTCGTAGTCGGCGTCGCTCGAGAATCGAATCGTCGGCGTCTTGAGGCGCCCGCGCAGATCCACGATGACGTTCAGATCGCGATCGTGGTATTGCTTCACCGCGTACATCGCTTTCACATCGAGCAGCGGATTGTCCGCCGGCCCGTCGAAGGTGACGGTGCCGTCGGACAAGACCTGAAACTCGCGCTGTACGAGCTGGAGATTGAGATTGTAGGTGCCGCCGAGCGTCGTGAGCTGACCGGCGAGCGTCGGTACCTGCTGGCCGCGTGCGGCCGACAGCACCAGCTGGCCGCCAAGTCGCACGTCGGCTTCGGCCGACCGGAGCCGCACGTCCTCGCCGAGCGTCACGTTCACGCTCGAGATGAGCAACCCATCGCGCAGCGCGGCGAACGGCGACGCCGCACGCGGAGACGCAGCCGAGCTGGCCGAATCGAGAATCGCCTCGACGACCTGCTTGCGCGCGAGGTCCGCGTCGAGCAGGTAGATCGAGCTGTGGTCGACGCTCAGATCGCCGCGTAACGTCGACGCCTTGGGCGTGCCGCTCAGAACGAGCGGCCCGCGCGTGGTGACGTACACATCGGCGAGCGTTCGCTTGCTGAACGCGTGCAGCGAGTCCGCCTGAATCGAGATCCCGAACGCCATCGGGGTTTTCGGCTGCGCCAGGCCAGCCACGAGATTCTTGACCCAACCGCCCACGCGAATGCTCCCCTTGTACCGATCGGTCTTGGCACGGAGCGGATCGCTCGTCAGGATGAACGCGCTGTCCTGGCCGCCGGCGAGCGCGGTATCGATCACCGTACCATTGATCTCCTTGAGCGTCACGCCGAGCGGTTTGATCTCGGCCGAACCGTTGGCGATGCTCAACGTGCCGTGATACCGCGGCGCCGCCACTGTCCCCTCCAGTGCGACGCTGCCGCGCAGCAGTCCGCTGGCCTTCACCGACGGGAAGAGCGGTTGGATGATCGATAGATCGGTCGAGTCGGCGACGATCGAGCCGCTGATCGGATCCGATCGGCGGAGCGAGCCGCCGATCAACTGAAGATCGGCCGGCAGCACGAGATTCCCGCGCAGCGCCGAGTGCTGATTGCGCGTCACGTCGAACGTCGTGCGCAGGCTTCCCTCCGCGTAGTGCGTCGACGCCGTGGCGAGATCTACGTTGAGCCCCGACCAGCGCACGCTCGACGCGAGTGCGTCGCCGACGACGATCGGTTTGGCCTTCGTGCCGGTCGCCGAGAGCGTGACGTCGGCCGTGCCGGAGATCGTGTCGCGGAGCTGGAAGAGCATGCCGACGTCACGGAGCGGC
>DATNAT010000158.1:0-8334 GCA_035572355.1 Gemmatimonadaceae bacterium
GGTCAGCGCCGCTGCCGCCTGATGGATGCGCCGGATCAGCTCCTTGCCGCCGGCGTCGTTCGGGTGTGCTTTGCCGCCGAACACGATCTGGATCGGGCCGACGGCGTTCGCAATCTCGGCGAGCCGACGCGGCGCCGCGAAGACGAGGTCGGCGCGCTTGTACGGCGTGGCGCGCCGAGCAAAACCGACCGTGAACGCTTTGGCATCGAGCGTGACACCCGTGCGCTCGGCGATCGTCGCGACCAAGGTCTGCTTGGCGGCGGCGTGGGCGGCGCGGATCTCCTGAAGCGGAATGCCGACGGCGTATCGCAAATACAGGTTGTCCGTCCGCCACTCAGGCATCCGCTTGTCGAACAACTCCTGAAAGGGTGGCGAAGTCCAGGTCATGGCGTGTACGCCGTTGGTGATCGCGTCGATCGGGAAGTTCGGAAACATTCCCTGCGACACCTCGCGGTGCTTCATCGCCACGCCGTTCACCCAGCGCGCCAGACGCAGCGCGAGATGCGTCATGTTGAGCGTGCCGGCGTCGGTGCAGTGGGCGGCCTCGAGAAGCGCGAGCTCGTCCTGGCCGAGCACGGCGCGAACCACGTCGAGCGGAAAGCGGTCGTGGCCCGCCGGCACGGGTGTGTGCGTGGTGAACACACAGCGGCTGCGCACGGCCTCGAGGTCGCTCTCATCGAGCTCGAACGACTTGCGTCCGTCGAGCTGCCAGTCGAGCAGACAGAGGGTAAGCAGCGCCGAGTGGCCTTCGTTCAGGTGATAGAGCTGCGCCGGGCAGCCGAGCGCGCGCAGCAGCGTCGCGCCACCCATTCCAAGCACGATTTCCTGACAGAGGCGATAGTGGCTGTCGCCGCCGTAGAGATAGTCGGTGAGCTTGCGGTCCCACTCCGAATTCTCGGGCAGATCGGTGTCGAGCAGATAGACCGGAATCTCGTGGCCGGTGATACCGCGCACCGGATATTTCCAGGCGCGGATGTGCACCGTGCGCCCCTCGATCACGACCGACGCGCGCGCGTCGACGGTCTCGAGGATGTCTTCGGGCCGCCACTGCACCGGCTTCTCCGTCTGATTGCCCGCCGCGTCGATGTGCTGCTCGAAATAGCCCTTTCGATAATTCAGCGTGATCCCAACCATCGACACGGCGAGATCGGCCGCCGAACGCAGCGTGTCGCCGGCAAGCACACCGAGTCCGCCGCTATACGTTGGGATCGCGCGATCGAGCGCGATCTCCATCGAGAAATAGGCGACGGTAGTTTGCGATGGAGCAAAGCTCATTCGAGACGGTTGCAGAGTGTTTCGTGCCAGTTGCGCGGACGAGCCCGGCATGCCGGGTCGATTCGCAACCTAGGTCGCGAGCAGGGCGAGTGGAAGCGTTCGCAGAAGCGAACCCAACCTCACGGCCCCTTGTTCGATCGCGATCTCTGGGCGTCCGATCTGCGAACGCCATGCGCGGCCGGCCGGAGCGGGCGGCAGCTCGACGGCCGTGTCGGCCCACCAGGACTCGGCGTCCGATTCGTGGAGCGGATCGACGAGCCGTGCTGCGATCGTGACGACGCAGTGTTCCCGTTCGCCGCGGGCAAACGCGAAGACGTTGCGCGCGCGGGGGCCGCGGACGTCGAGCGGCAGGTAGCCGCCGTCGATGAACGCGGCGGGCTCGCGCCGGCGAAGCTCGAGTAGCTCCTGCGTGATGAACAGCTTGAGCCGGCTGTCGAACGGGTCCACGGCGTCGCCGCGCGAGAGCTTGTCGCCGAGTGCGTCGAGCTCGCCCAGCGCGGCGACGCGGGCGTCGTAGTCGACGTCGCGGCGGTTGTCGGGATCGACGAGGGTGAAGTTCCAGAGCTCGTCGCCCTGGTAGAGGTCCGGCGTGCCGGGCGCGGTGAGATGAATGGCGATCCGCGCCAACGACGTGAAAGCGCTCGCTTTCGCGATCCGGGCGACGAAGCGCGACACGTCGACGAGGAAGGGCGCGTCGTTGGTCGGCTCGAGCAGCGCCGAGACGAAATGCTCGAGCGCCGATTCGTAGGGGGCGTCGGGATCGACCCAACTGGTGCGCGTCTTCGCTTCGCGGGCCGCTTTTCGCGCGTAGGCAATGAGCCGATCGCGCGCCGAGTCGCGCCAGGCGCGGTCGGGCAGGTCGTCGGCGCGGCGGCCGGCGCGCGGGGGCGGCCAGAGCGCAACGATGGTCTGATAGAGCAGGTACTCGGTGTTGGTGTCTGGCGCCAACCGTCCGCGCACGACGCGGCGGTGCTTGGCATTCAGCCGGCGCCACCGTTTGAGGGTTCGCTCCCAATCGTGCGGCGCCTCGGTGAACGCGTCGAGTCGCGCGCGCACGTCGGCGCTGCGCTTGGTGTCGTGGGTGTTGGTGCAGACGAGTCCGCGCGGCCAGCGCGATGCGCGGCGCGCGTTGGCTTGGTGCAAACGCGTCACGGCGCCGTCGAGTGGACGGTCGGGTGCGCCGCCGACCTCGTTGCGCGAGGCGAGCGGATTGTAGGCGTAGAGCGCGGTGTCTTCTATTCCCTTCGCCGTCGCCGGGCCGCTCACCTGCTGCAACCGAAGAACGAAGCCCGCCGCCGCGGGCGCGTCGACGGCCGCGCAGTCGCCCGTGACGATGCTTCCAACGAACGCGGCCACGCCGGCGGCGGGGAGGTCGCAGCGGCAGACCACCTCCAACGCCTGGTGCACCGCGATCCGGTCTTGTTCGGCGACGAGGAGAGCGTCGCCGGCACGTTCCACGTACGTGCGGTACACGGGAAGCGCGGCGATGAACGACGCGGTGCCGGCGCGCAGCTCGTCGGCCGAATCGCTGCGGCCCGCCTGGTCGGCGAGCGGCTCGAGCAGCTCGACGAGTCGCGCGACATCCGGCGCGAGCGGGCCGGCGAGGGTGGCGAGCTTTGCATCGATCGCGATGCGACGGAACGGCGTGGCGCCGAGCCGGCGCATGCGGCAGTACGAGCGCTCGATCGACGCGTAGCCCGCGGGATCGATGAACAGATCCTCGAGCTCATTCAAGAAATCGTAACCGGTGGTGCCGTCGACGGGCCACGAGTCGCGCAACGTCTCGTCGCCGGACAGAATCTTCTCGACGACGATCGGCGTGCCCGGCGGCACGGCCTCGCGGAGCCGGTCGAGATAGCGGCGCGGCTCGAGCAGGCCGTCGATGTGATCGACGCGCAATCCGTCGATGACGCCGTCGCCAACGAGGCGCAGGACGAGGGTGTGGGTCTCACGAAAGACGCGTTCGTCTTCCATGCGGAGCGCCACGAGGTCGTTCACATCGAAGAAGCGGCGGTAGTTGAGCTCGCGGGCCTGGCTGCGCCAGTCGACGAGGCGGTAGTGTTGCGCGTCGAGCAGCGCGCGAAGACGATCGGCGCCCGCGCTGCCGGAGAACAGCGCGCTCATCTCAGCGGTGCTGTCCGGATCGAATGCCGCGAGCTGGAGCTCGGGCGGCAGCGACGCGCCGTCGATCGGAAAGTTGAGAGAACCGTAAACGAGCCGCGGTGTGTGTCCGTCGATCACGCGCACCGCGAGCTCGCCTCGCTCGAGCACCTGCTCGATCCGATCGCCGAGCACCGGCAGCGCGACCCGACGCCGCGTGCCCTGACGCGGGGTCCAGTCGATGTCGAACCAGTGGGCGAAGCGCGAGTGCTCGCCGCGCGCGAGCAGGTCGTCCCAATACGGATTGTCGGGGCCGATGCCCATGTGGTTGGGCACGATGTCGACGACGAGACCCATGTCGCGTGCCGCGAGCTCGCCCGCAAGGCGGCGCAGGTCGGACTCGGTGCCGAGCGCGGGGTCGATGCGCGTGGGATCGACGACGTCGTAGCCGTGCCGGCTGCCGCGCCGCGACATGACGATCGGAGAGAGATAGAGATGCGACACGCCGAGCCGCGCGAAGTAGTCGACGCGCGCGGCAACGTGGGCGAAGGTGAAGCCCGCGTGCAGTTGCAGGCGGTACGTCGCCCTGAGCCGGGCCAAAGTCAGCCGGCCGCTGAGCGGCGCCGATTCGTGCAGCCGAACGCCGTGCCCATGTCGTCGGTCGCGGCGATCGACTCGATGGTGCCGTGCATCTTGCGCGTCCAGCTCGGGTAGCGATCGGCCGTGACGCCCGGCACGTTGACCGGCTCGGTCTCGCCGGCGAGGTCGTCGAGCGAGAGGCCGACCAATCGCGCCGGCGTGCGACACAAGAAGTCGTGAACAGCGGCGATCAGGCCGCCATCGCGGACGTCCGCGTGCGGCGACGGCAGACACCCATCGGCGGCGAGGAGCGCGAGCAGCTCGCCGCGCTCGCGATCGCGCGCCGCCTGTACGTCAGGCAGCTCGGCGTCGCGCACGAGTCCCAGCTCGCGGCGCAGCTCGATGTCGCGGCCGGACCAGAAGCCGGCGAAGGGCGTCATATCGTGCGTGTTGACCGTGGCGAGCGACAGCGTCGGATAGTCCGCGGCGCGCTTGAACCCGCGCCAGTCGCGTTCGAAGCCGAGCACCTTGGACGAGAGAATGCCCCACTTCTCGAGCGTGCCGGGGACTTCCGGCGGAATGGTGCCGAGGTCTTCGCCGATGACGAGGGCGCCGTGGCGCTGACTCTCGAGGGCGAGGATGCCGAGGAGGTCGGCGGTGGGATACCGAACGTACGCGCCGGGTATGCCGGAACTGTCATTCGGAATCCAGAACAGGCGGAACAGCCCGAGCACGTGGTCGACGCGCAGCGCGCCGGCATGCTGGAAGGCGCCGCGCAGCAGGTCGACGAAGTAGCGATAGCCGTTGCGCCGCAGGGCGCGCGGGTCGAGCGGCGGAAAGCCCCAGTTCTGCCCGCCCATGGCGAGCGGATCGGGCGGCGCGCCGACGCAGGCGCCGTGCACGAACAGCTCGGGAAGGGCCCAGGTGTCGGCGCCGCCCGGCGACGTGCCGATCGCCAGATCCTGATATAACCCAATCCTCATGCCGGCGCGCCGCGCACGCTGTCCGGCGTCGCCGAGCTGGCGATCGGTCTCGAACTGGAGCCAACGATGGAAGTCCACCCGGCCGGTGTGCTCGGCGGCGAACCGGTGCGCCGCGGCGGTGTCGGGCGAACGCAGATCGGTCGGCCAAGCACGCCAGTCGTGGCCGTGGCCCGGTTGCTCGGCGATCGCCATCCACAGCGCAAAGGAGGAGAGCGCCGGCTCGTTCGATTCGACGTACGCCTCGTAGGCGTGATCGCGCGCGCTGCCCGACCCGCGCACCCGCTCGACGAACACGCGGTAGAGCGCATCGAGGGCGAGACCCTTGGCCGCCATCACCGCGTCGTAGCGAACGTCGGGCGACGCGCGGAGCGCCGCGAGCTGTTCTCGAAGCTCGGGCGATGCGAGCCGCTCGCGCACGGCGGGCGCCGCGTCGAGCTCCGGCACACGCTCGACGTCGATGTAGATCGGATTTCGAAACAGCCGACTGACCGGGCTGTACGGGCTGATGTCGCCGTCGCGATCAACGAGCGCATGGAGTGGATTGACGCCTACGAAGTCGGCGCCGCGGCCGGCCGCCCACTCGCCGACATGCGCCAGATCGGTGAAGTCGCCAACGCCCCAATTGCGATCGCTGCGCACGGAATAGAGGTTGGCGATCAAACCAAATGCGTCGTCGGCGCCAAGCAGATCGTCGGGCGATGCACAGCGCGAGGGCACGACGATCAGTGTTTGCTCGTTGGTCCATTCCTGGCCGCCGGCGCTCATCGTCAACCGCAACCGATGATAGCCGGCCGGCAGATCGGGGAGCGAGATGTCGAGCATCGTGTCGCCGCGCCACGGTCCTTCGCTGGTGTGCAGCGCGCCGCCTTCCGACTCGACGTCGAGCCGCCAGGGGCCGCTCCGCTGCCGCGACGCCGGCGCACGGACGGCGAGCAGCCGGCGCGATGGATCGACGAGCTCGACGACGCGCGCTGGCTCGATCAGCATCGCGCGCGCGTCGGCGCGCAGGCGCTCGAGCGACTCGAGCGCCGCGTCGTCGGTCGTCACGTCGATGGACAGCGCGCCGAGCAGCGCACGCCGCGTGTCGTCGCTCGTCTCGCGCACGTCGCGCCCCGTCTGATCGACGTACGAATCGAGAATGCCGACTTCGGCGGCGAGCGCGCGCAGCGCGCGGGTCGCGGTGCGCGAGTCGGTGGCGTGCGGAACGGTCACGGCAGCCGGGGGGCGAGCACGATGCCGCCGAGCGGCGGAAGGGTGAGCTCGATCGATTGAGCGTGGCCATGGAAGGGCGTGTCCTCCGCGGCGGCGCCCTTCACTTCACCGAAGCCGCTGCCGCCCCACTCGAGGTCGTCGCTCGACAGCAGCCGCTCGTACCAACCGCCGACAGGCACGCCGAGCCGATAGCGTTCGCGCGGCACCGGCGTGAGGTTGAGCACGACGACGACGTGCGACTGGCCGGCGCGCCGTACGAAGGCGACGACGGAATTCTCCTTGTCGGAGACATCGATCCACGAGAACCCTTCCCAGCTCGCGTCGTCTTGCCAGAGCGCGGGCTCGCGGCGGTAGAGCAGCGCGAGCCGCGTGATGAACCGCTCGAACGCCGCGCGGCTGCCGTCGGCGCGCAGATGCCAGTCGAGGCTGACGTCGTGATTCCACTCGTTCCACGACGCGAGCTCGGTGCCCATGAACAGCAGCTTCTTGCCCGGCCGCGTGAACATGTACGTGAGCAGGAGCCGCAGATTGGCGAGCCGCTGCCAATCGTCGCCCGGCATCTTGGCGAACAGCGATCCCTTGAGGTGCACCACCTCGTCGTGCGACAGCGGCATGACGAAACGCTCGCTGTACTCGTACAGCATGGCGAAGGTGAGCTGATCGTGATGGAAGCGCCGGTGCACGGGGTCGAGCGAGAAGTAGGTGAGGGTGTCGTGCATCCACCCCATGTTCCACTTGAAGGTGAACCCGAGCCCGCCCTCGCTGACCGGCGTCGTGACGCCCGTCCACGCAGTCGACTCTTCGGCGATCGTGACGCAGCCGGGCGCGTGCGACGCGACGGCCTCGTTGAACTGTTTGAGAAAAGTGATCGCCTCGAGATTCTCGCGGCCGCCGTTCCGATTGGGAATCCACTGCCCCGCCTGGCGGCTGTAGTCGAGGTAGAGCATCGACGCCACGGCGTCGACGCGCAGGCCGTCGGCGTGAAACTCGTCGAGCCAATAGAGCGCGTTGGCGACGAGAAAATTCTTGACCTCGTTGCGGCCGAAGTTGAAGACGAGCGTGCCCCAGTCGGGATGCTCGCCAAGCCGCGGATCCTCGTGCTCGAACAGCGCGGTACCGTCGAAGAGACGCAACGCGTGGTCGTCCTTCGGGAAGTGCGCCGGCACCCAATCGAGCAGCACACCGATGTCGTGCTGGTGCAGGGTGTCGACGAGGTAGCGAAAATCGTCGGGCGTGCCGTAGCGCGAGGTTGGCGCGTAGTAGCCGCTCACCTGGTAGCCCCACGACCCATAGAACGGATGCTCCATCACCGGCATCAGCTCGACGTGGGTGAAGCCGAGCTCCTTGACGTGCGCGGCAAGTCGCGGCGCGATCTCACGGTAGCCGAGCGGACGATCGCCGTCTTCGGGCACGCGCGCCCAGGAGCCCAGGTGAACTTCGTAGATGCTGACCGGCTCGCGCACGAGATTGGTGCGCGCGCGCGCCGCCATCCACGCGTCATCTTGCCAGAGATAGCTGGTCTGATCCTGTACGATCGAGGCCGTCCCCGGCGACTGCTCCATCTTGGCGGCGAATGGATCGGTCTTGACGCGCAGCGCGTGGTCGCGAGTGAGCAACTCGAACTTGTACAGCGCGCCGTCGCGGATGTCGGGAAGAAAAACTTCCCACACACCGGAGCTTCCCATCATGCGCATCGGGAAAATGCGGCCGTCCCAGCCGCAGAAATCGCCGACGACGCTGACGCGGCGCGCGTTCGGCGCCCAGAGCGCGAAGCTCACGCCGTTCACGCCGTCTATGGTACGACAGTGAGCGCCGAGCTTCTTCCAGAGCTCGTGATGCGTGCCTTCATTGAACAGGTGCAGGTCGACGTCGCCGAGCGTGGGCAGAAAACGGTACGGGTCGCCGCGATCCCAGACGGCGCCGTCGGCGTAGTAGAAGCGAAAGCGATAGCGAACGGGGAGCGTCTCGCCGCGGATGAACACGCCGAACAGCGACGACAGGCCGTCGGCCTCGCGCTCCATCTGACAGACGCGGCCGTCGTCGAGCCAGCACTCGACGCGCGCCACGTCGGGGATGAGCGCTCGGATGACGATGCCCTGCTCGCCGCCCACGGTCGCCGGGTGCGCGCCGAGGATGGAATGCGGGTCGGAGTGTTCGCCGGCGAGGAGGCGATTGAGCTCGCCGC
>DATNAT010000159.1:0-5965 GCA_035572355.1 Gemmatimonadaceae bacterium
ATGCTCCGTGTTGTACATCTTGGCGATCGCCGCTTCGAGTCTGATGTCGTAGTTCCCCCGTTCTGCAAGGCCCACGGTCAGTCCGGCGATCGATTCCATGGCGAAGGTGTTCGCCGCCATCATCGCCACCTTCTGCGCCACAGCCTCGTGCTTGCCGATCGGCGCGCCCCATTGCACCCGCTCCTGGGCCCAGGTCCGCGACGCTTGCAGCAGCGCCTTGCCGCCGCCCGCCGCGCTCGCCGGCAACGTCAACCGCCCGGTATTGAGCGTGATCAGCGCCAGCTTGAGGCCTTTCCCCTCGCCCCAGAGAATGTTCTCACGAGGAATCTTGACATTCGTGAACCGAATCACGCCGTTCTCGATCGCCTTGAGACCCATGAACCGGCAGCGGTGCACGACTTCCACGCCCGGCCATTTCGCTTCGACGATGAAGGCCGTGATCTGCTTCTTCTTCTTTCCGTTCACCTCGGCATCCGGCGTGCGCGCCATGACGACGAACAGCTCGGCGCGCGTGCCGTTCGTGCACCAGAGCTTCTCGCCGTTCAACACCCAGTGCGTGCCGTCGGCGCTCGGCTCGGCGTGCGAGTGCATGTTCGCCGGGTCGGAGCCGGCGTCGACCTCGGTGAGCGCGAACGCGCTGATCGCGCCCTTGGCGAGCCGCGGGAAATACTTCTTCTTCTGCTCGTCGCTGCCGAACAGCTTGAGCGGCTGCGGCAGCCCGATCGATTGATGCGCCGAGAGAAGCGCGGTGAGCGACCCGTCCTTCGACGTCACCATCGCCATCGCCTTCACATAACTGGAATACGAGAGCCCGAGGCCGCCGTACTCTTTCGGGATCTTGATCCCGAACGCGCCCATCTCGCGGAGCTCCTGCACGTACTCTTCGGGAATCTCTCCCGTGCGGTCGATCATGTCCGAATCGACGCGCCGCAGGAACTCGGCGAGCTGCTCCATGAACGGCCGCGCGCGCTCCGTCTCTTCCGAATCCTCCGCCGGATGCGGGTGGATCAGGTCGAGTCGGAATCGGCCGAGAAAAAGCTCGCGCACGAAGCTCGGGCCCGACCACTCGCTCTCTCTCGCCGCTTCGGCGACGTCTCGCGCCTCTTTTTCCGAGGCAAGTCCCGCTGTTTGCTGTGACATGGATTACTCACTCCAAGCGGCGAACGGAGCCAACGTATGACCCACGGCGACGCCGCCGAGTCAGCTCCTTTGTACCCAGCTTCCCCCTTGAATAATGCATCCCCTGCGCCCAAAGAAAGCGCCACGGCGAGTCGTCGAACGGGGCGGAGTCGTCGACCAGTTGGCCGACTGGCTCCTCAAGCATTGCCCCCTCACCGCTCTCGCGGTGCTCACGCTGATCGTCATCGGATCGTCCGTGCCGCTCGATCACCCGGTGCTGCTCGTCATCCCGGTCATCCTGGCCGATGTCGCACTCAGCTGGTTCCGTCACGCGCGCCGCGCTCGGAAGGCCGTGGGAGCGGCACAAGCGTCGCGGTTCGGCCCTGGCGTGACTGCCTGACGACGACCGCCGCTCCGGCGAGCGAGACCGCAGCGAACGCGAACCACTGGATGGCGTAGTTGAAGTGCGGTCCCTCGTCGAGCGGCGGAATGCTGAGCCGCGCCACTCGGTTCGCGGCAATCGCCGAATCGCCGAGCTCGACGACATAGATCGGTGCGACTGGATAGGGCAGCGCGCGCGATACCACAGCGTACGAGAGCCGTGAGATGATGCTTGGATGGCCGGCGTAGGTCGCGCCCGCAGTCGATGGAAACTCCTCGACGTAGCCGGCGAAGGTCGTGTCGGGCTCGCGCCACTTGACCGAATCGATCGTCGCGCCATCCGGGGCGTAGACCCAGCCGCGGTCGACGATCACCGCCGTGTCGCGCCCAGATGATCTCACCGGCGTGAGCAACTCGACCCCGGGCGATCCGCGGTACGACCGCGCCGCGAAGATGAGCTCGTGCGCGTAGTCTGGCGCTCCGGTCACCCGCACGCGCCGAAAGCGCGCCAGCGCCGTATCGCGAGGCAACGCAGCCGCGTCGACGGCCGTCGAGTCGAGTCGCGAGGCGATGATCGCGTTGCTCGCACGGCGCTCGGCGAGGCGATGGAGCTGCCAGAAGCCCAAGCGAATGAAAATCGCCGCGGCGATCGCGGCCAGCGCGACGAACAGCCACAGCCCCGCGCCGCTCCGGCGGTCGACGCTCAACGAACGACCACGTCGAAGGTGCCGGTGAGCACCCGTCCCTTTGGTTTGACCTGGACCCAGATGCGATAGCGGCCGGGTTTAGGAAACTCATATGGAATGGCGAACGTGCCGCCGAGCGGCATGTCGGCCATCTGTTGCGCCGCGGTCACGTCGGCGCTCGGCAAGTGGCCGGTTCGCGTCGTGTCCCCGCGATCGCGAAGCGCGAACACCGCCTGCGTCGCCGACGAGATCGTCCCCATCGGGTGGAGATGGATGAAGACGCTGCCGTCGTCGCGCATCACCACGGCGTGGGCCGCCATGCCGAGATATGGCTCGAGGCGGTTCACCGGTCCGTTGGCATCGCGGACGGTGAAGCGGAGGTCGGTCGTCTCGCCGGCGCGAAGCGAATCGGCCGCGCCGGTCCAGGCGAGGGAGAAGCCGTCGCCGAGCGCGGCCGCGGCATTCGGAGCGATCTGGGGCACTGACGCGGACGTCGTCCACGCATCGTCGCTGTCGCCCGCCGCCGCGCCAGGCATTCCCTGCGGCAGCGTGACTGCGGACGTCAGCGTGAGACTGGTCGCGTTCTCGGTCGTGACGTCGGCGAACAGACGATACGCGCCGGCGGGAAGCGGCGGCAGCGTCAGCCGAAAATTCGTCGAGTCGAGTTGCGTGGGATGCAGGTGCGCGAAGGTGCCCGCTCCGTCGCGGCTGATCAGAAACAGGTGCATGATCTTGCCGTGATCCGGGATCAACGCCGAAATGCGGTCGGTCGGATCGAGCGTCGACATGTCGAGCACGTTCTGCCCGCCGGCGGACCGGATCTCGATCGTTGGCTTGGGCGTGCTGTAGAGCGTGCGTTGATACTCGGCGTCGACCGACTGCCACCACTTGGCGCCGCCGAACAGGATGAGCGCGATCGCGGGAAGCGCGACGGCCGTCGCGATGCGCGCGCGCCTGCGGCGTGCCGGCGTGAGCGGCTCGCCGGGGGCGAGCTGGCTCTCGGCGACTGCGGCGTAGACGAGCGTGAGCAGCGCCGCGACGAGCACGAGTCCGAGGAGCGCGAGCAGGATCGCCAATCCGGGCGAGAAGCCGAGGCGTCCCGTAGCGAAGGACATCACCGGCACGACCGCCGTTCCCGCGCCGCGCGTGCCCTGCACGGTGACGTACACGCTGTACGCGCCGGCCGCCATCAACCAGAGCAGGCCGCTGTACGTGGCCCGCGCCGTCGGCACTGGCGCTGCTTCGTCGCCGACCGGTGCGCCGGCCACGCCGGCCCGCCAGAACACCGGGCGAATCATCACGTGCTTGACTGTCGGATCGACGCCGTTCCGCAGCTGGACGATCACCTCGGCGCGGCCGGGCACGACCATCGGCGGACGCACGACGACGCGCACCGGATAGGGGCCCGCGTTGCCGTCGAAGATCACGTTCGGGCTGCCGACGTGCGCCGACGCCACGACGGCGATCGCACCGACGGCGAGAATGCTCCAGCGTTTGCTCATGAGCGTTCTCGGCAATCGGTCATCGGCGAATCGCCGTGAGTCGACGCCCCCACAGCAAGCCGACGGCGCTCGAACCGATCGCGTAGACGAGCGCGATGCCGATGCCGCGCGCGAACACCGCCGCCGACGGCGCCGGAATGAACTGATGGGTATGCGCCACGTAGGCGTTCGTCGCCCAGTAAACGACGTTGTTGCCGTTGAAGAAAGCGTTCCGCGCCGCGGGATTGAGCACGAGGAACGAAGCGAACGGCCACTCCACCACCATGAAGGCGGCGAGAAACGCAGCGCCAAGCACGGCGGCCAGCGTCGCGGTCGACACACGGCCGTCGAGCCGGCGGCGCAGCCAATCGATCCCCACCGCCGGCACGACGAGCCAGAGCGGCCAGGAGAGCGACACCATGTGGCCCACGTGCTGGTAGATGGGCCCGAGCTTCGGCGTGGCCGGAAACTGTTCGATCGTCCACATCAGCACGAGCATCACTCCCATGAACGCCCCGGCCGACGCCGTCGCCGACCAGTCGAGCTTCCCGGCGCGCGACAGACCGCAGAGCGCGAACGGAAAGAGCACGCAGACGATCTGATAAAAGAGCGTGCCGTGCAGCATCATCCGTTCGCTGTACTCGGTGATGAACACCGCGAAGTTCATGATGAACAGCCCACCGACGGCCGACACGAGCAGCGCCAGCCGCCGAGCCTCGGCGCCTGTGGCCCGGTTCTGCAGTGCCATCGTCAGCATCAACGCGCCAATGACGATCGAGAAGATGCCGAGGGCGAGGACTGTGTGCGGCGGGCTGACGATCTGCACGTCGAGACCGTAGGCGTTGTGCCACCAATTGTCGAACGGCGCCGAGGTGAGCATCGCGCCGCAGCCCCAGATGCAAATCCAGGCGCCGAACGGGGCGCGAAATCCCCAGAAGCCAACGGACGCCGATCGCTCGGCGTCGGTACCGCGAAAGGTCGTCTTGAGCGCGACGTAGCCCGAGCTCAATCCTGCGATCAGGCCGCCGGCTTGGATGACGAGATGCGCCGGCGTCCAGAACGAGTCGCGCCCGATCGACATGTGCCAGGAGATGTCCCAGTACACGCCGACCATGACGCAGACCGCGGCGAACGAGACCGCATAGGCGTGCCAGACGGAGATCGGCGCCGCCGTCGATCGGAGCTCGGCGGTGTACGTGCGGCCGGGGTCGAGAGCGATGGCCATGATGGAATGTATCCGTCGAGCGTTAGAAAAGGCTCATCTGCTCGCCGAGGTTCGCCGGGTCGACCGCGTGCTGCCCGGCGAGTCGCTGAACCTCGCGCGCCGATGCCGGCGAATGCCCCGAGAAATGGTTGTTCACGTAGGTGAACACCTCGCGCCCCTGCTCGGCGTACGGCCAGAGAAGGCTCGACCACGCTTCGATCTCGCGCGTGCGGTCGATCTGGACGCGCGAGTAGTCGACGATGCCTTGATCGGCGCCCATGAGGCGCACGTAGAGAAAGTCCGCGGTCGGCTGCGACGCCAACGCCATCATCTGCTTGCGCGGAATCCACCGGCCGTCGGTGAGGGTGAGGGCGACGCTGTGCTCGGCGAGGAGCGCGAGCAGGCCGTCGTGAATCCACCCGCGCTGGCGGAACTCGATCGCGAAGCGGATGTCGCGCGGCAGCTTGGGCAGGAATTGCGCGACGGCCGGCAACTCGGTCGGGCCGAAGTCGGGGCCGAGTTGGATGAGAATCGGCCCCAGCTTGTGGCCGAGCTCACGGGCGCGGTCGAAGAACTCGGCCGCCAGGTCGTCGACGTTGCGCAGCCGCCGCTCGTGGGTGATCTCCTGGGGCAGCTTGAGCGAGAAGGTGAAGTCGTCGGGCGTGCGCTGAGCCCAGCCGCGCACCGTCTTGCTCGCCGGGATGGCGTAGAAGGTCGAGTCGACCTCGACCGTATCAAACGCGCGCGCGTAAATCGAAAGATAGTCCGCGGCGCGGGTCTTCTCGGGATAGAATGGTCCGACCCACGCGTCGTAGTTCCAGCCCTGGGTGCCCACCCGGAGTCGCGCCGCCATGATTGGAATCGGCAGCGAGAGTGCTGTATCGTCAAGTGACGCGGCGGGCGCGAGAAGGGCGCGAGGACGAGCGCGAGCGTATGCGGTCTCGTTCTTGCGCCGCTCGTGAACGGCGTGCTGGCAACTCCTGGGGGGGACGACGCTATGGCGAACGACGAGCATCCGAGCTTCGGCGACGAATTGGGAGAAGCGACCGGCGGCATCACGGGCGTGCTGGTCGGCGCCGGAATCGGCTCGGCGG
>DATNAT010000160.1:0-27779 GCA_035572355.1 Gemmatimonadaceae bacterium
CCCGCGCATCGTGGCGATAGCGGTGAACCCGACGAACGCTGCTCGGTCGGAGAAGGTGCGCCAGGCCTGGCGCGCGAACCCGAGCGCCGCGCGATTCGATCTCATTCCCGTGCGCGGCATCTCCTGCGAGGAGCCGGGCGCATAGTGCGGGGATCGAACGATCGACAGACGGGATTCGTATTGAATCTGTTCAACAGGCTCGGCGTCGAACGTACCGCTATTCCCTTCTTCCTCCATCCGGAAAGCCATGACCCAGCGCGTGATCGGCCGAACGACTCTCATCCTGCTTGGCGCTGCAGCTCTCGGCGCATGCCACAAGAGCGGCACCATGAACACCGCAGCCAGCCCGGCGGCTGCGCAGGCCAGCGCGTCGGCAGCCGCGGCCAAGCCGACCTCCGGGCTTCCGGCGGGCGTCACCACGCAGATGGTCGCCGAGGGCGACTCGATCTTTCACAACCGAAGCTGCCGCAACTGCCACGGCATGGACGCCAAGGGCGGCCGCGGTGGGCCGAACTTGACGAGCGGCGAATTCATGCACGTGAGCGGCAGCTATGACGATTTTGTGAAGATCATCACGACCGGTGTGCCGGCGGATCAGATCCAGGACCCGTCGCACCACAACCCGATGCCGCCGCGCGGCGGCGGACGTCCGGCGCCGTTGACCGACGACCAGATTCGCGCCGTCGCGGCGTACATCTACTCGCTCAACCACAAGTGAGCAGCTGACGGCGGCACCTCAGTCCATCACCACCGAATGCGCGACGGGCTCCGGCACGTTTGCCGGAGCCCGTCGTGCATCTGCGTGCCGCTCGATCCGCCGATCAGGAGGCGCAGTAGCGATTGAAGGCGTTGACCAGATCGTGGGCGATCTCGTCGGCCGGCCGGCCTTCGATCTGCCAGCGCTCGAGCATGAACACGAGCTGCCCGTCCTTGAGCAGCCCGATCTGGGGCGACGACGGCGGATATCCGGTGAAATAGCTGCGGGCACGCTCCGTCGCCTCGGCGTCCTGGCCGGCGAAAACGGTCGTCAGGCGGTCGGGCTTGATCGGATTCTCGAGGGCGATCGCCACGGCCGGCCGCGCCATGCGCGCCGAACAGCCGCAGACGGAGTTCACGACGACGAGCGCCGTGCCTTCGGCCTGCTCGAGCTCGTGGTCCACTTCGTCCGCCGTACGGAGCTCCTTGACGCCGAGCCGGGTCAGCTCCTGCCGCATCGGCGAGACGAGACGTTCGTCGTACATCTGCTGGGGAAGACGCATATGCTCGAATATCAGAGATTGAACGTGAATGACGGTTCGTGAATGATGATCGACGTCCGCTATTCGTCGCGGACGAGAGCGAGGATCGCGCCCTGCGGCACGACGAGATACCGGTCGCCCTCGAAGGTGATCTCGACCGCGGCCTTGCGGAAAAAGAGCGCGTAGTCGCCGGTGCGGGCCTGCATCGGCAGGAACCGCGTCTCGCGCGACGGTGCGTGCCAGGGCTCGTCGGTGAACGAATCCGGGCTCGGCATCGGCAGCCCGGGTCCGGTGGCGACGATCGTTCCGCCCTGGACGGCCTGGTTGTCGAGCGCGGTCGGCGGCAGATACAGCCCGACGTTGGTCCGCTCCTCGCCCTCCTCGACGTGCACGAGGACGCGGTCGCCGACGACGATGAGCTCCTTGTCACGCTTGATCATTCACGCCGCCTGCTCGAACGCCGAGCGGTTACGAGTCACCTGAAACATACGGATCGACCGAGCCGCCGGGGAGCGCGACGACCCCCGCGGCGCTGAATGGACGACTCAACCGGAACGCCGGATAGCTGACGACGAGTATTCCCAGCGCCGCCAGGCTGTTTCGGCGGTCGCCGACGACCGCGCTCGCCAGAAACGCCAGCGATCCGAGAAGGACGAAACCCGTCGTCCACGGATGGCCAACGGCGCGGTATGGCCGCGCTGCCGCCGGCTCTCGCCGCCGCAGGATGAACACCGCGAGAAAAGAGACCGCATAGTCGGCCACGAAGAAAAAGGCGGCGATGGCGATGATCGTCTCGAACGTTCCGGTCGCCAAGAATCCGATCGTCACGAGGCCGCTCAACACCATCGAGGCCGTCGGCGTGCCGCCGCGGCTCACTCGCGTGGCCCATGGAAAGCCCAGCCCGTCGCGGCTCATGCCATACAGCGTGCGCGATGCGATGAGCAGGCAGGCGATGACGGCACTTGGCAGCGACACGACCACGACGAGCCGGACGATGAGCTCTCCGCGGCCGCCGAAGATCGCCTTGGCTACCGACGCCGCAGCCAGCGGCGCCCCCGCCATCGCCGGCGTCGGCAGAGCGCGCACGAACGCGATGTTGATCAGGAGATAGATCGCGGCAACGAGCCCCAGCCCGTAGAACATCGACCGCGGAATCTGCCGGCCGGGATCATTCAGCTCTTCGGAGAAATAGATCGGCCCCGACCAGCCGTCGTAGGTATAGATCACCGCTTGCGCGGCGAGCATGAACGCGGCGAACCCGCTCGCCGCGCGGCTCGGCCCGACGGCGTGCGATGGGGCGAGATGGGCGTGTCCGGCAAAGACGAAGCAGACGGCGACGAGCGCGACGAGCGCCAGCGCCTTGGTCAGGCTCGTGATCTGCTGGACGCGATCGCCGGTTTTCGCACCGCCCATCAGAACGAGCGTGAACAGCGCCGTGATCGCGATCGCGATCGGCGCCGCGTCCCGGCTGGGGAGCGATGCCATCGACGCGATCGATTCGCCGATGACGATCGCGATCGCTCCCGCCGAGGCCGCGGTCGAGATCCAATCCATCCATCCCACCACGAAGCCGGCAAAGTTGCCAAACGCACGGCGTGCGAACACGTACTGTCCGCCGCTGCGCGGGAGCATCGTTCCGAGCTCAGCGAGCGCGTTGGCGCCGAGCAGCGCGTACAGTCCACCGACGACCCAGATGCCGACGAACATCCACGCCGCGGGCAGCAGCGCGGCGATGTCGCCCGGAGTGCGCAGAATGCCGCCGCCGATCGTGTTGCCGACCATGACCGCGAGGCCGAACGACAAGCCGAGGATGCGCAGCAGCGACGATGGGCGGGCCACGAACGAATCATGGGCCCGCCCATCGTACTGCCGCTAGAGCGTGGAGCTACCGACCGTGCGATTCGCTCACTGGCAGGTGAGATGTCCGAACGGAAGCGGCAACGTGCAGTTCTGCGTCGAGGCGTCGTGCGTGATCACGACCTTCGCCGTGTTCGAGCCGTCGTAGGTGATCACCTCGCGCCGCGTCGACGTCGCCGGCGTGGATCCCTGCAGCGTGACGGTGACGCTCATGCTGCGCACGACCGTACCGGCAGTCGGGAAGAGCGGACCGCCTTTCTTGTTGAAGGTCAACCCGGTGACGGTGTCGCCCGCCGTTCGGGCGGCGGTGAATGAGATGCCCATGAACGATCCGCCGGTGGTGGTCTCGGTGCCTGCGGTCTTCGCATTCACCGTGCGCACCGTGCTGGCCGACGACAGGCCGGAGACGGTCGCCGAGCTGGAAGCGTCGATCGTACTCGAGCTGCTGTCGTGCCGTGTCGTGGTGCCGGTGACGGTGGTCGTCGTCGCGACGGCGTCGGTCGCGCTGTCGAGCTTCTGCTCGGCGACCCCGGCCGCGGTCGTGAACTCGAGCGTCCGCGTGATCGTCAGACCGTCGCGCTTGGTGGTGGTGCAGGTGTGCACGCCGGTCGCGGCGTCGAAGGCGCAGTTGTCGGACTCGTGAGCGAGAAAGAAGCCGATCCCGTCGCCGAGGAAGGACGATCCGAGGCCGCCGCCCATGAAGCCAATGCCGAAGCCCGGGCCTTTGCCGAATGGACCGAAGCCGCGGTTGTGATCGTGGCCGTGATCGTCGCGATCGAAGGTCGGCAGGAACGACGACGCGGTCGGGCTGCCGTTGAAGCTCGTCGAGAGCTGGTCGAAGCCCGCCGGCGCGGCGGCGAACGCCGTCATGTCGACGGCGAGTCCGTTCGACGGAGCGCTGGTCGAATCGCCGCTGCAGGCCGCGAGGCCGGCGCCGGCCGAGAGGAGGCAGACCAGTGATAGTTTCCTCATAACACAATCCTCGATAAAGGGTGCGACTGGGATTCGCGACAGTACGACTGGCGGCCGCCATGCGGCCCCGGTGCCACGGAAGACGCCGGAACATCCGGCGCGTTAATCCGCTACCGCTCGTTCTCGGCGGGGAGCCACGGGGCCAGCCGCATCCGCAGGTGACGCAGGGCCTTTCCCATTTGTGATTCCACCGTCTTCACCGAGATGCCGAGCGTGGCCGCGATCTCTGCATAGCGAAGGCCATGCGTCCGGCTCAACTCGAACACTTCACGGCAGCCGGGCGGCAGTTCGGTGACCGCCGACACAATGGCATCGCGCAGCTCGCCAGCGACGACGCGCGATCCCGCCGCCGCCTCGACCGATTCCTCGCCGATCAGCAGCGGTTCGGCGCGCCGCTCGACGTTCGCGTGACGAAGTTGATTGAGCGCGCGGTTGCGCGTCGCGCGCAGCAGATAGGCGCGCAAAGATTCGTGAATGGCCAGCGCGTCGCGGCGCCGCCACAGCTCCAGCATCACGTCCTGCGCCACGTCCTCCGCCGACCCGCGGTCGTGCAACAGGCTCTGCGCGAACGACACGAGATGCGGATAATACGCTCGAAAGATCGCGTCGAATGCCGCCTGCTCGCCGCCGCGCAGACCGGCAAGCAGGTCGCGGTCGGCGCGGAAATCATCCACGGTCAGAGGGATGTCTGGTCGCGTTCACAAGGCTCCCGTATACTCCTCAGGTCGGCGCTCGGTCCGCCTAAGGGTATTCGCTTCGTCATGTGTCGATAGGGCATGGCCTTCGGTCCTCCGTCCTCCTCTCCTCCGCCCAAGCCGCAGGGCGGCGACGCTTCGCCGGCGCGCCCCGATTGGGACGAGCTCGCGCGCTACGCGGCGGGCGAGACTGACGCGTCGGAGAGCGCCCGTGTGTCTGCCTGGCTCGAGACGCACCCGGCGGACCACGCGCTCGTCGAGGCACTCGCCCAGCCAATAACCGATACTGTCGCCGGCACCGTCGACGTGGAGGCGGCGCTCGCTCGAGTGCACGGGCTCATGCAGAATACGCGGCGTGCCGCCGACGTCGGCCATCGGCGCCCGATCTTGGCGCCGGCGGCCCACCGGCCAGGGCTCCTTCGGGCTCCGGCCACGAGGCCGCGGCGCTGGCGGGCCGCCACTGCGGCCTCGCTGCTCGCAGCAGCCGCAGTGGTGCTGTTGATCTTCACGCGCCACCGCAGGCCGCCGAGCGGAGGTCAGCTCGCCGCCCGCACATATACCACGTCGGTCGGCCAGCGCGATTCGATCCTCCTCGCCGATGGTTCGCGCGTCGTCTTGGGGCCTGACAGCCGCCTCGAGGTGTCGGCGTACCTCGCGCCGACCTACGCTCAGGGCAGCCGCGACGTCACGCTGCACGGCGACGCGGTGTTCGTCGTCGAGCACAATCCGGCGCGGCCCTTCACCGTTCGGGTCGATGGCGCGGTGATCGAAGACATCGGGACGACCTTTGCGATCGAGAGCGACGTCGGCGCGGCGACACGCGTGTCGGTGCTCGCGGGCAGCGTTCGGCTTCGTGCGGGGTCTCCACGGACGGCTGCGGACACCGGCGTAACACTTGCCGCCGGCGACCGAGGAACGGTCGATCTGACCGGCCGAGCGCGGGCGGAACGTCGGGCCCCGGTCGCTGACGATGCCGCGTGGACGAGCGGTCGGCTCGCCTTCCGCGACGCGCCGATGGCGCAGATCACCGGCGAACTTCACAGGTGGTATGGCGTACTACTCAACGTCGCCGATTCGTCACTCGCCGACCGGCACGTGACGACGACGTTCGAGAGCGACGAACCGGTCGACGATGTGCTGACGAAGATCGGGCTCGCGCTTGGCGCCCGAGTGGAACGGCACGGCAACTTGGCGACGCTCACGTTGAAACGCGGATCAGTTCCCATACGGTGAATCGGCGCACGGTGCGGTTGAAACGCGGGCTGGTGGGCGCGGGCGCGGCACTGTGCATGGCACGGGTCGCGTCCGCGCAGGCGCGTGCCTGTGTGTCGACCGACAGCGCTTCGATCGCCGTTGCAGCGCATGCGCGGTACGCCCCGCCGCTCGATCGGGTCGTCAGCGTCCGCACGAATGGCCTTTCGCTCCGCGATGTGCTGGACCGCATCGCCGCCGCCGGACATCTCCGTCTCTCGTACAGCAACGAGCTCCTGCCGCTCGACCGGCTGGTGTGCACGGGCGAGGCGAACGAACAGGCGGGCAGCCTTCTCGCGCAGCTGCTCCGCGGCACGAGCGTGGCCGCGGTCGGTCTGGGCGGCGACGAGGTGGTGCTCGCGCCCCAACTCGCGCCGCAAACGGGTTCGGCGCCGCGCCCGGTGCCGGATATGGCGGCGTCGCTCGGCGTGCTCGATCGCGTGTTGATCACGGGTACGGCGATCGATGCACCGCCGCGGGCGGCTCCGGTCGCGCAGCAGGTGATCGACGGGCGAGCGCTGGAGCGCGAGAACGCGAGCTCCCTGTCGGACGCACTCGACATGTACGCGCCCGGCGTATGGGGTTGGGCGCAGTCGCCGGCAAGTCTGCTCAGCTCGTACGCGAGCATTCGCGGCGCGAGCTCGTTTGGACTCAGTTATCCGAAGATCTACATCGACGGCATCGAGGTGGCGAATCCGCTGGTCGTGACGCGATTCGATCCGGCGTCGGTCGATCGGATCGAGGTGATTCGCGGGCCGCAGGGCTCGGCGCTCTACGGCGCGGATGCGATCAGCGGCGTGATCAACATCGTGACGCGGCAAGACGCGCCGACCGACGGCGTGCACGCGATGCTGCGCACGGCGGCCGGGATGTCGCACAGCGCGTTCTCGCACGACGTGCTGGCGCAGAGCCATTCGGCGTCGATCGCCGGCGGCACGGCGTCGCGGTCGGCCGACCTGCGCGTCTCGGGCGAGACGATGGGCGCCTTCGTGCCCGACGGATTCAGCCGCGACCTGATGGTCTCCGGCGGCGCCCGGGCGGTCGGCGAGCGCGGCACGCTCGCGGCGACGGCACGCTTGTTCACGCAACAGTCTGGCGCCGCGGGCGCGATGTTCCTCGACGCGCCGGCGCCTGGTGATTCCGGATCTGCAATGAGGACCGGCTCATCGGCCCCGCAGTCGGTGACGGAATACACCTTCGGCATCAACGCCAACACGCAGCCGGACCGACGGTGGACGCATTCGTTCGTCGCCGGCATCGACGGCTACCGGCTGTCGAACGCCGCCGCCGCTCTCGGAGCGCTGCGCACGCCCGCCGACTCGGCGCTGCTCGCCGCGCAGGGCGTGGCCGATCGAGCAACGCTGCGCGCGACGAGCGAGCTGCACCTCGGCACGCTGGACGCAACGAGCGCAACGCTGTCGCTGTCGGCGGAGCACGCGACGCTGCGCGAGACCTTGAGCGGACTGGCGCGCTCGGTGTCTCCCGGCCGCCAGTCGCCGGCGAGTCGCGCGGACCCGATTGACGTGTGGCAGAACAGCACCGGGCTCACGGCGCAGGGGAGCGCCTCGTTCGCGAATACGTTCTTCGGCACGGCAGGCCTGCGCGCCGAGCAGGACAGCCGATTCGCGGCGTGGCGCGCCGTCGCGCTGTTGCCGATGGTCGGCGCCACGGCCGTCACCGATCGCGACGGACTGACGTTCAAGCTGCGCGCGGCGTACGGCAAGGGGATTCGGCCGCCATCCGCGCCGACGACGGCGTTGGTGGGAGCGGGGACGTCGATGGCGGCGGCGCGCGCGGCGCTCGGTCCCGAGGAGCAGTCGGGCATCGAAGCGGGATTGGACGTCTCGTACGGGCGAGCGCTGGCGCTCGACGTCACGCGGTTCGACCAGCGCGCGTCGGGGTTGATCCAGGGCGTGGCCGTCGACGGCGGCACGCGGTTGCCGACGGGGATGATGATGCTCGCGCCGGAGAACGTGGGCGAGATCGCGAATCGCGGCTGGGAGCTGGCTGCGTCCACCGGCGTGTCGCGGCTCACGGCGACGGGCGCGCTGTCGTTCGTCGACAGCCGCGTGTTGCGGCTCGCGCCGGGCTACGCGGGCGATCTGCGTACGGGCGACCGTGCGCTGGAGGTGCCGGCGCGCACGGCGAGCATCACGGCCTCCTGGTCGGCGTCGCGCTGGCACGCATCGCTCGGCGGTTCGCGTGCGTTCGATTGGATCAACTACGACGAGCTTGCGCTTTCCAGATTCCTCGTGGGCATCGATCAACGCGGCAGCGAGCCGACCGGCGAGCTGCTGCGCGCCTTCTGGCGGCGGTACGACGGCGGCTTCCGTCTGCGGGCCACGGCGTCGCGTGACATCGGGACGGGCCTCGCGCTCGACATCTCGGGCGAGAATCTGCTCAATCACCAGCGCGGCGAACCAGACAACATCACCGTCGTGCCGGGGCGGACGATACTGACGGGGCTACGGCTGAAGTTCTGAGCGAGCGCGCGGGGCGTTTGCCACTTTGGGCCTCGAGCACCCGGCGTGCTTCGTCTGTAAAGGGAAATCGGACGCCGGTAGTCTGATGTCGGCTTTCGGACCCGGCGTGACCCGTCACGCTTGGTCTGACGTCCGATATCCGAAATCAGCCGTCCGATTTCCCGTGGCAGTCATACCGGACCTGCCGCACGAGTCTTCGAGTGGCAGCTCTCAGGTCTCAGAACTCAGAACTTCATCGCTTCCGGTACAGGTACTCGTACCCGACCGTCCACGTCCGCCCGCTGTCGACGGACTGCTCTGAGAACTGCCTGACCCCGCCGCCCGGCAGCGGCGAGAAGCTGAGACGGATCTGCGTCGGCCGCCCGCCCTGCATCGCCTCTGCGTGAAAGACGAGCGTGTCGCCGTGCCATTCGCTGTCGCGGTACTCGGTGACGGCCCCGCCCTGACCGACCCAGAACTGCTCCCAGTGGCCGAGCGCCGGGTTGTAGCTGTTGATGCTCTTGCCGGTGCCGCCGTTCACGGCATTCCAGTTCTCCAATAAGGCGCATCCGCCGGCGATCGGCTGCACGCTGCTGTGCCCGTCGAGCCGGCCGGCCGGCGTGCGCACCTCCCATTCGCCGATCCAGAAGTCGAACCGGTGCCGGTTCACGTCGCCCACGCACGGCGTCGGCGGCTTGGCCGGGGGCGACGGCGCGCGCTGCGCGGCCAGTCGCGGACCGTGGGCGGCAAGCGTGACGAGCGCGGCAAGTATCGCGCGTGATGGGTGCGTCAGCCATCGAGTGAGCCTCATCTTCGCGACTCCTCCGGATATGAGAGATGTCTCGACGCGCCCCGAACGACGATCGGTCAGGCGGGCGACGGAACCGATACCGGCGCCGCGGCCGCGATGTGCGGCTCGGGCGCCGATGCGGCGAGGTGCGCCTGGCGGCGCCCGAGCCAGACCGCCGCCCCGAACCAGACGCCGGCGAGCGGCACGGCGGCGAACGAGATGCCGGCCATGCCCAGGCCGAGCGCGGCGAGCCCGGCGTAGACCCAGGCCGCGATCTGGTCGCCGCCGCGGTAGACGAACGTCTCGATGAAGTTCTTGGCCTTGTACTTCTCTTCGCGCGGCACGACGGTGAACAGCACTTCCATCGCCGGGTTGGTGAGCGAGAAGTTGGCCGCGCGCCGCACCACGATGAACACCGCCAGCGTCATGAACACCGGAATGGCGCCGAGCGACGCGAAGCCGAGCATGCTGACGACGGGGAGCAGCGCGAGCGTCGCCGTGAGACCGATCCAGCGAATGATGCGCCCCGTGAAGAACACCTGCGTGAGCACGGTCAGCCCCTGCGCGACGAGCTCGATCTGGGCGAGGACCGTCGTCCGTGCGTCGCGCGTCAGATACGTTCGGCCGACGATGTCCGCCTGCTCGAAGTACAGGAACGTCGACCCGATCACGTACAGAATGAGGAATCCGCAGATGACGAGCAGGTACGGCGACCGCAGGATGTCGGTGATTCCCGCCCACACTCGTCCACCGATCGGTGCGTCGCCGCGCGCCGCGGCGCGTCCGCTCGACACCTGCGGAAAGGCGATCACCGTGAACACCGCGAGCTCGATCAGCACCGCCGAAACGAGCAGGAGGTTCACCGATCCGATGCGCGACGCCAGCGACGCCGTCACTCCCGAGCCGACGATCGAGCCCAGCGTTCCGCCGACCCCGATGAAACCGAACAGCCGCTTCGCCTGCTCGCTCCGGAACACGTCGGCCATGAACGACCAGAAGATCGACACGACGAACAGGTTGAACGCGCTCGTCCATACATAGAACGCGCGGCCCGTCCACACGGCCAAGGCCGCGTCGTTCGACGGCGACAGCCGCAGCAGCAGATAGAAGCCGATCAGGTTCGCCGCGAAAAAGTGATAGCTCGTGGCGATCACGCGCCGAGCCCGAAAGCGCACGACGAGCGCCGAAAAGAGCGGATTGAAGCAGAGCGTCACCGCCAGCGTGCCGGTGAACAGCCAGGGCAACCGCGACACACCGCTCGCCGCGGCCACTTCGTCGCGAATCGGACGCAGAATGAAGTACCCGCTCATCACGAAGAAGAAGTACAGGAAGCTCATCGACATCGAGCGCACCTCGGCGTCGCGGACGTCGACGAGCTTCCGGAGCCACCTCACCGCGCTGCTCCCGCCTTGCCGCCCGTCTTGGCTGCCCACGCTTCGAGCACGGCGGTCTCGCGTGCCGCGGTCATTCCGGCGCGCTTCGCGTCGGCGATCCGTTGCTGCTGCGCCGCCGTCAATGTCGCGATCCAGTCGATCGTGTCCTTCGCGGTGACGGCGAGCGGGCGGAAGGCGAGACCCGCGGCCAGCGCGCGGTCGATGTTGCGCCGTGCGAAGCCGCGCTCGTCCGGCGAGTTGCCGACCCACACGGGGAGGTCCGACCAGCCGCTCACCTTCTGCGCGGTGAGAAAATCCTCCGGCACCCAGGTGAACTGCGCGCCGGCAGTCGTCACGGCCTTGATGCCGTAGAGCATCTCGGCAATGGTCAGCGGCTTGGACGGACCCGTCGCATTGAACACGCCGAGCGTGTGGTTTTCGGCAAGGCGAATCATGAACTCGGCCAGATCGCGCGCGTCGATGAATTGAACAGGGTCCGTCGGCTGTCCTGGAGCGAGCACCGTTCCGCCGCGGGCGATGCGCGCCGGCCAGTAGGTGAACCGGTCCGAGGGATCGAGCGGGCCGACGATGAGGCCGGGCCGCACGATCGTGTTGATGCCCGGATACTGGCGCTGGACTTCCTGCTCGGCGAAGGTCTTGAGCGCGCCATAATACTTGTAGTTCGCGGTGTCGGTCGTGTAGGGATCGACGCCGGCCGGCATCGGCGTGGGCTTGTCGGATTCGTCCTTGTTCGGCTGGCTGTCGTCGGGGTAGACCGAGATCGTCGAAATGAAGATGTACTGGCCGGTGTTGCCTTTGAGATATTTGGCCGCGTTGCGCACCCAGGCGGGAAAGGTCGTCGGGTTGTCGATCACGACGTCGAACTTCTTACCGGCGAGCGCGCTCACGTCCCCGTTCAGATCGCCGATCAGTTGATCGACGCGCCCTTTGAAGAAATCGGGGCGGGTCTTGTTGCGGTTGAGGAGCGTGATCTTGTGGCCGCGCGCCAGCGCGTATTCCACCTGCTCCGGGCCGGTGAACCCGGTGCCGCCGAGGATCAGAATGCTGAGCGGAGCGGCGGCAGGCTCGATTCGCGTCGCCGACGCGAGGGTCCGCCGCTCGAGCGCGCCGGCCAGGCCGGGGAGCGCACCCAAGCCGAGCGCACCGCCCGCGGCAGCGGAAATCTTGAGGAACGATCGACGATTCGTGCTCATGCGCGCTCCATGCGAGCCGAGGTCAGCGGTCGAGGTGCTTCGAGCAGGAAACTGCCCCTTGCGCCGACGCGCGCCAGACCTCTTACCGAAATTTTACCGGGCCGCGGCGCGCATGGTCGCGCCGCTCGCAACGCGCGGGAGGCTACCGCGCGGGCGCTTCGGTGGGCTCGTCGTCCTCGTGCACGATCGTGCGCCGCACGAGCTGAACGACGCCCGCGAGGATCAATCCCCAGATCACGATCGCGAGTCCGCGCGTGAGCAGCGTGTTGAGCCCCATGCCCACCCAATCGTCCCAATGCGCGCGGACGGGGCCCCACGGCTCGCGGCCGAGCCAGATGAGGAGCGCGCTCGCCGCCATCTCTGCCGCGACTTCTACCGCCGCAAAGGCCGGCGCGCGCCACAGATACTGGTGCAGCGGATAGTTCGCGAGATGCGCCGTGAGCATGCCGAGGAGGACGATGATCCCCAATGCGAACACGCCGCCCAGGTACAGCCAGTTGTTCGAGCCGTGCGTCAATACGAGCAGGCGAAATACGCGTACGAGCACGCCAGTGACGACGGCCATCTCGACGAGCGAGAAGGAGAACCGCCGAAGCGCACCCGGCTCGTCGTGCCGGATCTCGAGCGTGTGAGCGGGAAAGAAGCTAGGCATGGCGTCCCTCCTTTAGACAAACGAACCGCCAAAAGGGTCGCAACGTGACTCAGCTCACGGGCACTTGCAGGGCATCGTACTCGGCCGCCGCAGGGGCGCCTGCGGCGTCGGCAAGCTCGTCATCATGCGCCGGCAACGCGACTCGAAAGGTCGTGCCCGCCGCCGAGGTGCTCGCCACCTCGATTCTGCCGCCGTGCGAGGTCACGATGCCATAGCTCACGCTCAGTCCAAGGCCTGTGCCCTCACCCTCGTCTTTCGTCGTGAAGAACGGCTCGAAGATGTGCGGGCGGACGGAGTCCGGAATACCGGGGCCTGTGTCGCGCACCTCGATCACGACGTCGGGACCGTCCGCTGAAGTCGTGATGAAGAGCTTGCCGCCGCCCTGCGGCGCCATGGCTTGCGCGGCGTTCGTGACCAGGTTGAGGCACACTTGCTGAAGCTGCCGCGCATCGCCGATCACCGACGGCAGCTCGGCGGCGAGCGCGGTTTCCACGGCGACCTTGGTCGAGGTGAGCTGATAGCCACGCAGACGCAGCGTGCCTTGCACCACGCTGTTGACGTCGACCGGCGAGCGCATCGGCTCGCTGCGACGCGCGAAGGCGAGCAGATCCTTCACCACTTGGCTGGCACGCATCGTCTCCGACCGAATCACCTCGATCGAGTCGTACTGCATCGGTGTGAGGTCGCCGTCGCGCAGCAGAATCTGCGCGAACGCGCTGATGCTGCTCAGCGGATTGTTGACCTCGTGCGCCACGCCGGCCACGAGCTCGCCGACGGCGGCGAGACGGTCGGAGACCATAAGGCGCATGCGCATGTCGTGCTCAGAGGTCGTGTCGCGGCCGACGAGCAGCACGCTCGGCGGATCGCTCTCCGGGAGCCGGCTCATCGCCACGGCGACGACGCGACGCATGGGCGTCGCGCGGCCCGGCGTATCGCACATGAACGAGAGCTCGATGCGCGCCGGCGATCCGGTGATCGTCGCGTCGAGCGCAACGAGGAGCTTTTCGCGATCGCCCTCGGCGACGAGATCGGTGACCGAGCGACCGACGACGAGCACCGGATCGATCCCCGTCAACTCGGCGACGGCATCGTTGGCTTCGCGAATGCGTCCGTCGGAAAGCACCGTGAACACGGCGTCGGGCGCCGCGCGGAAGAGCGTTCGGAAGCGGAGCTCGGCGCTGCGCAGCGTCTCGACGAGCTCGGCGTTCTCGAGCGACAGCGAGAGAAGATCTCCCATGGCTTCGATGCGCTCGATCTCGGCGGCGGTGAATCGGCGCGCCGTCTTCGTGACGACGGTGACGGCGCCGACGCGTTCACCGCGCCTGGATATCGGCACCATCGCGATGCCGCCGACCTGTCCGCCAATGCGCTCGAACACGCCGGGGTCTATTTCGCTTGCGTGGTTGGCGAGCCGGTCGGTCGACCAGGTCACCCCGTCGCGGATCACCAGTCCCATGGCGGAACCCGCCATGGCGACTTTGTAGCCGGACAATGATTCGGCGAGTCCGATCGCTTCGGCGATGTGGACCGCGCCGTCGTCGCCGATGAGGGCGACGAGGCTTCCCTCGGCCTGCGCGATGTCGGCGACAGCCTCGAGAAAGCGCTCGATCACACGACCGGGGTTGAGCTCGAGGGTGATTTGCTGGCCGAGCCACCACATACGCTGCAACACGCGCCGGGCGTCCTCGAGCTCGCTCGTGCGGCTGGCGATCGCCTCCTCGAGCTTGGCCTTGAGCAGGCGCTCGTGGTCGACGTTGCGCGCCAACTCGGCCGCTGCGCGGTTCTCACGCGAGAGCAACCACCAGCCGACGAGGGTGACGACGCCGGCGACCGCCGCCAGGCTGAACAGCTCGACCACGACGGCTCCGCGGACCTGGCGCGCCAAACGGAGCAGCAGCGCCGTGCCGATCACGACGCAGCCAAGCTGCGCGACGATGACGATGCGGGTAACCGTGGAGCCGAGCGAACCGAGCCGGCGCATTGAACCAAAAAAGTGGAGGGGATCAGGTCAGAAACTCGTGCAGCAGCGAGTGAAAATGGTGCACTCCGGTCTCGCGCGCCGCCGAATATCGTCCTCGATCATAGACGCGCGAGCGCAGGTTGCGTTGCACCGTCTCGCAGATTTCGATGTCCTCGTCCTGAATCTCGTCGCTGAAGCGGACGAGGCGTTCCCACACGGGGTCGTTCGCCGGATCGGCGGGCGGATCGGTGGCGAACCACTCGAACACGACGAGGGTTCGATCGTGGGCCAGCGGGAGGACGGCGTTCGTCTGCATCTGCCCGAGGTAGACGTTGAGCATGATGTTGGGAAAGAGCCACGCGTATACCGCTTCGGGCACCGCCGCCTGGTTCGGGTCGTACATGCGATCGGTTGCGCCGGAAGCCGACAGCGGTCTCAGCGGCGCATGCTGAATCGATGAATAGCGATGCGGTTCGACGCGATAGGCGTCGTAGTCGATCTCCTTGTGCAGCGATGGATGCACGACGGGGATGTGATATCCCTCGAGGTAGTTGTCGACGTACAACTTCCAGTTGCAGGCGAGCTCGTACTCCTTGCGCATCACGTAGCGCATCGATTCACAGCCGAATGCGGCAACGCGCGCGGGAATGTCCTCGAGCATGTCGGCGAGCGGCGGCGCGCAGCCGTCGAGATTCACGAAGACGAGCGGGCCCCAGGTGTCGACGGCCACAGGGCGCAGCCGCATGTCGGCGGGCGTGAAGCGTTCGACGCCTTCCATCTCCGGCGCGCGGAGGAGCCGGCCGTCGAGCGTGTACGTCCACCCGTGATACTTGCACTGAAGGGTTTGCCGCTTGCCGCACCCGTGCGCCACCGGCCCGGCGCGATGCAGGCAGACGTTGTGGAAGCCGCGCAGCACGTTGCCGTCGCGCAGGACGACGACCGAGTCGTTTCCGATCTGCGCCGTGATGAACGACCCCGACTCGGCGAGCTGTTCGCGGCGCCCGGCGAGCTGCCAGCTGTGGGCGAACACGCGCTCGCGCTCCAGCTCGAGGTAAACGGGATCGTTGTAGAGCCGCGCCGGAATGGTCGAAGCGCGGCGGATGTCGGGGTCGAAGGGAAAAACGAGAGACATTCAGTGTCAGGGGAGCGCGAACGCGACGAGCTTGGCGCCGTTCGCCGCACCGGTGGCGATGACGACGAACTGCTTTCCTGCACTCGTGCGATAAGTCATCGGTGTGGCAGCGCCGTTCTGGCCGAGGTCCGCCGACCAGAGCGTCTTGCCATCGCGCGTGTCGAGAGCGTAGAGCGTCGAGCCGCCACCGGTCGCGAAGAGCAATCCGCCCGCGGTGACGATCGGCCCGGGCGAGCCGGCGACGCCGAGCAGCGGCGGCAGGGTGACACCCTTGAGTGCGGGGCTGTTGCGCACCGACGGCGTGTCGCCGAACGGGACGTCCCACTTGGTGTCGCCCGTGTTGAGATCGATGGCCACCATCGTGCCGTACGGTGGCTTGGTGATCGGCAGCGTCGAGGCGCGGCTACCGCTGTCGCCAGGGATCGTGACGCGAAGCCCCGATGCGCCGAGATCGGCGGTGTAGTCGGCGTCGAGCGAGTCGGTGCGCACCGGCTTGACGATTTTATAAAGAGCGGGCGAGTTCGTGGCCTTGATGTAGATCACGCCGCTCAGCGGATCGAACGCGCCGCCGCCCCACCCCGAGCCGCCGATCGCGCCCGGCATGACGATCGTCCCGTCGAGCGAGGGAGGCGTGAACAGCGGTCCGAAGCGATAGTCGCGCGTCGCGTCGAGCGCGCGCGAGTGAATTTCCGGCGTGAAGTCGACGAGATCGTTCGGGCCAAAGCCCTGCTTGGCGAATGGCCGCGGCTTCGTCGGCTCGGGCTGCGAGCGCGAGGTCCGCTCGCCGGGCACGTCGCTCGTCGGCACGGCATGTTCCTGGATCGGCCAGATCGGCGTTCCGTCAACGCGATCGAACACGAACAGAAAGCCCGTCTTCGCCGGCACGGCGACGATCTCGCGGTGCTTTCCGCTGACCACGACGGCGCCGAGCACCGGCGCCGCGGGCAGATCATAGTCCCACAATCCGTGATGCACGGTCTGAAATGACCACATCCGGTGGCCGTTCTTCGCGTCGAGGCAGACGATCGATTCGGCGTAGAGATCGTCGCCCAGCCGTGCGCCGCCGTACCAATCGTTGCTCGGCGTGCTCACCGGCAGGTAGAGCAGGCCGCGGCGCTCGTCGATGCTCATCGGCGCCCAGACGTTCGCGTGTCCGGTCGTCTTCCACGAGTCGCCCTCCCACGACGCCGTCGCCGAGTCCTTTGCATTGCGCGGAATGGGGCTGAAGCTCCAAGCGCGCTTGCCCGATTTCACGTCGAACGCCTGCACGTCGCCCGGCGGATCGTTCGGATAGACGAGGCGATCGGCGACGCCATTCCCCACGATCACGAGATCGCGCCAGACGATCGGCGGCGACGTCTCGGTATAGTGAAGCTTGTTCACCGGCTTGCCGTTTCGTTCCAGCCGGCGCGTGAGATCGACGACGCCGGTGTCGCCGAACGAGCGGATCGGCTGCCCCGTCGACGCATCGAGCGCGATGAGATTCCAGCGGCTGTTCATGAAGATTCGCCGCTGCGTGCCGTCGGTCCACATCGCCACGCCGCGGTGCACGAACCCGGTGCCGTTCGGCGGCTGTCCTGCGAGATACGCCTTGGGATCGTACGACCAGAGCTCGCGACCGGTCGTGGCATCGAGCGCGACGACGCGGTTGTACGACGTGCTGAGATAGAGGGTGTCGCCCACCATGAGCGGCGTCGCCTCGAAGCTGCCGGGCCGCGTGCGCGGCGCCGCGTTCGGCGTCTCGCCCGTCGCCCACTCCCACGCCTTGGCGAGGGTGGCCACGTTGTCGCGGTTGACGTCGGCGAGCGCCGAATACTTGGTCGAGGCGAGATCGGCGCCGTAGGTTGGCCAGCTCACCGACTGCTGCGCCGCCGCCTGCGCGGCGACGACGAGCGCTAGCCCTCCGCTCCATTTCAGAATGCGCATCATGATTTCCTCGGCCCAGCCGACGGCAGCCCGCGCTCCATCTCGCGTGCCGCGCGGAGCGAGAGCGCGCAGAACGTGAGCGTCGCATTGGCACAGCCGCCGCTCACGCTCGTCGGCGCGCCGACGACGAACAGATTCTCGTGGTCGTGCGTCCGACCATGCGAGTCGACGACGCTCGTCGACGCATCGTCGCCCATCCGGCAGCCGCCGGACGGATGATCCTGAAACCCGTCGACGGATGTGCGCGTCACTTTGCCATTTCCCACCCGCGCCATGTCGGCGAACAGCGCGCGGACCGAATCCTCGGTCTTGCCGCGCAGCGCCGCCGATTCCGGCGCGTCGCGAAAAGCGAGCCTGGGCAGGGGATCGCCCCACGCGTTCTTGCGCGATGGGTCGAGCGTGAGCTCGCTCGCCCGATCGGGAACGACGTCGTAGTAGGCGCGTACGCGCGCCGCGCCGGTCTGCGTCCGCTTTCTCCAATCGGCGAGAATCGCGTCGCCGAGCATCAGCCCGCCGGAATCGTCGGCGAGCCGCGGACCCTTGCCCGAGGCGGATTCCCAGACCCGCAGATCGTGCCGAATGAACGGGCTGCCGGCTTTGTGCCGCATGAACTGCTTCGTCACGAGGCTGTGCTGGTCGCTCATCCCCGGGTAGAGGCGGATCGGAAGATCGACGAACGCCTGCACGTTGCGATGTCCCGCGAGATATTTGCCGACGAGCCCCGATCGATTCGCCACGCCATTCGGCGCGCCGCTCTGCGCCGACAGGAGAAGCAGGTGCGAGCTCCAGGTGTAGCCGGCGGCGACGACGAAGGTTTTCGCATGGAGCTCGAGCGGCGTGTCCGGATGATCGCGGTCCAGTGCCACAGCAAGCGCCACGGTCTTGCCCGAGGGATCGAGCGCCAGATGGCGCACGAGGGTGCGCGGCAGCAGGCGAACGCGATTGCTCCGGCGCAGTGCGTTCCAGGTGAAATCGGGCGAATACTTGGCGCCGATCGGGCAGATCGGGGTGCACGTGTCGTTGCGGCAGCATTGCGGGCGTCCGTCGTAGGGCACCGAGTTCTTGGCCGACGGCTGACTCCACATCGCAATCCCGGCCTTCGCCGCCCACTGCTGGAGCAATTCGAGATTGTAGGTGAGCGGAAGCGCCGGCAGCGGAAACGGAGCGCGCCGCGGATCCATCTCCGCCGGCCCCTGCTCGCCGGCCACCCCCAGCACGCGCTCGGCTTCCTCGTAAAACGGCTCGAGGTCGTCGTAGCTGATCGGCCAGTCCGTGCCGACGCCGTAGAGGGTGTGCTGGCGGAAATCTTCCGGCGAGAAGCGCGGCGTCACGCCGCCCCAGTGCATCGCCAGTCCGCCCACCTGCATCGAGCGCGACTGCAGCGGCCCGTCGATCTCGTAGCCGTCGATGTGATCGACTCCCCAGGGGTTCTCACCGTAGCGGAGAAACCGGTCGCGCGCCGCCGGCCTCTGCGCGAGCGGCACCGTGTCGTCGCCCGCCTCGACGACGACGATCGATGCCGAGGTCGTGCGCGCCAGCCGCGCGGCGACCATCGCCGCGGTGATCCCCGAGCCGACGATGCAGACGTCGCTCTCCACGGCGCGTACGCGTCTGGCCAGATTCATCGCTCGAGCACTCGCAGCTTGCGCTCCGGCGCGTGGGGCGACGCGGCGAGCGGCCGGCAGGTCGACTTGCCGATCTTCGCGGTGTAGCAGAGGTCCGCCGCGTCGGCGCTGTCGTAGAAGTGGGCGAGCAGGGCGAGCGCCACGTGATTCGCCGCTCCGACCGCCGGCATGCGATCGAGGCGCTCCTTGGCGAGCGCCGCGCGCACGAGCGACTCGCGATCGTCTCGTGAGAGATCGCGAAAGGCGCGATCGTGCGCCGAGCGCGCCGCGGCGTCGAGCGCGTCGAGCTGCGTCGTCCAGCGCGTGAGCGGCGTGGGTCCGGTGAAGCGCAGCCGCGACGTGCCGTAGCCGTGCACGAGCTCGGCGTTCTCCCGATAGCCCGCGCCCCAGGCGCGAAAGTCCGCTGCGACGCGTGCGATGCCGGCGCGGCCGAGCTCCGACGGCAGCACCGCGTCGGCGAGCGCGTCGAGGGTGCCCGGATCGGACTCGAGATGCTCGAGCGCCGCGGCGTGCGCACGGCGCACCAGTGCCACCGTGGGGACCGCGGCGGCGAGAAGGGTGAGGAAGCGGCGCCGGTCGATGAACGAGCGCGGAAGGGCGGGCATGGCCCCACGATGGCGGCTCGACGGGCCGCGCGCCAGAGCACCGAGCCCGAATGCCCCGCTACCGCGCTACTTGATCCAATGGCCGATCCGCGACCAGCGGATATCGGTGATGAACGGAAGGGCGCGATCGCTGATCTGCCCGTCGCACTCCTCGTTTCCCGGCGTGCCGCCCGGACGGTACGAGTAATACACGAACAGCGGACGCCCGCGAATGTTCGCCTTCGGGACCGTGCCCCAGTAGCGGCTGTCTTTGGAGCAGTACCGGTTGTCGCCCATCATGAAATAGTTATCACGCGGAATGATCAGCGGACCCCAGTTACCGAGTGTCGGCGCGGCGGGCGGCGGCCCGAAGCGGGTACCCTTCGCCTCGATCTTGTGCTGCCAGTCGAAGTCGTTGTTCTGGTCGGTCTGGTTGTTCCGCGGGTCGCCGGCGTGGCTCGGCGTGGGAAAGACTTGCTGCTGCGCGACGCCGTCCAGGTAGAGCTGACCGTCTCGCATGTAGAGCGTATCGCCCGGCATGCCGATGAGGCGCTTGACGAGGATCGGCGTGTAGTCCGGCGCGTTGTCCGCCTGGTACGGAGAAACGAACACGAGCACGTCGCTGTGATGCGGCGTCGAGTAGCCCGGCAGATGAGCGTTCGTGAACGGGATCGTCGGACCGTAGGCGAGCTTGTTGACGAACAGCCAGTCGCCGACGAGCAGCGTCGGGATCATGCTGCCCGACGGAATGCGGTACGCCTCGACGAACAGCGTCTTCACGAACAGGTAGATGATGATGGCGCCGAGCAGCGACTTGAAGTTCTCCCAGAGCCAGCGGCCGATCGGCGACGATCCGCCTTTGTCGGCGCGCGCGCGCGCGACGGCGTTGGACGGCCGGGCAGAGGGTGAGCCTTTCGCGGGTTTCGAGGCGCGGTTCGCCATGAGAGGAAAATCTAGTGCGCTCGCTCGGCGCATCGCCGTGCGCCGTGCAAGCTCCTGAAATGCAGCGGGGGGGCGTGCGATGCGCACGTCCCCCCTCCGAGTGCAGACCAGCGGTGGCTTACTTGATGTGCTTGTTGACGAGCTTGGTCATCTCGAACATCGAGACCTTGCCCTTGCCACCGAATACCGCCTTGAGCTTGTCGTCGGCGTTGATCATGCGACGCTCCTTCGCGTCCTGGAGGCTGTTCCGCTTGATGTAGCCCCAGAGCTTCTTCGTGATCTCGGTGCGGGGCATCATGCTGCCGCCGACTACCGCACTGAGCGCCGCATCCGGCTGCATCGGCTTCATGAACGCCGCGTTCGGCGTACGCTTGGCGCCTTTCTTTGCGCTCTTCTTGGCGCCGCCGCGCTTCGCGGACTTGCGGGCCTTCTTGGCTCCGCCTTTCTTGCCAGCCTTTTTGCCGGCCTTCTTACGACCCTTCTTTGCAGCCATTCTCTCTCCCGGTAGATGGAATGGTTGGGGTTTGTACTGCGCGAAGATGTCGATTTCCCCTATGAAAACGAGCACCTTCGAGGGCGAAAAGTATAGTGCTCGTTGTAGGACGCAATAGGGAAAATGCGATTTTCCCCTCTGAGCGCGCCTCATTTCCCCTCTGAGCGCGCCCGCTTTTCCCTCTGAAATCGAGTAACCGTCGTGCTCGACGGCCTACTTCAGCCGCACGCTCAACCAGTCGGCAATCGCACCCAACACCTCGGGACGCACGTGCAGCGAGGGCAGCGACGCATAGCGCAGACGCCCGTTCGCATTCATGAACGCGCCACTCGAGTCCGCGAGAAAGAGATGGTCCGTCGCCGGGAACATCCGCACCGTCACCTCGCGATTCGCTCCGGCGCGAAATGCCGCCGCCAACTTCTGCGCCTCGCTCGGCGGCACCTGGCGGTCCGTTTCTCCCTGGAGAATCAGCACCGGCGTCTTCACCTGCCGCGCGCGCGCGGCGGGATCGTAGTTGAAGAAATACTCCTCCCACGGCAACTTCGCCGCCGCCGCATCGGCGGCTCGACCTGCGCGCGCGATCGCGGTGTCGCGCGCCGCGCCGGTGAGATGTTGGATGCTGTCGATCACATACAGGTTCTGCGCCGCGACGATCTCGCGCCCGGTCGACGCCGCGCCGGCCATGAGCACGATCCCCCGGATGGTGCTGTCGGTCGATGCTACCATCGGCGCGATGATCCCGCCCTCGCTGTGCCCGACGATGCCGATGCGCGCTCCGTCGATCTCCGAGCGCGACCGCAGGTACGCGACGCCCGCACGAATGTCGTTCGCGAAATCGGCGCTCGTCACGGTCGGAGGGCCGGCGTCCGATCCGTTCACGCCGCGATCGTCGAGTCGAAGCACGGCAATCCCGCGCCGGCCGAGCGTGTCGGCCAGCTCGCGGAACGGACGGTAGCCGGGAATCGCGCCCGACTGCTCGTCGCGATCTTCCGGCCCCGAGCCCGTGATCGTGATGATCGCCGGTGCACGTCCCATCACACGCCCGCGCGGAATGGTGAGCGTGCCGGTGAGCTTGATTCCCTCAGGCGTGTGCACGACCACGTCCTCGGCGGTGTACGGCGCGCCCGGTGGCGCGCCGTAGTCGGGTGGTGCGAGAGCGAGCGACGCGCCGGCCGGACCGCGCGCGATCGTCACGCCCTGCGCTGGGATCACGCCGCCCAGCACGCGCCCGGTCGCCGATACGGCGAGACGCATCGACGCCCCCGCATAGTCGAGCCGCACCGAGTCGGCGCCGATCCGCCGCATCGTCGCGACGAGCGGCTGGGGTGCGCCAAGAACGAAGATGAGCATCGACACGGTGTCGCCGCCCAGCAGGCGCGCGTGCATCACCATCTGCTCGATGAATGCGACCGACGGATTCACGACGAGCAGCGCGCCCCCCGCACTCGGGACGTGCGCCGGCGCCGCGGCGCCGATGCGCGCCACCAGACTGTCGGCCCCTGCGACGAAGCTCGCCGGCTCGCCCGCCGTGTCCACGCCAGCGCGAAAGGTGCGCATATCGAGACGCGTGATGAGGCCGCGCGCGTCGATCGTCGCCGCGTACGTCACGCGAGCGCCGCGCAGCCGCTCGCGAAACTCGCCCTCGAGGCGGGTCGGCGTGCGGCTCACCCGCTCGTCGAAGATCGTGTCTCCGCGCAGCATCAGGTAGAACGACGCGCGCTCCGCCTGGGGCTGTTGCGCGTTCGCCCGCGCGGGCAGGGCGGCAGCCAGCGCCGCCGCAGCGGCGAGTGCATTCAGGGCGATCGTCAGCCGGTTCATCAGAGAAATCTCCTACTCGCTCAGTCCGCGAAGCTTTCGAGCAGCGCCATCATGCGCACGTCGTACGGATCCGGCGTCGCGTCGTCGTCGCCGATGTCCATTCGCTCCTGCGGCGTCTCCAGGATCAGCGGCACGCCCCGCGAGCGAGGGTCGGCGACGAGCGCGCGAAAGGCGTCGGCGCCGATTCGCCCTTCGCCGATCAGCATGTGGCGGTCCTTGTTCGAGCCGAGCTCGCCTTCACTGTCGTTGAGGTGAAAGAACCCGGGACGCTCTCCCGTCGCCTGCTCGAACTCGTCGATCACCTTCGACACGGCGCCCGAACCGCTGCGCAGATCGTAGCCCGATGCGAATAGGTGGCAGGTGTCCAGACCATAGCCGGTGCGCGCGCGCAACCCCGGCGGCACGTGCCGGAGAATCGCCGCCACTTCGGCCGCCGTCTTGGCGAAGGTCCTTCCCGCCCCCGCCGTATTCTCGACGAGCACACGCGTCTCGCCGTTCGGCACCTTCTCGAGCGCGTTCACGATCGCGCCGGCTACGCGCTCCGCCGCCGCCTCGCGATTGTCGTCGGTCGCCGCGCCGGGGTGAAAGCATACCGCGCCAATGCCGAGCGCCGTCGAACGCTCGAGCTCCTTGGCCAGTCCGTCGCGCGCCCGCCTCGACTTCTCTTCCTCCGGCGTCGCGGTGTTGAGCACGTACGCCGCGTGGGCCACGACGAACCGCGGGTCGATCTTCGCCTCGGCCAGCGCGGCGCGAAAGCGCTCGACTCGCTCGGGTTTGATCGAGACTTTGTCGCCGTAGTACTTGGGAATGGCGGTGAAGATCTGCAGGGCGCGCATCTTCGACGCGCCGGCGCGGCGCGCCGCCATGTGAATGCCGCCGTTGTCGATCGTGTGCGCGCCGAAGCAGTGCGCCGGAGAGGTCGTAGCGGTCATGGCGTCGAGGAGATGTGTCCCACGCGGACGACGCGGCTCGTCGCGCCGCCCGAGCCAGCAGGACGTTTGAGCGACCAGGAAACTGCGATCCACGGCCCGTCGAGCGCCACCGCGGGCGCGGTGGCGTCATCCACGTCGCGCGACGCCGTGAGGTGCGACTCGAAGATGTGCCCCTGCGTGCGCGACAGCGCGAGCCCGATCCGCGCGCGCGCGCCATTCGGATCTTCGTACGCCACGGCCACGTCGTTGCCCTGGGTCGCGATGGCGACGTTCACCAGCTTGTCGCCGAAGATCGCCGCCACCGGCGAGTGCACCATGCCGCCCATGGTGTGCGCCGAGAACACTCCGATCCCCTCCGGCGCCGCCATCGCGTACGCGACGAAGACGTCGTCGCCCAGTGCGGCCGCGGCTGGCGGTGTTCGCGCGCAACCGTAGGTGCTGACGTCGCTCGTGTCGATCGCGAACGCCGCCGCCCAGCTGCGCCCGCCGTCCGCCGAGCGCGCCGCATACAGCGCGGCGCTGCTGTCGTGGCGGGCTGCCCACCAGACGGCGAACACGCTCGTCGAATCCGCCGCGCTCACGATCGACGCGGCGCACCCACCGCGCGCGCTCGGCGGCACGGCGGACGGAACCGTGTCGGCGACGTAGCCCGGCGCGCCCGACATATCGACAACGAGTCGGCTCGTGCCCGGCGGCTGCGCGATCGCGACGGGGTCGGCCCAATCGACCGGCGGCCTGTCGCAGCCGGCGCAGAAGAGGGCGAGGAGAAGCAGGAGAGGAGCGCGACGCATGTTGTCTCAAACTATCAGCTATCGCTCATGAGGCGGCTGTGCGCGCGCCGTATCGATGCCAGCCTTGGCGGGGGCGGCGCGAGGCTGTTTCTTTAGCGGAGCCACCTCGCGACGCCGCGCACCCATGTATCCATGGCGATCGCACCTCTCCGTCCGTATTCCAGGGTCCTTCCGATGGCCGTCTCGACGCACGAACTCGCAGCCGCCGAATCCGAGCAGGCGGCTGAAACCATCGCTCCGCGCACCGCGCCATTGAGCGGATTCAACGGCACGCGGCGTGTGCCGACGCCGATCAACGAACCGGTGAAGCAGTACGCGCCCGGCTCGCCGGAACGCGCCGAGCTCAAAGCGCGGCTCAAGTCGATGGCCGGGGAGCGCGTCGACATCCCGATCGTGATCGGCGGCCGCGAGATCCGCACCGGCGAAACGGCGCAGGCGGTAATGCCGCACGCGCACAAGCACGTCCTCGGCGACTGGCACAAGGCCACGTCGAAGCACGTGCAGCAGGCGATCGACGCCGCGCGCAAGGCGCGCGTCGAATGGTCGAACTGGGCATGGGAGGACCGAGCGGCGGTGCTGCTCAAGGCGGCCGAGCTGCTGTCGACCACCTGGCGTGCGACGCTCAACGCCGCGACGATGCTCGGGCAATCGAAGACCGCGTTCCAGGCGGAGATCGATTCGGCCTGCGAGTTGATCGACTTCTGGCGCTTCAACGCGGCGTTTGCGCAGCAGCTCTACGACGAGCAGCCGCAGTCGAGCCCGGGCATGTGGAATCAGACGGATCTGCGTCCGCTCGAGGGCTTCGTGTACGCCGTGACGCCGTTCAACTTCACGGCGATCGGCGGCAACCTGCCGACGGCGCCCGCGTTGATGGGCAACACGGTGATCTGGAAGCCGGCGTCGAGCGCGATGTTGTCGGCGCACTACCTGATGAAGTTGTTCGAGGCGGCGGGGATGCCGCCGGGCGTGATCAACCTCGTGCCCGGCGATGCAGCAGAGATCTCGAAAGTCCTGCTCTCGCACCGCGACCTGGCGGGCGTGCACTTCACGGGGAGCACGGCCGTCTTCAACAACATGTGGAAGACGATCGGCGCCAGCATGTCGACCTACGCCACCTACCCGCGCATCGTCGGTGAGACGGGCGGCAAGGACTTCATCGTAGCGCATCCGTCGGCCGACGCGCAGGCGCTCGCCGTGGCGATCGCCCGCGGCGGCTTCGAGTACCAGGGGCAGAAATGCTCGGCGGCGAGCCGGGTGTACGTGCCGCGCTCCCTGTGGAACGAGGTGCGCGACCGCACCGTGGCGATCATGGACGAGCTGCGGATGGGCGACGTGACCGACTTCCGCAACTTCGTCGGCGCGGTGATCGACGAGCGGGCGTTCACGAAGATCAGCCAGTATCTCGAGGACGCGCGGGCCAACGCGAAGATCATCGCCGGCGGCGTGGCGCGGGGCGAGGAGGGTTACTTCATCAAGCCGACGCTCGTACAGGCGAAGGATCCCGGCTATCGCCTGCTGTGCGAGGAGATCTTCGGCCCCGTCGTGACGGCGTACGTCTACGACGACGAGGATTGGGCGGCGACTCTCGAGGTGGTCGACCGCACGTCGCCGTACGCGTTGACCGGCGCGGTGTTCGCCAACGATCGCGCCGCGGTGCGCGAGGCGATGATGGCGCTGCGCAATGCGGCAGGAAATTTCTACATCAACGACAAACCGACCGGCGCAGTTGTGGGCCAGCAGCCGTTCGGCGGCGCGCGCGGCTCTGGGACAAACGACAAGGCCGGCTCCAAGCTCAACCTCGTGCGCTGGGCGAGCGCGCGGTCGATCAAGGAGACCTTCTCGCCGCCGCACGACTACCGGTATCCGTTCATGGCGGAGGCGTGAGCCTTCACGCATGAACAGCGCCCGCTCGTCGCGATGCGACGAGCGGGCGATTTGTTTGCAGCGGCAGTGAATCGGTGACGCGTTCGCCGCCGCCGACGGGAACCATGGCGAGAAACTGATTGATGCTCGTTCTCTCACAAGCCGACGTCGACCGACTGCTGCCGATGCGCGACTGCATCGAGCTCATGGCGTCGACCCTCGCTTCGCTCGCCCGCGGCGAGGCGGTGCTGCCGCTCCGCACGGTGATCCGCATCCCCGACTCGCGCGACGCGTTCGCCGTCATGCCGGCCTGCCTCACCGCGCCGCGCACCATCGGCGCCAAGATCATCACCGTTTTTCCGGGGAACCACGGCACCGCGCTCGACTCGCACCAGGGCGCCGTCCTGCTCTTCGATCCGGTCAACGGCAGCCTCGCCGCGTTGCTCGACGCAACGTCGATCACCACCATTCGCACCGCCGCCGTCTCTGCGGTGGCCACGCGCGCGCTGGCGCGCGACGATGCGTCGACGCTCGCGATCATCGGGGCGGGCGTGCAGGGACACGCCCACCTCGAGGCGATCTGCGCCGTGCGGCCGATCGAGGCGCTGCGCGTCTGGAGTCGCAACGCCGACCACGCAAAGGTGCTCGTCGGCGTCGGCCGCGAACGCTTTCATCTCGATGCCACGGTGGCGCCGACCGCACATGACGCGGTGCGCGACGCACAGGTCGTCTGCACCTGCACGTCGGCGGCGGAGCCCGTGCTCGCCGGCGAATGGCTGGCGCCGGGGACGCATGTGAACGCCGTCGGCGCGAGCACGCCGAACGCGCGCGAGGTCGACAGCGCGCTCGTCGCCGCTGCACGTCTGTACGTCGACCGCCGTGAGTCCGCCCTGAAAGAGCCGGGCGACATTCTCGTGCCGCTTCAAGAAAAAGCGATCACCCCGGAACACATCGTCGCCGAGATCGGCGAGCTCCTCGTCGGACGCGCGAGCGGCCGTCGCGACGCCCGCGAGATCACGCTCTTCAAATCGCTCGGCCTCGCCGTAGAAGATCTCGCGGCGGCGTCGCACGTCTACGAGCAGGCCGTGCGCGCTGGAGCCGGCACGCGTGTGGAGCTCGGCGGAGCGCGTCGTGCGGCGCATTGAGCCGCCGACGATCGTCGACGTCGAAGCGGCACGCGGGCGCATCGCGGCGACGGCCGTGCGCACG
>DATNAT010000161.1:0-25611 GCA_035572355.1 Gemmatimonadaceae bacterium
AGTCGGTCGAGGTCGGCCTTGTGCGCTTGGAGGAACTCGGCGTTTCGCGTGAGCGTCGGCGTCGGAGGCGCGGCCTTGGGGTCGGCGACAAAGTGCGATGCCGCGGCGATCGCGATCGACTGTACGAAATAGTCTTTCACCGAAATTCCGGCGCCATTGATCGCGGCGCTCGCGGCGCTGTCCGTCTCGAGCCACTTGAGGCCGGCGTCGGTGTCGGTCGAGCCGGCGTCGGTGATGTTCGCCGTGAGATGCGCACGCTCGAGCGAGTCGCGCGCCGTGAGAGCGGACAGGCTATCGGCGGCGGCGAGGAACTTGGAGAAATTGTCCGGCGTCAGCTCGTAGCGCGTGGCGCGCGTCACGCTCTTACCGTCGGTGCGGGTGACCTGAACGCCGGGGCCAACCGCCGGCGTCGCCGCCGTCATGCGCAATGCGCCGGTATCCACTTCGCCGCTCGCGACTGAATCTGTGCGGCCGTGGCCGCAGGCCGCAATCGCCGCACTGGCCAGGGCGACGATCGCCGCCATTGTTCTGCTCGACATCTGCTCGCTCGCTCCGCTGAATGCTGCGGCCACAAGCGCACGCCGCGTGCCGACGAGCTGTGCGGCGACTGGCGCCGGGCTCGTCGTTCGCGCACTTTCGAGCCGTCGTCGATCCGGCGGCGCTCTTCGCGCCGCGTTCATCCCTTAGAGGCCGATTCATGCGAGCTCGATCTTTCCGCACATCGTTCAGCGTGTTGGGTACACTCTTCGTCACCATCACCGTTGCCACTGCTGCGTCACTCGACGCGCAGGCGCGACCGGTGAGCGGTAGATCCGTCGCCGCGCACTCGGCAGCGTTGCTACCGGCCGTGGACACGATGCTCTTCCACGGCTTGCACTTCCGAATGGTCGGTCCGCCGCGCGGCGGGCGCGTCACGACGGTGACGGGCGTCCCGTCCGAGCCGCGCACCTTCTATATGGGAGTGGCGAGCGGCGGCGTGTTCAAGACGACCGATGCCGGCGCCTCATGGCAGCCGATCACCGATGGCAAGGTGCCGCTCGGATCCACCGGCTCGATCGCCGTCGCCGAGTCCGATCCGAACACGATCTACCTCGGCACCGGCTCGGATGACATTCGGAGCAACGTGTCGGCCGGACGCGGCGTGTACAAGTCGACCGACGCGGGCGCGACGTGGAGCTTCGTCGGCTTGTACGATGCGGGGCAGATCGGCTCGGTGCGCATTCATCCGACGAATCCGAACGTCGTCTGGGTCGCGGCGATCGGCGACGCGTTCAAGAACAATCCCGAGCGCGGCGTGTTCAAGACGACGGACGGGGGTAAGACCTGGCGCAAGGTGCTGTTCGTGTCCGACAGCATCGGCGCCGCCGATCTCGAGCTCGATCCGGCCAATCCCGACATCGTGTACGCGTGGATGTGGCGCGGCCAGCGCAAGCCGTGGACGATCATCAGCGGCGCCGAGAATTCATCGGGCGTCGGGTTCTACAAGAGCACCGACGGCGGGGAGCATTTCACGAAGATCACGAACGGCTTGCCCACTGAGCTTGTCGGCAAGGCGAATCTGGCGGTGACGGCTGCGAACCCGAACCGGGTGTACGCGCTCGTCGAAGCGAAGCCGGGCGGCGGGCTCTATCGCTCGGAGGACGCAGGCCAGAGTTGGAAGCAGATCAGCACCTTTGCACAGCTGATCACGCGTCCCTTCTATTACGTCACGCTCGGCGTCGATCCGACGAATGCCGACGTCGTCTACGCCGGCGCCGAGAACTTCTACAAGTCGACCGACGGCGGGGCCAACTGGACGACCCTCCGCCCGCCGCATGGCGACAATCACGACATCTGGATCAATCCGCACGACGGGAAGATCATGATTCAGGCGAACGACGGCGGCGCCAACGTGTCGCAGGATGGCGGCCGCACCTGGTCGACGCAGATGAACCAGCCGACGGCGGAGATCTACGGTGTGTGGCTCGACGAGCAGTATCCGTATCGCCTCTACGGCGCGCAGCAGGACGCGAGCACGGTGATCGTGCCGAGCATGCCCGTGCCGGGCAGCACGGAGCCGTTCGAGACGGGCCCTGGTTGCGAGACCGGTCCGATCATTCCGCATCCGGGCAATCCGGAAATCGTCTACGGCGCGTGCAAGGGCCAGTTCGGCCGCATGTTCATGAACACGCGGCAGGAGCAGAACTACTGGGTCGGCGGGCAATCGTTGTACGGCAACGACGCGAAGGATCTGATCTATCGCTTCCAGCGCGTGTCGCCGATGGAGGTTTCGTTCCACGACACGAGCGTCGTCTACTATGGCTCGCAGTACGTGCACCGCTCGCACGACGGCGGCGTGCACTGGGAGACGATCTCGCCGGACCTCACGGCGCACCCGGCGTACGCACAGGGCGGGAGCGGGGAGCCGATCACGCGCGACGTGACGGGCGAGGAATTCTACAGCACGCTCTACGCGATCAGCGAATCGAAGCTCGAGCCGGGTGTGATCTGGACGGGCTCGAACGACGGGCCGTTCTACATCACCCGCGACAACGGGAAGAGCTGGAAGAACATCACGCCGCCGGGGCTCGCGCCGGGCGGGCGCGTGCAATACATCGATCCCTCGCCGCACCGCAAGGGCGCGGCGTACTACGCGGTCTACCGCTACCTGCTCGGCGATTTTAAGCCTTATATTTATAAGACTGAAAACTACGGCGCGACGTGGACGCTGCTCACTGACGGCAAGAACGGCATCCCAGCCGATTGGCCGACCCGCGTCGTGCGCGAAGATCCGACGCGCGCCGGACTGCTCTACGCCGGCACGGAGTTCGGGCTATTCGTCTCGTTCGACGACGGCGGGCACTGGCAGCCGTTCGAGCTCAATCTGCCGAACGTGCCGGTGACCGACATCAAGATCCATCACAACGATCTCGTGTTGGCTACGCAGGGCCGGTCGTTCTGGATCCTGGACGACGTGACGCCGCTCCAGCAGCTCACGGTCCAGACCGCGTCGCAGGCGGCGGTGTTGTTCGCGCCGCGCACGACGATTCGCGGCCGGCTGGGTGGCGGCCGCGGGTTCGGCGGCGGAGGTGGCCGCGGCGGCGAAGCGCTCTCCGGCCAGGCGCAGTTTCCGATGAACGGCGCGACGATCGACTACTATCTGGCCCACGCGCCGAGCGATCCCGTCACGCTCGAGATCACGAACGCCGCGGGCAAGGTCGTACGCACGCTGTCGAGCGGCGTGTCGCGCCCGGCGGCGAACGAAGGAGGCGCCGCGGCGCCGAGCGACGACGAAGCGCCGCCGGCTTTTCGCCGCGCGCCACAGCTGCGCCTGTCGACCAACGCGGGGATGAATCGCGTGATCTGGGACTTCAACGACGGCGAGGGCATCATGGCGCCGCCGGGGCGCTATTCGGTCAAGTTGAGCACCGGGAGCTGGAGTGCGACAGAACCGCTGACGTTGACGATGGATCCGCGCCTCACTGCCGATGGAATCACCGCGGCCGATCTCGATGCACAGTACGACCACAACGAGCGCATGCGCGCGATGGTCGCCGAAGTCGGGCGCGTCGCCGCGCGTGTACGCGATGCGCGGACCAAGCTCCGGTCATCGGGTGGCGATGCGTTGACGAAGGTCGACGCGCTCGCGGTCACGCTGTTCGGACCGGACGAGGGCGTACGGTACGGGCGCCCCGGCCTCCAGACGCAGATCAGCTACCTGGCCGGCATGACGACGCGCGTCGATCAGCGCGTCGGTGCCGACGCGATATCGCGCTATCAGGAGCTTCGAAAGGAGTTGACGGCGCTCGAGTCGAAAGTGAACGCGGCGTTGGGTCCGGGGCGTTGACGAACTGACAGTCGGTGATCGATCGGCGAGCGGTGATGCTGCCCTCGGCTCACCGCCGCCGAATCGTCACACCGCCATTGGTGGTCACCACCCGAATGGTCGGACCGCCGCTGCCGAGCTGCGTCGACAACCGCCGGCCGAACGAGCCTTGAACGGTGATCGGAAAGCCGATGTTCATACCGCCGTTCACCGTGCCAGTCTCCAGGCGCGCCGAGTAGTTGTCGGGGATATAGAGGCGCACGCCGCCGTTGGAAGTCTCCAGATCGAGCCCGGCGCCACTCCATTTGCTCCCCGAGAGCTCGGCGGACACGCCGCCGTTCGACGTCGTGCCGTGCACGTCGCCGCCGACGTCGCTGAGCGAGAGTCCGCCGTTCACCGTCTCGAGCTCCATGCGCGACTCGACGCCATCGACGGCGATGCCGCCGTTGCGCGCGCGCAGATCGAGGCCGGTGTGTGCCGGCACCCAGATCTCGTAGCTCACCGACCACGACTCGCGGCGACGGGTGTCCGGACCGTCGGCGCGCACTTCGCCGTTGCTGGCCGAGATTCTGACCTGCTTGGCAAGATCGCTCGCGTCGGCCTCCGTCTCGGCGTTGGTCTGGATCATCGCGACGACCTGGATCGTCGACTTGTCCCAGCCGTGTACGACGACGCCACCATTGTCCCGCCCGTCGACGCGGAGGCTGGCTGACGCCGGCATCTCGACGTCACGCGTCTCGCAGAAGCGTTCCTCGTCGCGCCAACCACTGCGCTCGCAATTGTCCATGAAGCGCCTGGCGCGCGACGACTGCGTGGGACTCGATTGCGCCGCCGCGGCGGCGATGGGTAGTGCGAGGACTGCGAGAGCCAGAGTGCGCATCACGATCTCCGAGGGTTGACAGCCGGAAGTGGGGCGGCCTATTCCTCGGACAGCGTGGCCGTTCAGTTGGTTTGAACGGGACAGGCACGCCGAATCGAGCCATTTCGCCACGGAAGCCGCATGTTAGAGAACCGCTCGAGGTTGACTCTTCTTCTCGCCGCGGCGCTCGCCGGCGCGGCGCAGCTCGCTGGGCAGCAACCTTCGGGAGCCGGCGCACCCCGAACCGGCCGCATCGACGTCGATACGGTCCACGCGCAATCGCTCGAGGACAACCGATACGGCGACTCGCCGAATCGCGAGGTGCTGGTCTACCTACCGCCGAGCTACGAGTCGATTCCCGCCCGGCGATATCCCGTCGTGTACCTGCTGCACGGCTTTGGCGGTTCGGACCGCGGGTGGATCCGGGGCTACAAGGGATTCAGTATCGGTCCGGCGATGGATTCGCTTGTCGCCGCGGGCGCCGTGCGCGAGATGATCGTCGTCATGCCGAGTGCGCGGACGCGGCTTGGCGGAAGCTTCTACACGAACTCCGAATCCGCCGGCAACTGGGAGGATTTCATCTCCAAAGAGCTGGTGGCCTACGTCGATGGCCACTATCGCACGCTCGCGCGCCCGGAGAGTCGCGGGTTGGCCGGGCACTCGATGGGCGGCTACGGCACGTTCGCCGTCGGAATGCGCCACGCCGGCGACGAGTACGACGCCCTCTACGCGATGAGTGCTTGCTGCACTCGGTTCTCGAGCCAGCCCGGTCCGGACGAGGCGGCGGCCTGGGAGACGCTGTCGCGCCTCGGCGCCCTGGGCGACGCAGCGTCCCTTGGCTTCTACCCGCAAGTCTTCCTCGCGCTGAGCGCGGCATTTTCGCCAAATGTGAACCGCCCGCCACTCTACGTGGATTTTCCATTCGAGTTCAAGGACGGCCGGTGGCAGCCGGTACCGGCGGCGCAAGCAGAATGGCAAGAGCATGCGCCATACGACATGCTGCCTCGGTACGTGGACCGGTTGAAGCGCCTCCACGGACTCGCCTTCGACATCGGGAACCACGACCAGCTCGTCCCGCCATCGCAGATCGCGGCAATGGACAGCGCGCTCACGCACGCAGGGGTCTCCCACGTCTACGAGACGTACGACGGCGATCACACGAGCGCGATTGGCCTCCGAATGACGACGCGGGTGCTACCGTTTTTCTCCCGAACGTTGGACTTTACAGACGTTCGGCGCTGACGGCACTCACCTCGGAGACGAGCTCGATATGCGACGCACGTGGAGTCCGGCGTTTCTTGGCATCCTGCTGACTGCCACGGCCTGCCTGGCGCAGGAAGCCAGCGGGCCGCCCTGTGCGCCCAATAACGCGGGACTCAAGCTCCCTTCGGGCTTCTGCGCCGGAGTGTTCGCCGAATCGGTGCCGGGGGCGCGGCACATGTGGGTGGCGCCGAACGGCGACGTGTACGTGTCGCAACAGGGCCGCGGGAACAACGGCGGCATCACGATTCTGCGCGACACGAACGGCGACGGCCATGCCGACAAGCGCGTGAAGTTCGCGAGCGGATTCAGCTCGTCCGAAGTGGCGATGTTCGACGGCCACATCTACGCCGAGAATCGCGCCGGTGTGCTGCGTTTTCCGTACAAGGCCGGCTCGCTCGATTCCGCGGCGTCACGCGAAACCGTGGTCGAGGGGCTGCCGAGCGGCGGCGATCATTTCGCCAAGACGTTCACGATCGACAAGGATGGCGCCCTCTACGTGAACATCGGCTCGCCGACCAATTCCTGTCAGGAGAAGAACCGAACGAAGGACTCGCCTGGCAAGAATCCATGCACGGAGCTGGAAACGCGCGCCGGCATCTGGAAGTGGGATGCGCGCAAGCTCGGCCAGACGTACGCCAACTCGCTGCACTTCGCGCGCGGCATACGGAACGCGGTGGGGATCACGATCAGTCCGCTCGACGGCAAGCTCTGGACGACGCAGCACGGCCGCGACCAGCTTGGCGGTCCGAACGGCAATTGGCCGTTCGACGCCAAGTACAGCGCCGAGAATCCAGCTGAAGAGTTGATGCAGGTCAACCAGGGCGACGACTTCGGCTGGCCGTACTGCTACTACTCGTTCGAGGCGCATCACCTGGTGCTGGCGCCGGAGTACGGCGGCGACGGCAAGAAGACGGAACAGTGCGCGCAGAAGAAGGAGCCGGCCGCGGTATTCCCCGGGCACTGGGCGCCGAACGGGCTCATGTTCTACACGGGCGCGAATTTTCCAGCGCGATACAAGAATGGCGCGTTCATCGCGTTCCATGGCTCATGGAACCGCGCGCCGGAACCGCAGGCCGGATTCAACGTGGTGTTTCAGCCGTTGGCGGGAGAGAAATCGGCCGGTGCGTACGAAGTATTCGCCGACGGGTTCGAATCGAATGGCGCACGACCGACGGGCCTGGCGGTGGCGAAGGACGGGGCGCTCCTCGTGGCGGACGACTCTCGCGGCCGGATCTACCGGATCGCGTACACGGGGAAGTAAGCCTGCGGCATTCAGGGATGTGAGTTCATGAACAACGACAAACTCGAGACGTTGCACGACGCCGGCGTATCGCTCTGGCTCGACTTCATCGACCGCACGATGCTGCGGAACGGCGATCTCGCGCGCCGCATCCGCGACGACGCGCTGACGGGGATGACCTCGAATCCGACGATCTTCGAGAAGGCGCTGGCCGAGGGGAACGAGTACGACGACCAGATTCGGACCGAGGCCGGCGAGTTCACGGCGATGGAGCTGTTCGAGCGGGTTGCGACGACCGACGTGCGCGACGCCTGCGACATCTTTCGGCCGACGTTCGACGCCGTCCACGGCGCCGACGGCTTCGTGTCGATCGAGGTGTCGCCCGGGGCGGCGAACGATGCACAGGCGACGATCTCCGAAGGCACGCGCCTCTGGGCGGCCGTCGACCGACCGAACGTGATGGTCAAGGTTCCCGGCACTGTCGAGGGTGCGAAGGCCGTCCGCCAGCTCACGGCCAACGGCGTCAACGTGAACATCACGCTGTTGTTCGCGATCGAGAAATACCAGAGTGTGATCGAAGCCTACATGGCTGGCCTCGAGGACAGGCTCGCCGCGGGCAAGGCCGTCGACACGATCCATTCCGTGGCGAGCTTCTTCGTGAGCCGCGTCGACACCGAAGTGGACAAGCGGGTCGACGCCTTGGTCAAAGCGGACCCGAACAAAAAAGCCGCGCTCGCGCCGCTCGCCGGGAAAGCGGCGATCGCCAATGCCAAGCTCGCCTACAAGTTGTTCCAGGAGTCGGTCGCCTCGCCGCGCTGGACGGCGCTCGCGGCAAAGGGCGCTACGGTGCAGCGTCCGCTCTGGGCCAGCACGAGCACCAAGAATCCCGCCTATCGCGACGTGATGTACGTGGAGCAGCTCATCGGCCCCGAGACGGTGAACACGATGCCGCCGCAGACGATCGAGGCGTTCCGCGACCACGGCGTCGTTGCACGCACCGTCGACAAGGGCGTCGACGAGGCCAAGCGGACCATCGACGCGTTGGCGGCGCAGGGCATCATGATGCGCGACGTGACCGACAAGCTGCTCACCGATGGCCTGGCCAGCTTCCAGAAATCATTCGACACGCTCATCGCCGGATTGGAACACAAGACGAAGTCCCTGGGCAGGGAGCTGGTGGCGAGCCGCTGACTCAACCTCCCGCACTCTTGCACTACTGCCGAACGAAAATCGTGTGCACGTTGGGGCCGGCGAGCTCGTCCCCCGACGGGCTGCGGAGCCTCATCGATGCGGGCCTCAACGTGGCTCGCATCAACTTTTCGCACAGCACCCACGAGCAGCATGCGGCGACGATCGCGCTCGTGCGAAAGATTGCCGCCGAGATGGACCGGCCCGTCGCCATCCTCGGCGACCTGCAGGGGCCGCGCATTCGCATCGGCGAGCTGTCGGTGCCGCGCGAGCTGCCCGACGGGAGCGATTTCGTCTTTGCGCCGGAAGGGACTGAACAACCCGGCGAGATTCCGGTCACCTATGCGCGGCTCGCTGAGGACGTACATGTCGGCGACCGGATTCTGATCAACGACGGATTGCTCGAGCTGGTCGTGCTCGACGTGCACAAGCCGCGCGTCACGGCGCGCGTGCTGCACGGCGGCACCCTCGGCAGCCACAAAGGGATCAACCTCCCGGGCGTGAAAGTCTCGGCGCCGTCGATCACCGACAAGGATCGCGAGGATGCGCGCTTCGCCGCCGAACAAGAGCTCGAGTACGTGGCGTTGAGCTTCGTGCGACAGGCGCAGGACATCGCCGAGCTGCGAAAGCTGATTCCGAAGTCGACGCTGGTCGTCGCGAAGATCGAGAAGGACTCGGCGCTGGAGAACATCGAGACGATCGTTCGCGCGTCGGACGGCGTGATGGTCGCCCGCGGCGACCTCGGCGTCGAGCTGCCGTTCGAAGAAGTGCCGTACGCCCAGAAGCGAATCATCGCGCTCTGCAACCGGCTCGGCCGGCCGGTGATCACGGCAACGCAGATGCTCGAATCGATGATCACGCATCCGCGGCCGACGCGCGCCGAGGCGAGCGACGTGGCCAACGCAATTCTCGACGGCACCGACGCGGTCATGCTCTCGGCCGAGACGGCGGCGGGGCAGTACCCGCGGCTCGCCGTCGAAGCGATGAGCCGAATCATCGCCGAGATCGAAAAGCGCCCGCAGCATTTCCGACGTGAGGATCGGCGCCGCGGCGAGGCGGCGATGTCGACCGAATTCGCGATCGCGGCGGCGAGCGCGGCCGCGGTGACCATGCTGAACGCGCCGGTGCTCATCGTATTCACGAAGAGCGGGTTCAGCGCGCGCATCGTGGCATCGCACCGGCCGAGCGTGCCGATCCTCGTGCTGACGGACATTCCGCGGACCTTCCGCCAGCTCGCCCTCATCTGGGGTGTGATCCCCGAGCTGGTGCCGCACTGCAACACCTACGACGAGATGGTGCGACTCGCGCTCGAGGCCGTGCAGCGCCGCGGTCTGGCGCGCTCCGGGGATCGCGTCGTCGTCACCGCCGGCGTCCCATTCGACGTGCCTGGCACCACAAACCTCCTGAAGGTCGAGACAGTGTGACGTCCAACGCTCCACGTCCCACGTCCAACTTCGCATGAAGTTGACGTTCCTCGGCACCGGCACCAGCTTCGGCGTGCCGAAGATCGGTTGCTACTGCGCCGTGTGCCGATCACCTGATCCGCGCGACAAGCGGACGCGAGTCGGCGCCGTCATCGAGAGCAACCATGGCACACGACTGCTGCTCGACACGCCGCCCGAGTTGCGATTGCAGCTCGTGGCGGCGGGGATCGATCGGGTCGACGCGGTGGCGTTCACGCACGACCACGCTGACCACACCCACGGGATCGACGATCTGCGGGCCATTACGGTGAATCGAGAGGCGCCGCTGCCCATCTACGGCTCGGCCCAAACGCTGCGCAACCTGTCGGAGAAGTTTCGTTACATCTTCGACGACGACATGCGACCGTTGCCGGGGACGTCGAAGCCCGAAGGCAAGGCGCACGCGGTCGAGTCGGGATCGCCCTTCACGGTTGGCGATCTCGAGATCACGCCGGTGAGTGTGCCGCATGGCCATGTCACGGTCTTTGCGTATCGCGTCGGCGGTCTCGCCTACGTCACCGATGCCAAGTCGCTGCCGGCTGAGGCCCTGCGTCTCCTCGAGGGCGCCAGCGTCCTCGTGATCAATGCGTTGTTCCGCACGGAGCATCCAACGCACCTGAGCATTCCCGAAGCGCTCGACGCAGCACGCCGAATCGGCGCCGAGCGCACGTATCTCACACACCTCACGCACGACAACCTGCACGCCGATCTCGAGGCCGAACTGCCGCGCGGAATCGCGCCGGCCTTCGACGGCCTGACCGTCCGCGTCGACTGAGACCGCTTCCATGACACTGCGCATCGACTACACCAACATGATGGGCGACGTGATCGACGGCGGAGTGTCCGCCGCCGATTGGTCGAGCGCACCGGAGCTGTTTCGCCGCGCGTTCGGCGCGGCTGAAAAGCGGCGCACCGCGGGCGAGCTCGGCTTTCTCGCGCTCCCCGGCGACCAAGCCCTGCACAAACAGTCGCTCGACTTCGCGGCGCGCGCCAAAGGAAAATTCGATGACGTCGTCATCCTTGGCATCGGCGGCTCTGCGCTCGGCCCAATCGCGCTGCGCACCGCGCTGCTCGCGCCGGACTGGAACGCGCTGACCGACGCCGAGCGCGGTTCGCGTCCGCGGCTGCACGTGCTCGACAACGTCGATCCACACCGAATCGACGCGCTGCTCGGCCGGCTGAAGCTCGAGCGGGCGCTATTCGTCGTCATCTCCAAGTCCGGCGGTACGGCCGAGACGATGGCACAGTATCTCGTCGTGCGGGAACGACTGGCGCAGCAGACGAAAGACGTCGCCGCCCACCTGGTGTTCGTGACCGATCCCAAGAACGGCGCGCTGCGCGCGATCGCCGGCCGCGAAGGCATTCCGGCACTCGACATTCCGCCGGCGGTGGGCGGGCGGTACAGCGTGCTCACGCCGGTGGGGATTCTTCCCGCCGCGTTGATCGGGATGGATACCACGCAGTTGCTGGCCGGCGCCTCGGCGATCGCCGAGCGGTGCAAGGGAGACGAGCTGGCGAAGAACCCCGCGGGCGTGTTCGCCACGCTCCAGTTCCTCGCCGACACGACGCTCGGCCGGCACATTCACGTGCTGATGCCGTACTCCGATCCGCTGCGCGATCTGGCTGACTGGTTCGTTCAGCTGTGGGCGGAGAGTCTGGGCAAGCACCGCACGAAAGGCGATCCAGGGGTTGGCCCGACGCCGCTGGCCGCGCTTGGCGCGACGGACCAACACAGCAAGGTGCAGCTGTTCATGGAAGGCCCGCCGGACAAGACCGTCACGTTCATAGCCGTCGACCAGGGGGGCATACGAATCGAGATCCCCAAGCTGCACGGCGACATCAAGGAGCTGGGCTACCTGGGCGGACATCAACTCGGCGAGCTGTTGTCGATCGAGCAGCGGGCGACGGCTGGCGCGCTCGCGCGGCGCGGCCGGATCAACATGACGATTCACGTCGACCGGGCCGACGCCTGGCATCTGGGCGCGCTGTTCATGCTCCTCGAGATCGCCACGATCTACGCCGGCGAGATGTATGGGATAAATCCGCTCGATCAGCCGGGCGTGGAGCTTGGAAAGCAGTTCACCTACGCGATGCTCGGACGGGCGGACGCCGAGCAGGCCCGGCAGGAATGGAACCTGCTTCCTAAACCCGACAGCAGGTACGCGATTTAGCGGACTTGTCGCTGCCGGGACGGGGCGGCAGGTTCCGGCATGCCTGCACCCTCGACCACCACCATGGACAAGATCCAAGCCCTGAACGCCCTGTTCGGAGCAGATGTGACCGTTCGCGACGGCCGCCTGGCCGTTTCCCGAGACGGCGCGCTCCGCTCGCCTACGATGGACAATCTCGTCCGCGCCGCCGTGTTCGGCGACGACGACGAGAAGCAGCACGCCCGTTGGATGATCTGGGAGATCGGCCAGGCGGTCGGCGTTCGGCCCGCGTCGATCCACGACCTGTATCTGGCGCGCGGAGAAGGCAAGACCCACGGCTTCACGGTTCCGGCGATCAATGTGCGCGGCATGGCCTACGACACGGCGCGCGCGATCTTCCGGACGGCGATCGCGCTCGACGCGGGGGCGTTCATTCTCGAGATCGCGCGGTCGGAGATCGCCTACACCGATCAGCGGCCGGCGGAGTACGTGGCGGTGATGCTGGCCGCGGCGCTGCGCGAAGGCTTTCGCGGGCCGGTGTTCATCCAGGGCGATCATTTTCAGATCAACCACAAGAAGTACGCGGCCGATCCGGACACCGAGGTCGGCGCCGTCAAGGCGCTCGCCCGCGAGGCGATCGCTGCGGGCTTCTACAACATCGACATCGACACGTCGACGCTGGTCGACCTCTCGAAGCCGACGCTCGACGAGCAGCAGCGGCTCAACTACGAGGTCGGCGTCGACATTTTGCAAACGGTGCGCGAGCTCGAGCCGGATAGTGTCACGATCTCCGTCGGCGGGGAGATCGGCGAGGTGGGGACGCAGAACAGCACGGTCGAGGAGTTGCGCGCGTACATGAATGGGTTCAATGCCGCGCTTCCGAAGGGAACCCAAGGCTTGTCCAAGATCAGCGTTCAGTCGGGCACCTCGCACGGCGGAGTCGTGCTGGCGGATGGCTCGATCGCCGACGTCAAGCTCGACCTCGACACGCTGGAGCGGCTGTCGAAGGTGGCACGCGACGAGTACGGCTTGGCCGGGGCGGTGCAGCACGGCGCGTCGACCCTGCCCGACAGCGCGTTCAACAACTTTCCGAAGCGCGAGACGGCGGAAATTCATCTGGCAACGAATTTCCAGAACATGTTGTACGACCACATGCCGGCCGAGCTTCGTACGAAGATCTACGCATGGCTCGCCGAGAACGCCAAGGACGAGCGGAAGTCGACCGACACCGACGAGCAGTTCTATTACAAGACTCGAAAAAAGGCGTTGGGGCCGTTCAAGCGGGAGATCTGGGATCTGCCGGCAAGCGCCAAGGCCACGATGGCGAAAGTTTACGACGAGAAGTTCACCTTTCTGTTCAAACAGCTCGCGATCGGCGGCACAGCGCCGACGGTGGCGAAATTCGTGTCGGCTCCGGCGATCCATCGCGCGGACCCGACCGAGGCGGCCGCTGTCGTCGCGGCGCCCGACGACGCCGAACTGAGCGACTGAGTGGCCGAGTGAGAGCGATGACCGCGAGAGGCGAGATGGGGATGGGTGACGGGGAATCAGCGGCCGGGCTGTTGTGGCTCGACACACTGCAGCGCATCTCGGGCCGGTCGGCGCACGAGCTGCGCGGCGCGCTGAACGGCGTGTCGGTCAACCTCGAGGTCGTTCGCTCGCGGACCTCGAAGAGCGAGAACCTGGCAACGTCCGTGGCGAAGTACGCCGACGCGGCGGGAGATCAGCTGACGCATGTGATCGCGATGAGCGAGGCGTTGTTGTCACTGGCGCGCGCATCGCGGGGACCGGTCGAGATCGGGTCCGTGACGCGACGGTTCGAGGCATTGCTCGGTGCGGCGGCGAGGGTCGACGGCCGCTCGCTCGTCGTCGATCCATCAGTCGACGCGTTGGGTTTGACGACGGCGGATGGCGCGGCGACGCGCCTCCTGATCGGAGCAAGCCTTCTCGCCGCGCTGGATGCGTCGACGCGGGTCCTCTGTCGCGCGACCGACGACGGCGGGTCGGCCTTCCGCGTCGAGAGTTGCGACGGCGCGCGGTTCGCGCTGCCGGCGGAAGTGTTGGCGGCGGCATCGGACGCTGGCATTGGCGTGTCCGCCGAGCCGAGCGCCCTTTCGATTAGCTTCCCTCGAGGTACGAAGGACGGAACCGCGTTATGAAGCAAGACAAGGCGAAGGTGCTGATCGCCGACGACGAACAGGCGATCACCTCGGGTCTCAGCGCCATCCTCGAGGACGAAGGCTACACCGTCGACATCGCAAACGACGGACAGAAGGCGCTCGAGCGGCTGAGCGCCGAGCGCTACGGCGTCGTGCTGGCCGACCTCAAGATGCCGAAGCTCGACGGGATCGCGCTGCTCCGCGAGCTGCGGGGCGCCAAGATCCCGACCGAGTTCATCATGATCACCGGCCAGGGATCGACCGAGCTGGCGATCGAGGCGATCAAGCAGGGCGCCGCCGACTACATCGAGAAGCCGCTCAACGCCGAGCGGTTGAACAAGCTCAAAGCACAGATCCCAAAACTGCTCGAGCAGTTCGGGCTCCAGGAAAAGAACCTCCAGCTCTCGGCCAAGCTCGAGGGGCTGACGCATTACGGCGAGCTGACCGGACAGTCGGAATCGATGCGCAGCGTCTACCAGGTGATCGACGCGGTGGCGCCGTCGAACGCGAGCGTGCTGATCCTCGGCGAATCGGGCACCGGCAAGGAGCTGGTCGCGCGTGCCGTGCACTCGAAGAGCGAGCGCTCCAAAGGGCCGTTCTTCGCCCTCAATTGCGCGGCCCTTCCCAAGGAAATTCTCGAGAACGAGCTGTTCGGCCACGAGAAAGGCGCCTTCACCGGCTCGACGAACGAGAAGCCGGGCGCGTTCGAGATGGCGAGCGGCGGTACGATCTTTCTCGACGAAGTGGCCGAGATGTCGCCCGACATCCAGGTCAAGCTGCTGCGTGCGCTCGAGACGCGGCAGGTGCGGCGGCTCGGCGGCAAGAAGGAGATCTCGGTCGACATCCGAATCGTCGCCGCCACGAACAAGGATTTGCAGAAGGCGATCTCGGAAAGCGAGCTGCGCGAAGACCTGTACTACCGGCTCGCCGTCGTCGAGATCGTGCTTCCGCCGCTGCGCGAGCGGACCGACGACATCCAGCTGCTCGCCAGCGAATTCCTGGAACGGTACGCGAATCAGAACGGCAAGGCGGTGACCGACTTCGACCCCGCGGCGTGGGATTGGATTCTGGCGTATCACTGGCCGGGCAACGTGCGCGAGCTCAAGAACGCCGTGGAGCGGTCGGTGATCATGGCGCGCGGTGCGACGATCAGTCTCGTCGACATCATGCCGCGCCATCTCCGGACGGCCAGCGAGATCGCGAGCTCGGTGACGATTCCGGTCGGCGCGACGGTGTCGGACGCGCGGCGGCAGCTCGTGCTGCGCACCTTCGCTTCGAACGGCGGCGACGTGGAGCGCACGGCGAAAGTGGCCGGCGTGAGCGCCGACGCGGTGCGCCGCGATCTGCTCGCGCTGATCAACGGCACCGGCAGCAGCCCCGACGGCGTCGGTGACGAGCCGGAGGACGAAGAGGACGATTCGATCGGCAATGGCAAGCGTGCGCGGCCCACCGAGGCAATCGTGCCGCCGCGCATCGGCTCGCCCCCACGCAAGCCGGCGCCGAAGCGGCGCTGAGCGGCGACTTTCACGCGGAGCTCGAGCATGTCGCGACACGAGTATGACGACGACGAACGGGTCGTCGTGATCGAACGGCACACGACGAGCGTGATGCCGCTGTTCCTCGGACTGGCCGTCGGCGCGGCGGTGGCGCTGTTGTTCGCGCCTCGGTCGGGCGTGGCGACGCGCCGAGACATCAAACGGCGCGCCCGGCGCGTTCGCCGCGCCGCGGAAAAGGCCGCATCGGACGTCACGGGCACCGTGGTCGAATCGTTCGAGGAAGCGCGCCGCCGCGTGGAGAACCGGATCGACACCGCGCGTCAGGCAATCGATCTCAAGCGCGAACAGGTGACGCGCGCGTTCGATGCGGGTCGGGAGGCGGCGCAGGTCGCGCGCGACGAGCTTGAGCAGCGCCTGGCGCAGACCAAAGCGGCGTACGCGTCCAGCGACCGGGCCGCTGGCGACCGGGCGGCCGGCGACCGAGCAGCCGGCGATCGCGCCGCGGGCGACCATGCGCCCCGGCGTAGACGCGCCGCGGGAGCGGCGGGCGCGGGCGAGGCGGACGAGGGCTAGTTTTCCTCAGTCGCGCACGGTTCGTCGTCTCCCTTCCTTCCGCGCCCGTTCGCTCACGCACCGCCGACATGCCCCAGCGGCCCCTTCTTGTCGATCTCGGTTGGACGCTGCGCGATTACGCCAAGCGTGTCTGGGACAACAGCGGTGAAGACAACGTGCTGTTCCTGGCCGGGGGGATTGCATTCAACATCATCCTCGCCGCGTTGCCCTTCATCCTCCTGCTCGCGGCGGGTGTGACCTACTTTCTGCCGCTGTTCTACCGGGGAGCGATCAACTCCACCGAGCAGGTCGGCCAATTTCTCGACCACCTGCTGCCGGCGCACTCCGAAGCCAACTCGCCGTATCACAAGCTGATCAACGATCTGCTGCGCACGCGGCGATCGATCACGATTTACAGCGCGCTCGGCTTCATCTGGTTCTCGACCCGGCTGTTCGGATCGCTCCGAACGGTGCTGGCGAGCGTGTTCGACATCGAAAGCGAGCGGGGCATCATCGCCGGGAAAGTGTTCGACGTGAAGATCACCGTCGTGTCCACGGTCCTGTTCGCGGCGAGCGTGACGGTGACGACGTACGTCGGCCTGGCATCGAACGCGCTGGTGACGCTCGGGCTGCGGACCGATGTAATCGGGCGCGTGCAGTACTGGGCCGGCCGCTCGCTCGGTTTCGTCTTTCTCGTGCTGATGTTCTTCGCGTTGTACAAGTACTTGCCGATTCGCCGCGTGCCAGCCAAAGCGGCGTGGGTGGCGGCGGGCTTCACGAGCGTCTGTTTCGAGGCCGCGCGCACCATCTTCTCGTACTACACGAAGACCTTCAACCCCGCCTCGATGTACAGCGGCACGCTGACGGCGATCGTCGTCGTGGTAGTCTGGTGCTACTACGCGGCGTTGATCTTCATTCTCGGCGGCGAAGTCGGGCAGGTGTTCGAGCTGAGGCGCGTGCGCAAGCTTCAGCGCGAGGTGTTCACCGACTGAGCGCGACGGCTTGGCCGCCGGGTGCTACCCGACGCGTACCAGATCGTGCTCGTGCGGTGTCCGCGACGGGGACCGCACGACGCCGGCCGCGATCAATTCCCCGATCGTCTCGGCACTGATCGGCTTCGCGAACAGATACCCCTGTCCGTAGCCGCAGCCCAGAGCGATCAGTTGCTTGCGCTGGTCGGCGTCTTCGACGCCTTCGGCGACGGTGTGGAGCTGCAGCGCCGTGGCCAGCCCGACGATCGAGCTCGCCAGCGCGGCGTCGCCGCCGTTCTTCGCCACGTTCGTGATGAACGATTTGTCGATCTTGAGAATGTCGATCGGGAACTGCTGCAGATAGCTCAGATTGCAGTAGCCCGTTCCGAAATCGTCGATCGCCAGGCGCACACCGAGGGCCTTGAGCTCGTGCAGCCGCTCGATCGCCGCCGTCGAGTTCGACATCAGCACGCTCTCGGTGATCTCGAGAATCAGACGGTCGGCGGGAAACTGCGTGTCGGCGAGCGCCGACGCGACATCGCCGGCGAAGTTGGGATCGGTCAGCTGGCGTGCCGACACGTTCACGCTCATCGTCGGCGCGACCCGCGCGGGCGACGCGACCTGCCACAGGCGTCCCTGACGACACGCCTCTCGGAGGACCCATCGGCCGAGGGGGACGATCAACCCCGTTTCTTCGGCGATTGGAATGAACGACGCCGTGGGCATCGTCTCTTTTCCCGGTTGCAGCCAGCGGACCAGCGCTTCGACGCCGGTGATCGAGCCGCCCTCGAGCTCGACGATCGGCTGGTAGAGGACGCGGAATTCCCCGCGGTCCATCGCGAGGCGCAAGTCCGCCTCGATCTCCAACCGGTCGAGCAGCGCGGTATACATCTCTGGCGCGAAGACCGCGTAGCGTCCCTTTCCATCGTCCTTGGCGCGGTACATCGCGACGTCGGCGTTGCGGAGGATCTCGTCGACCCGTTCCGCGGCGCTCGCATAGGCCACGCCGATGCTCGCGCCGACCGACAGCTCGCGGCCCTGCAAGCGAAGCGGTGCGCGAAGCTCTTCGGTGATGCGATGGACGACGGCCAGCACGTCGCTTTCCTCTTGCCATCCCTCGAGCAGCACGGCGAACTCGTCGCCCCCGATACGCGCCACCGTGTCGCATCCGCGCGTGGCCTTGAGCAGGCGTTGGGCGACCGTCTCGAGCAGCTGATCTCCTTCGCCGTGGCCGAGCGAATCGTTCACCGACTTGAAGTCGTCGAGGTCGAGGAGAAGCACGGCGACCTGTTCGCCGCGGCCTTTTCGCGCCAGCGCGTGCTCGGCGCGATCGCGAAACAGCGCGCGATTGGCGAGCCCCGTGAGAGAATCGTGAAAAGCCTGGTGCACGAGCTTCGCCTCGAGCGACCGGTTCTCGTCTTTGAGCGCCAGGTGGAGGTAGCGCGTCTCGAGCAGGTTGCGCGTGCGGAGCAGGACCTCGGTACGGTCGAGGGGTTTGATGAGAAAGTCGCGCGCGCCGTTCGAGAGGGCGCGCTCCTTGGCGCCGCGCGTGGTGTCGGCGGTGAGCACGAGAACCGGCAGGTAGTCGCCCGGAGCGAGCTTGGCGCGCAACAGGTCGAGCACCGCGTAGCCGTCGAGGTGCGGCATGTGCAGATCGAGCATGACGAGATCCGGCTGCAACTCGTCGAACAGCCCTATGGCGTCGCGCGGATCGGTAACGCCGCGCACCTCGGTGAACCCGCCCGAGAGCAGCATGCGTTCGAGCAATCGGACGTTCGCCTGCTCGTCGTCGATGACGAGAATGCGCGCGCGCGACAGCAGCTCTTCGCTGATCATCAGGCCGCCCGCTTCCGGTCGAGAACCGAGTTCAGGATCTCGATGAACGGTTTGACGTCGAGCGGCTTCGTGACGTAGGCGTGGACGCCCGCATTGGTCAACCGATCGATCTGTGCACGCGTCGCGTCGGCGCTCAGGACGACGACCGGAATGGTGCGGCACTCGGCGTCCTTCTGCAGCTCGGCGAAGACCTCTTCGCCGGGAATGTCCGGCAGATGCAGATCGAGCAGGATGAGATCGGGGCGGTGCAGCTTCGCCATCTCGAGTGCGAGACCGCCTTGCATCGCGGGAATCAGCTCGATGTCGTGATGGCGGGCGAGAATTCGCTGCACCAGCGTCAGGTTGGAGAGATTGTCCTCGACGTAGAGAATCTTCCACACGCGGTCGGCATCGGCCGGCCGATGGACCGACGGCGCCTCGAGCTCCAAGCGGCCGAAGCGCGTGAGCTGGCTCTCCGTGGACGGCAGATCGATCCAGAACCGCGTGCCTGCTCCCAATTCCGTGTCCAGGCCGATCTCGCCGCCCATCGCCTCGGCGAGCCGCTGCGACAGCGCGAGGCCGAGCCCCGTACCTTCGACTCCGGACGCTTCTGCGCCGAGTCGGTCGAAGGGCGTGAACAGCCGCGCCACTTTCTCCGGCGCGATACCCGGTCCGGTGTCCTGGACGACGATGCGAAGCCGGTCGTTGCCGGCCGCTTCGCAGATGATCCGCACCGCGCCATCCGGTCGATTGTACTTGACCGCATTCGCGACGAGGTTGAGCAGCACCTGCTTGAGCCGCTGACGATCGGCCCGCACGTAGCACTCGTCGACGCTCGAACGGTCGACCGACAGATCGATCCGCTGCGCCGACGTGAGCGGGCCAACCAGGTCGACGATCTCGCCGACGACTTCGCTCACGCGCACCGGTTCCTTGGACATGTGCAGGCGGCCCGACTCGATGCGCGTGATGTCGAGCACCTCGTTGATCAGCGCCAGAAGATGGTGGCCCGCTTTGAGGATCTGGTCGCCGCTCTCCCGCAGCCCGGGCGTGTTCGCGTCGAGCTCGATCAGTTGGCCGAATCCGAGAATGGCGTTGAGCGGCGTGCGCAATTCGTGGCTCATGCGCGAGAGGAATTCGCTCTTCGCGCGACTGGCCGCTTCGGCCGCTTCGTGTGCCATGCGCATGGCCTCTTCGGCGCGGCGACGATCGGTCACGTCTCGGATGACGCCGGCGGTGCCAACCAGCTCACCGGCGGCGTTCCGGGTCGCCCGGGCGTGCACCTCGACCCACCGGTCGCCGTTGGCGCGCGTGGGATACCGGACTTCGTGCCGGCAATAGTCGGCGGCGCCGCAGCTCAACGATCGATACTGCTCGATCGATTCGGCGCGATCATCGGGATGCACGGAGTCGGTGACGAGTTGGCCGAGTGTCTCCGCGACTGGCGCGCCGGTGATCTGTGTCCAGGCAGGATTGAGGAAGGTCCAACGGCCGTCGGCGTCCGTTCGGAAAATCACTTCATCGATCTCGCTCACCACCGAGCGGTAGCGTTCCTCGCTCTCCGCCAGCGCTTCGGCCCCTGCGAGCTTGACTCGAACCCAGTGGTCGGTGAGCGAGCCTGCAAAGGTGAGCGAGAGGATGACGAAGGCACCCATGACCACGGGCCCGGTGAGACCGACGGTACCGATCTCCAAGCCGTGCGGCATCGGCGCCATCACCGCCATTGGCGAGAAGCGGACGGCGGCCATTGCCGTGTAATGCATGCCCGCGATGGCGAAGCCCATGACCACCGCGGCGACCATGCGAAGAGCGCGACCGCGGCGGCTGTGATCATTTCGCAGCCAGAGAAAGAGCCAGAGAGCGACGGTTGCCGCCGTGACCGCGACCACGACGGATGCGAACACGAGCACCGGGTCGTACCCCAGCCGCGCGCCGTTCACGCGCACGGCAGCCATTCCCGTGTAGTGCATCGTGACGATGGCGAAGCCGAGGCCGAAACCGGCCGCGACGAGCCGCACGCTGCTGACCGCCGGCCGGCTGCCGACGAACAGCGCGAACGCGGATGCGGCGACCGCTACGAGATACGAGAGCGCGACATAGCGTACTTCGTACACGATGGGCACGCGCAAATGGAACGCGAGCATGGCGACGAAATGCATGCTCCAGATGCCGCTGCCCATCGCGACGCTGCCGCCGGAGAGCCACGCGAGACGCGCGCGGCCTCGAGCGATCGATACACGGCCGGCGAGTGCGAGGGCCGTGTACGACGCGCAGATCGCAATGAGGACCGAGAGCGCGACGAGCGGAGCTTCGTGCGTGCCGTGCATGGCGTAGTTGAGCTGAAGAGGGCTGCGGACAGCGTGCGCCGAAGCTCGCAAGGGATGGCTGATGTGTGAAGTATCGTCGCCAATCCGGAGAACTTGAGCGCCACGACCATGCACTGGCTCATCGCCGCAAGCCTCGATTTCCCATTGACTTAAGAGAGAGCTCTTCTGATCGAATCGACCGCGTCTGGCGCGCCTGTTGCGTTCGAGCCCGGCTAGTACTGTCGAACGGGACACGAGGAGGCTCGGGATGCGGTCGATGATCTTGTTGTTTGGGTTCGGTGCGCTCGTCGCCGGCTGCGGCCGCACGGAGAATGGAGAGGTGGTCGTCAAGCGCCCAACCGGCATGTCCGTGCAGACGACACAGGACACGCTGCACCTGCCGACGATCGGCACGCATCAGGACACGGTCCGGACGCCGGTGGTTGGCACGCAGACCGAGACGCTCGTCGTCAAGAAGCCCGTGATCGGGACGAAGAAGACCGTCGTCACCGTGCCGGGAGCGAAGAAGCCGTAGACGGCCTGGCGGGATCTGGTGGTTTCGCGTCGGGCGGCAGGGCCGCCCTCGTTGTGGTGACTTGTAACGGCGTGACTGGGGCGCAGATTGTAGCGCAGTCACATGTCACGACAGCGCGCAGCGCGTAGCGAAAACACCCGTCACACTCTCTCTTGCTCGACTCCGTCCTGGACCTCAGAAGCGATACCGTCACCAAGCCCACGCCGCAGATGCGCGCCGCGATGGCGGCCGCCGAAGTCGGCGACGACGAGCGTGACGGCGATCCGACCACTCGGCGCCTCGAGGAGCGCGTCGCCGAAATGCTCGGGAAGGAAGGCGCGCTGTTCTTTCCGAGCGGCGTGATGGCCAATCAGGCGGCGATCTGGATTCACGCGCCGCGCGGCACTGAAGTCCTGCTCGACGTCGACGCGCACATCGTGCACAGCGAGATCGCTGCGACGGCCGTGTTGAGTGGGGCGCAGGTGCAGCCTGTCGTTCCAGCGGGCCTCGTGATGACGGCGGACGATCTGCGCCGCACGCTGCGGCCGGCGTCGCGCTATTTCCCGGCCCCGAGTCTCGTCTGCGTCGAGAACACCCACAACGGCGCCGGCGGTGTCATCACCGGTGTCGATGAGCTTCGCGCCATCCGGCAGGTCGCCGCCGAACGCGGGCTCCCGGTGCACATGGACGGCGCGCGCCTCTGGAACGCGAGCGTGGCCAGCGGCGTAGCGCTGGCCGATTACGCCGCGCAGGCCGACACCGTGATGGTCGCCTTCTCCAAAGGCTTGGGGGCGCCCGTGGGTGCGGCGCTCGCCGGGACGCGCTCCGCGATGGAGACGGCGTGGACGGCGCGGAAGCTGTTCGGCGGTGCGATGCGCCAGTCGGGCATCCTCGCCGCGGCGGCACTCTACGGCCTCGACCACCACCTCGACCGCCTCGCCGACGATCACGCCAACGCGCGCGCGCTCGCCGGCCTCGTCGACGGCGCCGGCGGGGCCCGCGTCGTGCCGCCCGATACCAATATCGTCATGATAGATCTCCCATCGGGGCGAACCGCCGCGCCGATCGTCGCCGCCGCCGCCGCGCAGGGCGTCCGCGTCGCCGAATGGACGGAGACGCGGATCAGGATGGTCACGCACCTCGACGTCGACGCGGCGGCATGCCGGCGCGCCGGCGAGGTCGTGCGCGGGCTTCTCACCTGAGTCGCCGGAGGGCGCGGCCGGGGGCCGGCCTGTATCTTCCTCGCACCGCTGTGCACCACCTTCACCGCTTGCCGCCATGCTCACGCTGACGCTCGACGACTTCACGCAGGCCCGCCGCCGCATCGAGGCCCACATCAAGCGCACGCCGCTCCTCACCTCTCGTCAGTTGAATGAGCTGACCGGCTACGACATCCGGCTCAAGGCGGAGATGTTCCAGCGCGTGGGGTCGTACAAGATTCGTGGGCCGCTCAACAAGCTGGCGCAGATGCCCGACGAACAAAAAAAGCGCGGCGTCGTCTGCTCGTCGGCGGGGAACCACGCGCAGGGGGTCGCGCTCGCCGCCAAGATTCACGGTGTGCGCGCGGTGGTCTGCATGGCGGAGAATGCGACGCCGGCCAAGATCGCGGCGACCAAAGGGTACGGAGCCGAGGTGGTGCTGCACGGCACGATCTGGGACGAGGCGAACGAGAAAGCGAAGGAGCTCGTGCGCGACCAGGGCTTGACCTACGTGCACCCGTTCGACGATCCTCAGCTCATCGCGGGGCAGGGGACGCTCGGCCTCGAGATCGTCGAAGACTGGCCGGAAGTGGACGCCGTGATCGTACCGATCGGCGGCGGCGGCCTGATCTCGGGCGTCTCAATGGCGGTGAAGAGCCACAACCCGAAAGCAAAGGTATTCGGGGTCGAGTCGTCGGACGGGCCGGCGATGCAGAAGAGCGTGCGGGCAGGGTCGCTGCAGACGATCGACTGCAAGACGGTGATCGACGGGCTGCGCGTGCGGCGCGCCGGGGAGATCACCTTTTCGGTGGTGCAGCGCTTCGTCGACGACATCGTGACGTTGCCCGACCGTGAGATCTTCGACGCCGTGCTCTGGGTGATGGAGCGGTGCAAGCTGGTGATCGAAGGTGCGGCGGCGGCGCCGGTCGGGGCGCTGCTCCACGGGCTGGTGAAGCTGCCGAAAGGGTCGCGGGTGGCGGTGGTGCTGTCGGGCGGGAACGTGAACGTGGAGCAGTTCCGGGGGCTCAGTTGGAATTAGCGACTGTCAGAGGTGAGCGTTCGGATATGAGTAAAATATGAGTGTCAATCGGGGCCGAGCTTGGCGGCGAGCTTTTTCGGCGCCCGCTGGCGCCAGCCCCCGCGCAGCAGCTCGGTGATCTCCCCCCAGCGCGGCGACCGGTCGAGCCAGGCGCCGATCCAGCCGCTCGGACCAACGTACGGCGGCTTGAAGTAGCGGTCGGGCCGCGCGCGGAGGAGCAGGTCCTGCTCGACGTGCGTCGCATAAATCCAGACCGACGGCCGGCCGCCGCCGTGGTGATTCGACGGGCTCGCGTGCATCGCGAACAGCTTGCCGTTCACGCGAAAGGTCGGCTCGCCCCACGCCTCCACCTCGGTTGCTTCGGGGAGTGCGAGGCAGATTGCGCGCAGGCGCGCGAGAGGAGAAGCCACGTTCGTCGCTCGCTTCGCCGCCGCGTTCGTGACGCGCTTCGCTCCGGACTTTCGTGCCGATGCCGCCGTCTTCTTCCGTGCGCCCTTCTTCGGCCGCTCGTTGGCCCGCTTCTTGACCCGCTTCTTGACCCGCTTCTTGGACCGCTTCCGCGCTGTTGACGCCATTTTACCAAACTACAGCGTTACAATCCGCGGCGCGCCGGAGCGATCATGCCTCCGCTCGCTTGAATCGAGCGTTCCATCGGGTAGATTTCTCTCTGCCCCAGGTCCCGGAGGGCGTCAGCCTTCCAACTCCGTCAGGACCCCGAAGGTAGCAGCGGTACGAGGTGTCTGATGTCGCTTCGTCAGACCTGGGGTATTACGCGGGAGACGCGCTCCACCTGAGCGACGTCCCCGCGTTTTTCTTTTCTCCCTCCTACGCCCGCGCCCAGCGTTCGCCGTTCCACGATCCACGCGCGCGCCGTACATTCCATCCCCCATGTCTCTCGCCCTCGCCCGCAAATACCGCCCCCGCCGCTTCGCCGACGTCGCCGTGCAGTCGCACGTCTCGGCGACGCTCAAGGGAGCGATCGCGCGCGGCCGAGTGGCGCACGGCTATCTACTCTGCGGCCCGCGCGGCGTGGGCAAGACGACGCTCGCACGGGTGCTCGCCATGGCGCTCAACTGCGAGCGGCGCGGCGAACAAGCGCTCGATGGCGAGCCGTGCGGCGAATGCGCTTCGTGCCGCCGAATCTGGGCGGGCTCGGCGAGTCTCGACGTCGTCGAGATCGACGCCGCGTCCAACCGCGGCGTCGACGACGCGCGCGAGCTCCGCGAGCGCGCCATGTACGCCCCGTCGGGCGACGAGCAGTACAAGGTCTACATCATCGACGAAGCGCACATGCTGACGCGCGAAGCGTGGAATGCGCTCCTCAAGATTCTCGAGGAGCCGCCGCCGCGCGTTGTGTTCGTATTCGCCACGACCGAGCCGCAGAAGATCGCCCAGGCGGCCGCTCCGGTGCTGAGCCGGCTCCAACGTTTCGATTTCAAGCGAATCTCTCCCGCCGAGATCCGCGACCGGCTCGCCCTCGTGCTCGGACAGGAGCAGATCGCGTTCGAGACCGAAGCGCTCGCCGCGCTCGCGCGTGCCGCCGACGGTTCGATGCGCGACGCGCTCAGTCTCACCGATCAGGTGCTCGCCGC
>DATNAT010000162.1:0-8738 GCA_035572355.1 Gemmatimonadaceae bacterium
GGCAAGGCGTACGCAGGCGATCCAAGCAAGATCCCGCTCAACGCGCATACCGACATCGTGATCGAAGCCGGCCCGCCCTTCCCCAAACCGCCCCGCTTCACCAACTGGGGTACGCTCTAGCGCACGCACGATGCGCGCAACGGACGCCATTCGCGGTCGCCGGTCGATCAAACGATTCACCGATCGGCCGGTGGCGCGCGCCGAGCTCGAAGCGCTGCTCGAGGCGGCGGCGCTCGCCCCGAACCACCGGCTCACGCAGCCCTGGCGCTTCTATATCCTCGGGCCGGAAGCGCGCTACGGCTATGGCCTCGCCCTCGGCGCGCGTAAAGCGCGCAAGATGCCCGATCCGTCGAACGCCGATGCCGTGCGTGAATTGCGCGAGCGCGTCGCCGAGGAGCATCGCGCGCTTCCGGCGATGATCGCGGTCGCCGTCGTCGACGATCCGGCGAGCAGCGACCAGGAGCTCCGCGACGAGAACTACGCGGCGGCGATGATGGCGGTCGAGAATTTGTCGATCGCCGCAGTGGAGATGGGCCTCGGCACCCACATCAAGACCGGCGCGATCATGGCCGATCCCGCGGCGCGTGCCGCCGCGCGCGTGCGCGACGGCGAACGGATCGTCGCCGTGGTAAATGTCGGCGAGCCGGCTGAAGCCCCGCCGCCGAAACAGCGCCAGGCGGCGCGCGCGTTCACGACCTGGGTGCCCTGATGGGCCGTGTCGTTGCGGCGGACGCGGGTCGCGGCGCCGCGACGGAGTCAGGAATCGGTCGCTCGGCCGTCGCGCTCGGGCTTGGGCAAGCTCAAGGTGAACCTCGACCCGATACCGACCTGGCTCTGGACGGTGAGATCGCCGCCCATGCCCCGCGCGAGCTGTCGTGCAATCGCGAGTCCGAGGCCGACGCCGTTGCTGCGGCTATCAGCACCGGCAGGCAGTTGCACGAAGGGCTCGAAGATCGCCTCCAGTTGGTCGGCGGGAATGCCCGCTCCCGAGTCGGCGAGCTCCACGAATGCGCTCGCCGGCGCCTCGCCGCACTTGACCGTCGTGACGGCGCCGGATGGAGAGTACTTGCTGGCATTCGTCATCAAGTTGATCATGATCTGCCGCACGCGGTCCGCGTCGGCGTGCGCGACCGCGGCATCGGCGCCGCAGGCGTCGTCGAAGATGATCCGTTGGCCCTTTCCTTCGAATATCGGTTCGATCATCTGGCCGACCTCACGCGCCACCGCGCCGAGGGCAGTGTCGGTGAGCTTGTAGACCATCCGCCGGGTGTCGACGCGCACGAAATTCAAGATGTCTGTTATCAGTTCCAGCAAATGGGCCTGATTCCAGCGAATCCGCTCCAGATCCTTGAGCTGGTCGGCGTTGATCGGGCCGCGAATACCGGCTGACAGCAGCTCCGCGTAACCGCCAATCGCGTTGAGCGGAGTGCGCAACTCGTGCGTGACCTGGCCCAGCGCGACCGTTCGCGCCCGGTTCGACTCCTCGGCGGCCGATCGACGTTCATTGACCGCCGTGAACAAGCGCGCGTTCCGAAGCGCGTGAGCCGACGCGGTCGCAATGCGTTCCGCCAGATCGATCTCTTCGCGCAAGAAACGGAGTCTCGGGTGCGCACCAACGAATGTGATCGCACCGTCCGCCTCACGGCCTGTCGTCCGGATCGACACCATGAGACAGGCACAGAATCCGAGCTCGTGAAGAAGCGCCAGATTTTCTGAACTGTGCGCGGAAGCTGCGAGCACGGCATCTATGCCTTGCGTAATCGCGATCGGGCGGTCCGTGCCGCGAACCGCCGGGAGCCCGATCGGATCTCCGTCGCCGGGCTGCCAGTGGATGCTGAGCGTTTTCGCGATCGCCTGTTTTGCCGGATCGGGATGGGTGATGGCGAGCCGTACCGGAGTTCCGTCGGACGCGGCGAGATCGACGATCGCCCAAGCGTCGGCGTCGGGGAGTGCGACCTGAGCGATGGTCTCGCGGGTGCTCGATTCCTCGAGCGAGCCCGAGAGCCGTCGCGAGAGCGCAGCGAGATAGTCGGCGCGCTTGACACTGCCTTCGGCCGCGTCCGCGCGGTCCGTCGCGGCGAGCGCGGAGGCGACCAGACGTCCGCCGACGGTGGCGGCGGTGATCGGCCCATCGCCGCGACGTTCTCGTGTCGGATCGGCGGTTGTTGAGGGTGGCTTCCGCGACTTTGCCATTGACGTCAACCGGTATGGAGGAGCACGGAGGAACCACCCGCGCCTCTTTCTTCCCATGTCACGTCACGAAGCGCGCCACAACCCTGTTCGGCACGAAGCCTGCTGCGGTCGCTGTTCATGAAGGCCACGCCGCAGCGGACGCGAGGCAGGTCCTCGGCACGACGCTCGGCGGCGTTCACCGCCAGTGCGTGCGCGGAGTTGCTCGAACACAACTGCTTCGGCCATCTCGTGTTGGCGCGCGGCACACACGTTGACGCCGTCCCCATCCGTTACGTCTTCGCCGACGGTTGGCTGTACTTTGGCGCGGCGTCATCGCTGCGCACGGCCATCGACCACAATGTCTGGGTCGCGCTCGCCGTCGCCCTGCCGACCGAACGGGGACGCTGGGTGAGCGTCGTAGCGCGCGGAGCCTGCTATGCCACGGAGCATACGGGCACTGCCGTCGCCGACGCGGCCGCGCTTCGCGGAATCATTCGATTGCGCAAGCAAGGCCCTTCTACGTCCGGCGGCGCGCATCGAAAGACGCGGTCGTCGATAATTTTTCGCATGCATGTCGAAGAGCTTCGCGGCCGCATGGTCAGGGCTCCCTGTCCGCCTGCGGAGCGCTGAAATCAGAAATCCGCCGCCGCATCGTTGCTCTGCGCGCTGCTCTGCGCGTTGCGCTCCGCCGATCGCGCCCGTGGCAACGCCAGCGTGAACTGCGATCCTTGAGTCGCCGCACTCTCGACGGTGAGGGAACCGTGCATTGCTCTAGCGAGATCGCGGCTGATGGCGAGGCCGAGTCCGACCCCGCCGCGGCGCTCGGAGTAGCTGCTCTCGAGCTGAACGAACGGTTCGAAGATCGCTTCCCATTGATCCGCTGGAATTCCTGGACCGTGATCCTTGACGACCGTCAGCACGGTGTCGCCGGAAACGGCGGATGCAATCGAGATCGCCGCGGCGTTGGCCGGCGAGTACTTGACCGCGTTCGCCACGAGATTGGTGAGAATTTGCCGGACATGCTCGGGATCGGCCCACGCGACCGCCTCCGGAGGCACCGGTGGTGTTTCGAGCGTCAGGCCCTTCGCCTCGACGATGGAGCTCAGCGCGCGCGCCACGTCGGCAATCGCACTCGCCATCGATACATCGATCAGGCGGCGGGGCGTCCGCACTCCTCCGATCCGCGCGTAGTCCATGATCTCGGTGATCAGGCTCAGCAAATGCTGCTGGTTGGCTCTGATACGAACGAGTGAATTGTGCTGCTGCTCCGTCACCGGCCCGTGCAGCCCGAGGTCGATCAGCTCGGCGAAGCCGGCAATGGCGTTGAGCGGTGTGCGCAGCTCGTGACTCATGTTCGCCAGGAACGCCGACTTCGCACGGTTGGCATCGTCGGCGGCGATGCGCAAAGCCAGGGCCCGCCCATACAGCCGGGCGTGACCGAGCGCCATCGCGCAGCGCGCAGTGATCTCGATGGCAAGAGCGATCTCGTCGGCCGCGAACGGCGCGCCGTTAGCGGGCCGTACGAAAACCATCTCTCCTCGCCCCTCGCCCTGCACGTCCACGTCCGGGCCCGACGGCACGGCGAACGGAACGACGAGAGGGGACTCCACGCCGGCCCCTGGCAGAACACGCAGCGCGCCGGTGGAATCGACCGGCGGCAGCCGGCGACGCGTGCCATTCGCCGCGATCAGCTCGACGATGCACCAGGTCTCCGACCGAGGCAGGGTGACGCGGCGCATGACGTCCAGGATCACACTTTCGTCGATTGACGCGGCGAGATCGTCGACGATTCGTACCAGGTGGCGCGAGCGCTGGAGGACGGCCGCCGTCGACCGGGCGGCATCGTGCTCGCGCAACGCCCCGAGCAACAACCGCTCGGCGACGGCAGCCGGCGGCACACTCGCAGGCATTACCGGCGCCGCCGGCGCCGTCACCTTTACGGCGGAATGGTGGTCAAATCTCACGGGGCCCTCGGCAGCGGCCTCACGACCTCGTCCACGCGGCTCGGCACGCCGGTGGTGATCCCGTAATAGTCGTCGAGCGCCTCACCGATCGCCGCACCCTCCGCGGTCAGTCGGTACTCCCGGAACTCCGGCGAGTGCTCGCTGCCGCGCATCTTCACGACGGCGAGCACCTTCTTCAGGCGGCCGCCGATCTCCACATAGCGCTGCGCCAGAATGTCGTCGGTGACGAACGACACGCGCTCGTGCGTGAACCGGCCCCCGGGGAATGCGTCCTCGACCTCGGCGGTCAGGAGAATCGTGATGCCTGTGGCAGTCAGGGCGCCGGCGAGGCGGTATAAGGATTCTCGAAAGTCGACGCGAAACGTCGGCGCCAGCGCCAGCTCGAACCCCGAGAGCGAGTCGATCACGACACGCGTGGCTCCGACACGGCGCACGGCGGTGACGATCTCCGACAGCATCTCGTCCACCGACAGATCCAACGGCCGGAGGTAGATCACGGCGAGCCGGTTCGCGGCGATCATCTCCGCGAAGTCGACCGGATGCGTCTTGGCCCGGGCGAGGTACGCTTCGGGATATTCCTCGAACACGGCGACGACGCAGCTCTCTCCGTGCGTGAGCCCTTCGGCCACGAACTGGGTCGCGAACGTCGTCTTTCCGCTGCCGGCCGGGCCCGTGATCATCACCACGTCGCCCTCGGGAATGCCGCCGGCCATCATCGCGTCGAGGCCCTGCACCCCCGTGCCAAGCCGCTTCGCCGAGCGATGCACCCGTTCGCGCTGCTGTTCCGGTATGCGGGGAAAGACGCGGACGCCGTCGCCGGTGATGCGAAACGTGTGCAATCCTGGCATCGGCGAGCGGCCGCGCGCCTTGGCCACCCGAATCTTTCGCACGGCGGAGTTGCGGTCGACGTCCTCCGACAGCTGTAGGATGCCGTCGGCAACGGTGAACACCGGATGGCGCCGTTCGCTCTCGTCGTATTCGCCGAGCAGAAACGACGTGACTTCCCACGACGTCAACTGTTGTGACAGCTCTTGAACGAATGCGGCGAGCGCGGCGGGCGCGGCGGGCGCGGCGGCCTCGGCGACGCCGATCGTGCGGAAGGAATCGACGGCGACGAAGGCGGGCTGGTAGCTCGCCACCTCCGCGACGACGCGCTCGAGCACCGCATCGAGCCGTCCCGCTGCCGCTTCGGCGCTCAGATTCACGAACTTGAGCTCGGACGGAACGCGCGCGGCGTCGAAGAAAGTGTACTGCCGTTGGTAGCGCAGCATCTTCACCGTCGGCTCGCCGAGCACGGTGAAGTACAGCGCTCGGCGGTCGGGGGCGGCGTTCGAGAACAGTATCTGCTGCACGAGCGTCGTCTTGCCGCTGCCCGGCGCGCCGGCGACGAGATTAAAGGAATACTCACAGAGGCCGCCGCCGAGGACGGCGTCGAGCCCTGGCACTCCGGTGGCGACGTTTCGGATGAGGCTTGGGGTCGGCGTCGTCACGGTGACGGTTCTCCGCCGCGCGTTTCCGAAGGGTACGTCTCGGGGTCGAGGATTCGTATAGTCATGTCTGCTCCGATGAGTCGGGCAAGGATGTCGACGAGCTCGGCGAGCAGCGCTTCGACGGCGGCCCGGGTCGCGTCGGCGCCGTGCGCCGTGGTGGACGCGAGAATATGCTCGAGAGGAATTTCACAATCGTCCGGGCCGCGGATCGTCCGGAGCGCGGGATGCGTCTCGTCCTGCGCCGCGAACGCGCGTCCGAACAGCGCGCGGCACCCGTCGTCACCCATCGACGCGCGTACGTTCGAGAACACGGGAGCGCACGCAGCCTGCAGCGCCACGGCCAGCTGGTTCGGTGTCGGCGTCTGGGCGCCGAGCGTGCGTCCGACCAGGTATCGCGCGAATTTGGGGCCGGTGGGCAAGTGCGACGCGTCGTCGTTCGGCCCTACCGCGTCCAACTCGCCCATGATCTGACCTCCGTGAGCCTCCGCACCAGAGGCGCCGCAGTTCGAAATGTACTCGCGGCTGGTGCGAATAGCGAACGGTCACCGGCGGCTCGCGTTTTGCGCTCTGAAGCCGGCAGCACAATTCGTCATGCAACAGCTCAGCACCGGCCGCGCATGCTGGCGAGGAACTGATGATCGATCGAAAACACCATGCCGCTGCGTCTGCGGCTGCGCAAAGATTGGGCGCAATCCAGGACCGCCTCGACGGCGCCGATCCGGACGAGTTGGTTGGGCTCATTGCACGCGCGAACGCGGCGCTGCCCGATACGGATCCTCGAAAGATTCGCCCCGACGAAGTCGCGATGCTGCGGCGCCTCGCAGGTCAAGCGCGAACGCTTGATTCGTCGATGCTCGCGCACGCCGCCGAGCGGCGACTGGCTGGAGAGCGCCGCGGTCGCGTATCGCCGGAGGCGAGCAATACGGCCAACTGGGCCGCGCGTCTCGCTGTGGCGCTCGAAGCGATCGTCGAAGCGCCGCGGGTCACGGCGTCGCCGGTCGCAGCGGAGCAGCCCCACATTCCGCGCCGATCGGCCAGCCCGAAGGCGCCACCCAACCGCAGCGGCGATGAATATCTCGCGCACCAGACGAGGGAATTTCACGCCGCCGACGGATCGGCTTGGCGCGTTCGCATCGAGCAGGGCGGCGGCAAAGCAGCTGCCGACTCGCGTGATCCACCGGTCGCCACACTCATCTTCCGCCCGGCGACCGACGACGCGGCGGCCGAGCTGGCGGCCGCCGAACCGGGAGGCAAATGGGATCTCTCGTCGTACTCGGACGCGGAGCTGCAGGCGGTGCTCGACCGTGCACGCGCCGCTCGCCGCTCGCGAGAATGATGGATCTCGGCGCGCCGCTCAGAACCCCGCCGGCCGCTCTCCCATCACGTTGAACGCGCGCTCCATTGCAACGCCCGCGCGCGCGATGGTCCCCTCGTCGAACATCCGTCCGATCAGCGTCACGCCATGCGGCACGCGTCGCGGCGGGTTGAACTTGGGCAGCGGGTTCTTCGGATCGGGCGCCCAGTCGCTCCGCGCTTCGCTCACATTCACGAACCCCGCGCGGAACGTGAGCGACGGGTGTCCGGTGAAGTTCGTGATGACGAGCATCTCGTCGCGCAACGACGGCACGATGAGCAGATCGACATTCGAGAATACTCGCTGCATCTCGGTCGCCACCTTGCGGCGGAAGCGGTCGGCCTGCACGAAATCCACCGCCGAAAGAAACCGCGCTTGGCGGAACAGATTCGGCCAGGCGTCGTCGACCTGCGCCTTGAGCTGATCGTCCTGCCCGCTCAGCGTCAGCTCTTCGAACGCCGCTGCTGCCTCGGCGAACAGGATGAGCTGCAGCGAATCGTACGGCCAGTCGGGGAGCGTGACCTCGGTCGGCACCATGCCGAGCTTGCCCATCGTGTCGAGCGCCGCGCGATCGACATCGGTCGCCGGCGCCTCTTTCATCCACGCCGGGATGTACCCGACGCGCAGTCCCTTCACGCTCGCCGTTCCATCGAAGTCGAGGTGGCTCGGCAAGCTCGACGCGTCGCCGGCGTCGGGGCCGGAGATCGCGTTCAGCACGAGCACCGTGTCTTCGACGCCGCGCGCCATCGGTCCGAGCTTGTCGAGCGACCAGCACAGCGTCATCGCGCCCGTTCGAGGCACGCGTCCGTACGTGGGACGAAGGCCGGTGACGCCGCAGCGCATGCTCGGAGCGATGATGCTCCCGCCCGTCTCGCTGCCGATCGAGAAGCCGACGAATCCTGCCGCCGTCGCCGCGCCCGGACCGGCACTCGAGCCCGAGGCGCCCTCCTCGAGCACCCAGGGATTCATCGTCTGCCCGCCGAACCAGATGTCGTTGAGGGCGAGCGCGCCCATGCTCAGCTTGGCGAGCAGCACCGCGCCCGCCGCGTTGAGTCGTGCGACGACCGCCGAGTCTGCGGTTGGGACGCGATTGCGGAACGGCTCGGCACCATAGGTGGTCGGGATGCCCGCCGTGTCCAGCAGATCTTTGCCGCCCCACGGCACACCGTGCAGCGCGCCGCGATACTTCCCTGCCGCGATCTCGGCGTCGGCCTGCTTCGCCTGTTGCAGCGCATGGTCGCGCGTGAGCGTGATGATCGCGCGGATTTTTGGATTCAACCGCTGAATGCGATCGAGATAGATGTTGGTCAGCCGCTCCGATGAGAGTTTTCTCGATTCGATCCAGCGCGAGAGGCTGGTGAGCGGCGCGAACGCGATGTCGGTGTCGTTGGCGGGAAGCGGCGGCACGGCGCCGACCGTCCGCACGAAGCGGTCGCGTGCCGGCCCCGTGCTGACGCCGGGCAGCAGCGGATTCCAGCGCGTGCCCGGCGCGAGGCCCGGTTCGAGCTCGATCTTTCGCGGCCCGGTACGCCGCTCGAGCAGCGCCGCCATCGACCGCCGCCAACTCTCGGCCGCCTGCTTTCGCTCGGCGTCGGTCAGCTGCACCTGCACCAACTTCTCCGCCTCGGCAAAGGTCGCCGGCGTCACCGCCGGGCCGACCTCGGGCGCGGTGCCGAAGGTCGGCGGCGCGCCGGCCACGGGAGAGTCTGGCTTCTGCGCTTCACTCTCGCCGCGGCAGGCGGCGACTGCGCCGAGTAG
>DATNAT010000163.1:0-11265 GCA_035572355.1 Gemmatimonadaceae bacterium
CGTGGTTCCTGTTCTGCGTCGCCGTCGTGCCGATCGCCCTCTTCACCCTCGCGCCATTGCGTGGCAATCCTGGGTTGCCGCATTGGCCGGCACCGGGCTACTTCTTTCTCGCGCCGCTCGTCGGTCGAGCCATCGCTCGCCTCGCGGCGACGCGATCGGCCGCTGTGACGCGCCGCGCGTTCGCGTTCGGTATTGCGAGTTTGCTCATACCAGTCTCGATCGCTGCCTCGCAGGCGAGAACCGGCTGGCTGAGCGAGCTCGCGCCGACACTCTTCCGCCGCGGCGATCCGTCGCTCGAGTTGCTCGACTGGACGAGCCTCGCGTCGGGACTGGCGCGCGCCGGCTTCGGCGGCGCGCGCCTCGTCGAGGGCGTCACCTGGATGGACTGCGCCAAGATCGCCTACGCGCTCGCGCCCTCGACGCCGGTCCGCTGCGCCACCAACGATCCGCGACACTTCAGGTACCTGCCGGTCGTCAAAGCTCCGACTGACGACATCGTCGTCGTCGAGCGCGCTCGAGCCATTCCCGCAGCGCTCGACATCCCGATCGCGCGCGATGGACGCATCGCCTTCTCGGTGGAGGCCTTCCCCGCGGCGGTGGCCGCGGACAGTTCGCGCTGCGACACGACGGAAGTGCGTGTTCCGGCGAATCGAGCGCTTCCGCAATCTGCCAAGCGCCCCTTCGCCGCCGGTGAGCGACTCGAATACGCCGTGTCCTTTCTGCACTTCTCGGTCGGATCGGGCGTCATGCAGATCACGAGCGATTCTGTGAGAGGACAACGCACTTGGCGCGCGAGCTTCTCGATCGACGGCGGATTCCGGTTTCTCAGTGTCCACGATACGAACACGAGCTGGTTCGACACCACCACCTTCAACTCGCTTCGGTTCATCGAGAATCTGCACGAGCCGCGCTACCATGCGAATCGCGAGACCGACATCTACCCTGAGCGCCGCGTCTACCATCAGCACGGGCAGCCCGAAGCGCCGTCCGTCAGCGATCCGCTCGACGCCGTCTCACTCGTCTATTTCGTTCGCTCGCTCCCGCTCGAGCCGCACGAGTGCTACGAGCTTCGCCGATTCTATCAACCGAACGGAAACCCGGTCGTCATCCACGTGCTCCGCCGCGAGCGCATCACCGTTCCGGCGGGCAGTTTTGACGCCGTGGTCGTTCGCCCCGAGATCACCACGGGAGGAATCTTCTCCCAGAACGGCCACGCCGAGCTCTGGCTGTCCGATGATTCGGCCCGCGTCGTGTTACAGCTCAAGTCGCACCTGCCGTTCGGATCGATCAATCTCTACTTGCGCCGGATCTCCACCGGACCGCCAGCCGGATCTGGAACCGTGCGATCACGGTCGGCTCGCTGAGCGCGCTCGCTCGACAGGAGCGACCATCCCACAAACATGCGTCCGCCGACCGTCGGCACCGCGGTGATTCCACTCACCGCCCTCGCCAGCAGCCCGCGGCCGCCGCCATGCGCCTGCACGGCCTCGCCGCTCCAGATCCCGATCGCCATCGCCAGCGGCAAATCGGTCGGCCAATGATCGCGCTGGGCCACCCGCGCCAAGCCCACGGCGGTCGCCAACGTGAATACCGTAGGCGTCACGATCGGCGCGATCGCCGGCGACGCGCGCCGCACCTCACCGCTGATCGTCGCCGCCATCGCGAACGCCGCAGTCGTATGCCCCGACGGGAACGAGACGTACGGGCCGTTGTCGTCATGAAACCCGCGCCCGAACGAAAACTGTTCGTTCGTCGAGACGTTGGGCAGCGCACGACCTGTGAAGCCTCGTATGAGTCCGGCAAGCCCTCCGCCGAGCGCGATCGCTTCGACGTTGTGAAGAGCGAGGCGGGTGAAGAACGGCAGGTCGACCGCGGTTCCGACGGCGAGCGCGACTCCACTCACCAAGAACGGCCCTCGGCCACCGAGGGCGGCGACGTCTCCGGCAGCGCGCTGGCGCTTGCTCCCGCGCCCCCATCCCGGCTCGGTGAATTCGTTCGAGATGCGGTGGTCGAACGGCGCAAGCGCCGCGGTTGCCCCGAGCGCCGCGACTCCCATCTCGACGTCCCGCCTCGTGACCCACGCCGCCGAATCACGTTGCGCACGCGCCGGCGCCACGATCGCTGTCGACAAGACGCAACTGACCGCGAGCGCCGCTCGCGCGTGTGAGGCGCGCATGTTGGTCATTGTAACCCTGGTGTAGCGCTCGCCGCACGGGGATGTCGAAAGTCTAAGTGCGGCCTTCACGAGCACCGTCACAGCTGGTTCGGGTTCGCTAATGGCCACGAGAACAGCGTCGACGGCACCGGCGCCAAACGCGCCGCCGCGACGTCCGCCGGCTCGCGCCAGAACTGCGCCGTCGGGTTGTCGCTGCTGAACCGAAATTCAATGCCGGCGCCGCGCGCCGCGCCGCGCCGCACCGGCACTGCGACGTCCAGTCGGTAGATTCGCCTCGACCGCGACGGAAACGCCGCCAGCACCGAGATGCCCGCGCTCTGCACGGTCGTCGTTTGGCCGTACGGCACGTCCCCTCCGTGCAGCGCACCGGCGTCCGTGAACAGCGCGAGCCCAACATCGCCGCGGCCGAACACATTTCGCTGCGCCCACCGAACCTCGGCCCGCGCCACCTCGCGTTCCGTGCCGGCCAATCGCGCGCCCGCGAACCCGCGCACTCCCGCGGCCGGCTCGCTGATCGAGAGCACGGCCGGCACGAGCGACCGCGCGACGCTCGAGTATTCACTCTCCAGCTTGACGAGCCACGCCTCGCCCGGCTTGCCGTACATCGCCGCGCGCCCGCTCGTGATCAACGAGCTCCAGTCGTGCAGAGCGAAATCTCGCCGCGCCTCGCTCTCCACTTCGGCTCCGCCGAACCATCGTGCGCCGGCGTGGCCGGCATAGAACGTCGCCCCACCCAGCAAATCGGTGTGCGATGCCATCGTTCCCGGCGCGGCGAGCACGCCAAGCTGTGCTCCGGTCAGCAGGTCCTGCGCTCCGAACAGCGCGTCGTAGCCCGTTACCCTGCGGTACGAGATGCGCCGCGCCGCGCCGAGCGCGCCGACACGAACCGACGACAGCCGCCCGTAGCGCCGTACCACGAGCGTGTCGGCAACCGGAACGAGGCCGCTGTCAGTGACGAAATCGGCCACTGCCGCCGGCCTGGTTCGCACGCCGATCAGGGCGGCGCCGGCGAGGGTCACGGTGCTGCCCACGTGAGACCGCGCCGTGCCCGACGCCGACCAGCGCGCCGATCGCACCTCTAGCGCGAGATCGTTGTCCCCCGCTCGCGACACGGTCGGAAATTGATCGGCCAACCGGAACGCGGCCTGCCACGAACCTCGCTGAATGTTGCTCAGAAACGGCAGCGCGAGACTCAGCTGCGCGCTTCGGTCGATTCTCCCCTGTTCTGCACTGACCGCGGCGACGAGCGGTGCGCCGAACACCGCGTACTTCGACAGTTCCACGAACCCGCCGTTCCGATACGCGAACCCGCGCTCCATCCCGGCGAAGAGCCGTACGCCCTCGCCGCCAAGATCCTCGTTGCCGAGCGCGAGCGTCGCCGGCGAGCCGTGCTGGATTCCGCCACTGACCAGCACCGGCACTTCGTCCACCGTCGTCACCTCGATGCGCACTTCACCGCCGCCGGTCGGCACCGCGCGCACCGTCGCATCGGCGATGAATGGCAACGCGCGCAACACCCGCTCCGACTCGGCACGCGCCTGCTCGGTGCACACACTCCCAGCATGCAGTTCCAGGAACGCGCGCAGCACGTCGCCGCGGGTCGTCGCGTGATGCAGACCCACCGCGTGCGCCGCGATCTGCCACTTGCGTGCGGCGCCAGAGAAGGGCGGTCGGCCAGGCACGATGTCGATCGTCGTGATCCGCGCGCCGTCACACCCACTGCCTTGCGCTACGGCCACTCCGTGAAGCACCAGAAGCACCAGGCATTCGAAAAGCGCAATCAGTCGAATCCTCACGCGATCGCGCCCGCTCGGCTCATCGATCAACGGCGCGGGAGCGCGTTTCAGAACCCGATCGACTCGCCGACGCCCACTCGCCCGCGGCCTTCCGGTTGGAGTCCCAACCCGAGAAGCGCCCGGTCCAACTTGTTTCGATTGTGGGTGTGGGCGTAGTGAACGACGCGGTTTCCGATCAAGGCTCCGACGAATGCTCCCGACACCACGTCGCTCGCCCAATGTTGATCGAGGTACATCCGCGTCAGCCCCGGTACCATCGCCACTGTGTACGCGACGGGCGTTACCCACCAGCTCGCCTGCGGATTGCGCTCGTGGACTTCCGCCGCGATCGCCGTCGCCGCGGCGAATGCCGTCGCCGAGTGCAGCGATGGAAATGAGCGATTGTTGAACTGCGTGAAGCCCTTCCCAAACTGAAACTTGTATTGATCGTCTTGGCTGATGCTCGGCCGCTCGCGCCCCACCGGCCCCCGAATCGTCTGGCTGATCAGGCTCGTTAGGATCGTCGACTCGGCCGTGTGCAGCGAGACGTCGGCCATCGTGCTCGAGTGCGTGAGTCGCCCGATGCCGTACGACAGGATCGCCGCTCCGGTGAGCGTCGTCTCGTTGATTTTCGTCAGATCGTTCACCACCCGGTGACGGGACGAGCCCCCTTGCACGCCCGACGTCTGGGTCCAGCGCGCGATCCGCTTGTCGAACACGCTCACCGCTCCGGTGCCCGCCAGGGCGACCCCCGACCAGAGCAGATCGCGGCGCACAAAGAATGTCTTTGCGGTATCGTCCGGCGCGCGCTGGGCCGCCACCGGTTGCGCGGTCGCCGCCCCAGCCACTATCGCGGCGCCGAGTAGCCGACCGGCGACTCGCCCTAGGAAGTGCTTCATCGTGCCTCTCGTGCTTTCGTTCAGCGCGAGAAGCATGGCAAGGGTTGCACCGCGGCTTCCGGGCGGGCCATGCGGCATTCGAGCGCGCCGAGCTGACAGCTACCTGTCGACAGCTGCCGGCCCGAACCGGTAGCGGAGATGCCGACCTTGATCGCGAGTGTTGCTACGACAAGAGCCTCGATGAAAACGGCACGCGGACAGTCGAGCCGGCTTCCGTCGCCCATCTGAGCACCTCCGCCCGACGGCACGCGTCGCCGTCAACCCGGAATGCGATGCTCCCGCCCATGGATCGCGACGAGCAGCGTCGGCACCACGAACAGCGTGATCGGCGTCGACAGCGCGAGGCCGCCGATGACGGCCAGCGCCAAAGGCTTTTGAAGCTCGCTCCCGGCCCCGAGCCCCAACGCCAGCGGCAGCAGACCAAACAGCGTGCACAACGTCGTCATCAGGATCGGCCGCAGGCGAATGCGCCCCGCGCGCTGGAGCGCCTCCGACAGCGGCAGCCGCTCGACGCGCATCAGGTGCCGCGTGAAGTCCAACAGAATGATGCCGTTCTTGACGATGAGCCCGACGAGCAGGATGAGTCCCATGAACGACGACACGTTCAGCGGCGTCCCCGTGACGAGCAGCAGCACCATCGCGCCGACGAACGACAGCGGCGCGGCAAGCAGTACGACGGCTGGCTCGACGAAGCTCTGGAACTGAATCACCATCACGGCCGTCACGCTGAGGATCGCCAGGGCGAGCACCAGCAACAGCGCGTGAAACGCATCCTGCTGGCTCGCGTACTGCCCTGCCAGCTCGACGCGGATGCCTGGCGGAGGCGGATTCGCGGCGAGGATCGGTTTGACGTCGTTCATGATCGTGCCCAGCGAGCGGCCGCTGATGTCCGCCGTGAGATCGATCATCTGCTGCTGATTCTCTCGCGTCAGCTGCGACCGCCCCTGCTCCGCCTTGAATGTCGCCAGCGCACCCAGCGGCACGGCAGCGTGCGATTGTGGCGGCACCACGGGAATCGAGGCGAGCAGCGTCGGGTTGAACCGCACCGAGTCGGGCGCGCGCACGCGGATGCCGATCGCCCGGTCGCTCAGGCGCACCTGTCCGGCGTCGATGCCGAGCAGCGCGCCGGCGACCTGATCGCTGACTTGCAGCGGCGTGAGTCCGATGCGATTGGCCTCCGCCTCGTTCACCGTCATCGCCAACTCGGCGCTCGGCTCGGCCACCCCGTTGAACAGGTCCTCGATGCCGTCGACCTTTTCGATCTTGTCGCCAAGCTTGGTGCCGTACGCTTCGAGCGCGTCCAGGTCCGAGCCGAACAGTTTGATTTCCACCGGGTTCGTGGCACCGGCCAGGTCGTTCAGCTCGTCCGAGATGATCTGCACGAATTCCACCCGGAGCCGCGGCACGGCGCGCGCCACCTTGGTGCGCACGTCGTCGACGATCTCGAACGAGCTGCGATCGCGCTGACTCTGCGGGCTGAGACGGACGCTGATGTCGCCCGTATTTTGTTCCGTGGCGAACAGCCCGAGCTCAGCGCCGGTCCGCCGCGAGATGCCCGTGACTTCCGGCGTCGAGAGCAAGATCTGCTCGACCTGGTGCACCATGTGATCCGTCTCGGAAAGCGCCGTTCCCCCGGGGCTCACGTAGTCGAGCACGAACGCCCCTTCATCCATCTCGGGGAGAAACCCGCTGCCCACGTATCGGTGCGCCAACCATCCCGCTGCGGCGAGCGCGATGCAGACGGCGATCGTGATGCGCGTGTGCTTGAGCGTTCCGGCGAGGGCGCGTTCGTAGATGTCGGACAGCGAATCCACGGCGGCGCCGACGCGGGCGAGTACGCCGCGGTGCGGCGCCCTCACCACGGCGGGCGATTCGCCGTTCGCTGCGCTGTCGGCGACGACGTCCGCCGGTTCGACCTGTTCGCCTTGTTCCGCATCCATCGCGGTCAGGAACTGCTCGCTCAACAACGGAATGATCGTCAGCGCCAAGATCAGCGAGATGAGGACCGCGATCGTCAACGTGACCGACAGTGCGTGAAAGAACTGCCCTTCCACGCCGGTGAGAAGCCCGAGCGGCAGAAAGACGACGACCGTCGTGATCGTCGACGTCGTCACCGGCCAGATGAGCTCCTGCACGGCTTCGCGAATCGCCGCTTCTCGATCCGGATTGAGATGCAGATGGCGCACGATGTTCTCGGTCACCACCACCGCGTCGTCGATCACCAGGCCGATCGCGATCGCCATCGCGCCCAGCGTCATCAGATTGAACGTCTGGCCGAACAGCGACATGACGTACACCGTCATCGCCATCGTCAGCGGGATCGACGACGCGCTGATCGCCGTGATCCGACCATGCCGCAGGAACAGCAGCAGCACGATCACGGCGAGCACGGCCCCGATCAGCATCGCGTCGCGCACCGATTTCACCGCGTCGCGGACGAGCGCCGCTTGATCGTACACGGGCTTGAGCCGTACGCCCGGCGGCAACGTTTTCTGAACCGTGGCCGCAATCACGGCCACTGAGTCGGCGATTGCCACCGTGTTGCCGCCGACCTGGCGCGTGATGTTGATCAGCGCGGCCGGCTTCCCGTCGCCCGCCACGATCCGCGTGTTGTCTTCCGTGCCTGGCGTCACCGTCGCCACGTCGCTCACGCGCAGACCGTGCCCCACGACGAGATTGGCCACATCTTCGACCGACGCCGCCTCCGACGTCGTCACGATGAGATACTGGCGATAGTCCGACGGCATGCGCCCAACCGCCGTGACGGTGGCCGACTGTTGAATCTGCGTCGCCAGATCGTCGAACGTCATCTGCTGGCCGGCAAGACGCGTCGGATCGGCGATCACCTCGATCTCCCGGATGTTGCTCGCCATCACGTCGACGTGCCCGACGCCCGGCACGCGCGAGATGATCGGCCGAATCGAGTACTGCGCGATGTCGTACAACGTCGGCGGATCGCCGCCCTCGAGATTGTATTGGAGAATTGGAAAGACCGACGGCGTCAGCATCTCGACCTCGACGTCGATCCCCGCCGGCAGGTCGCCGCGCACCTGGTTGACCTGGGCGCGCACCTGCTCGAGCGCGTACTGCATGTCGGCGCCCGGTGCGAACGTCACGTTCACTTCGCTGCCGCCGCGGATCGACCGCGAGTTCACCCGCGTCACGCCGAGCACTACGGCGACCGCTTCTTCGATCGGACGCGTGATCGAGAACAACACCTGCCGCGCGCCGAGCGACGAGCCCTCGGTCACCACGGTGATCCGCGAAAATTTGAGCTCCGGGTAGATCGACGACGGCAAGCTCAGCGCCGCCCAGATTCCCGCCGCGCTCACCAGCGCGACCGTCATGTAGACGAACCGGCGCTGCTCGGCGAGAAGCGACCAGAGCGAACGCTTTCCGCTCACGGCGTCGGCGGCTTGGCGCCGCGACCCGAGTCGGCCGCGTGCGCGGACTCGGCGGCGGCGGGTGTGAGCGGCGCGACCTTCGCGCTGTCCTGCATGCCGTACGCCCCCTCGGTCACGATGCGTTCGCCGGCCTTCAACCCGTCCGTGATCCACACGGTCCCGGTCGCCCGGCCGCCGATGGTTACCTCGCGCGCGCGCGCGAGCCCTTTGGCGTCGACGACGAACACCTTGAACGCATCGCCGTCGGGCACGATCGCGTCGGCCGGTACGACGATCGCGCTGGGAATCGTCGCCACCGCGATCGCACCGAACACCGTCTCGCCGATTCGCAGCGGACGGCGGCTCGTCGGCACCTGCACGCGCGCCGCGACGCTCCGTGTGACCGTGTCGACCACTCCTGACACGTCGGCAATCGTGCCCACGCCAAGAGGCTCGCCTGACGCCGACTGTCCGGCGCTCAGCGACACTTTCATGCCCGGTTGCACGCGGGCCGCCTCCGTCGGCGTGACGCTCAGCAGCACGTCGAGCGCGCGCGGATCCGACACTTCGACCAGCGGTTGCGCCGGATCGACCGAAGCGCCTATCGTCGCCGACATCCGGGTCACCACACCGGCAATCGGCGACTTCAAAATGGAGAGGTCCTCCTGACGCCGCGCCGTCGCCGCGTCGGCGCGCGCGCGCGCAACGTCCGCCTGCGCCTGCTCGGCATCCGCACGCGGCGCGATCCCTTCGTTCGCCAAGCGAACCTTTCGCTCCGCCGCACGCTCCGCCGTCGCGAGCGCCGCATCCGCCGCCTCCGTCGCGGCGCGAAAGGGAGTCTGATCGAGCTCGACGACGGGCTGACCCGCCGTGACTGCTTGCCCGGTCGTGACGAGCACGCTTTCGACGCGCCCAGCCGCCGGGGCCATCAGGGTCGCGACATGTCCGGCCCGACCAACCACCTGGCCGATCGCGCTCAGCGTCTGCGTGAACGCCCCCGGTCGGACGATCTCCGTTTGCGCCGGCACCACGGCCTGGACCGCTTCGTCGCCGCTGTCGCCGCCATGGCACGCGCTGCTCGCCGCGATGAGCGACAACAGGCCGGCGAGCACCGCACGCGCCGCGGTACCTGCCGCGGATGTCGCGGCCCGATTTCCAGATCCATCACGAGATCTTCTCATGGCGAAACGCTCGTTGGTGTGAGCGCGAGCACGCGCAGCTCGGCGGTGGCGATCCAAGCCGCGGCGAGATCGTCGATGTACTGCCCGAGAACGTCGCGCGCGCTGCGCTGAGCCTCGAGCACGTTGGGCAGCGCGGACGCCCCTTCGCGGTAGGCGGTCAGCGCCATCGCGGCCACGGTGTTCGCGCTCGTCACGAGCGCGCGATCGCGCGTCACGCGAGCTAGGGCGTTCGCGCGCTCGCGAGTGCCGTGCGCGATCTCGTTGCGCGCTTCCACTTGAGCCACCGTCAACTCGGCTGACGCGCGTATGCGCTCGGCTTCCGCCTGGGCGATCTGACCCCGGTTCCGATCGAACAGCGGGAGTCCGACGCCAATCCCGAACGTCGGAAGCAGACCGGTCTGACTCGGGTCTCCGTACTCCACGCCCAACGATAGACTCGGACTCGACCAGATCGACCGATGCTGCAGCCGCACGGCGGCGACCGCCGATTGGAGAGAGAGATTCGCCGCCGCCTCACCGAGCGTCGCCTGTGCCGGCGGCGCGGCGGCGGGGGGCGCGCCGAGCGAGTCGGTCGCAGTGACTTCGAGATCATCGCTCCGAAAGCCGAGCACCGCCTGCAAGTCCAGCAGCGACGATATGAGCGTCAAAGAATCCGCGGCCGCGAGGTTCTCCTGCTGCCCCGCATTGACTCGCGCCAACTGCACGTCCATCTCGCTGGCATCCCCGAGGTCGCGCCGGCGCTCGACCATGTGCAGCAGGCTATCGGCGTCGAGTGCGTTACGGCGCGACAGCGCCAGATGCTCGCGGGCCGCCACCGCATGCGTGTACGTCGTGTCGGCGTCGAGCTGGATCGTCGCGCGGGCGAGCCGATATCGCAGCTGCGATGCTTGGAGTCCGAGCTGCGCCGACTGAACACGCAGCGAGCGCACGCCGGGAAGATCGAACGGCACGTCAGCGATGACGTGATAATTGGGCAGGGACTTGCTGTAGCTCGCGCTGAGGTTGGGGTTGGGCAGCGCGCGCGCCGTGATGAGCTGCGCATTGGCCACCGCCGTGTCGGCAACGGCGACGCCCAGCCGCGCCCCACGATCGAGCGCCATCGCCATCGCCGCCTCGCGCGTGAGCGGCGTGGTCTGCGCGACCAGCGGCGCCGCCTGAGTCGCGCCGATGAACAGCAGGACGATTCGAACGCGCATGACCTCGATGTTGGGCGTGAACCGGAGCACGCTAGCGGCCCCGACCTGTCACGACGATGACACCGCGCTCGCCCCGTCGGCGAGCGGAAGCGATACCGTCGCCCGGGTCCCCTGTCCCGACGGGGATGAAATCTGGATCGTCGCGCCATGCTCCTCCACGATCCAATGCGCGATCGACAAGCCGAGTCCCGCACCCTCCGGATGCGCGCCATCCAGGGTGCGCGACCGCGAGGGATCGCCGCGGTAGAACCGCTCGAACACATGCTCGATCTGATCGCCCGGAATCCCGATCCCTCGGTCGACCACCACCAACTCGGCCTTCTCACCCACCGAGCGGACGCCGACGTGCACGACGCCTCCCGCCGGCGAATACTTGATCGCGTTGTCGAGCAGGATGAGCACGAGTTGGCGCAGGAGCGCCGCATCTCCCACCACCGGAGTCTCGTCGAACTCGTCGACCTCTACACGCATCGACTTCCTCGCCGCGATCGCCCTCGCCGCCTCGACCGCATCCGACGTGACGTCGTCGAGAAACACGCGTTCGCGGACGATCGGCCGCTCGCCCACGTCGGCGCGCGCCAGCATCAACAGATCTTCGACGATGCGACTCAGCCGCCCGGTCTCGCGATCGATCGCCCGCAATGTCGCGACGTAG
>DATNAT010000164.1:0-2638 GCA_035572355.1 Gemmatimonadaceae bacterium
CCGATTCGGGGCCGGGACTTCGACCGAGGAATCGACACGCCCGCCACGGCGCGGCGCAATGCGATCATCACCTACCAGCTCTGGCAGACGCGGTTCGACGCCGATCCGTCGATCGTCGGCAAGACGATGGACGTCGACCGCAAGCCGTACGCGATCGTCGGCGTGACCCCGCGCGACTTTCGCGGGCTGACTGGCCAGGCGCAGTTTTTTCTGCCAGTCACCACGCTCGACGCCGGGGACTTACAGCAAGCGCAGTCGCACTCGTTCCGGCTCGTAGCGCGCCGAGCATCAGGCGTGACTCCCGCGCAAGCGGAGGCCGCGACGCGTGCGCTCGGCGCACGTGTCAACGATGCCTATCCGGATCAGTTCAGCAGAGGGAAGTGGGGCGCCAGGGCGGCGCCGCTCGACGACGCGCGCCTCGCGCCGACGATCCGGCGGTCGTTGCTCGTGCTTCTCGGCGCAGTGACGCTCGTTCTCCTCATCGCCTGCGTGAATGTCGCCAATCTGCTGCTCGCTCGCGGGGCCGCGCGGCAACGCGAGATGGCGGTGCGCGTGGCGATCGGCGCCGGCCGGCGCCGGCTCGTGCGCTTGCTCGTAACGGAGAGCGTGCTGCTGGCGCTTGCCGGTGCCGCGGCGAGCATTGGCGTGGCCTGGGTCGGCGTGCGAGGCCTCGGTCTCGTGAATCCCGCGACGACGCTGCGCGTGCACGGCGACAGCGGCCTCGGCGTCGTCGCGTTCTCGTCCATCACGCTCGATTGGACGGCGCTCGGCTTCGCGCTCGGACTGTCGATGCTCGTGGGCCTGGTGTTCGGGCTCGTGCCGGCGCTCGGCGCAACGCGCGGTTCGCTCAACGACGTCTTGCGGAGCGATGCGCGTTCAGGCGCCGCCGCGCGTGCCTCGGTCGGCCGGCGCTCGCTCGTCGTCGCCGAGGTGACGTTGGCGCTCGTGCTGCTGGCCGGATCGGGATTGTTGTTGCGCAGTCTGGCGAAGCTGCTCGCCACCGATCCCGGCTTCGACTCGCGAAACATGCTCACCTTTCGCGTAGCGTTCGCGCCGGGCGAAGTAGCGCGCGACTCGATGCCCGGCTTCTACTCGGAGATTCTCGATCGCCTCCGGGGACTGCCCGGCGTGACCGACGCGGCGATCAACAACTGCTCGCCGCTGAGCGGTGGCTGCAACCTCACGGTGATCGAACTGCTCGATCGGCCGGTCGATCCAAATCCGACGCATCAGCCGCTGATCGGCGTCCACTGGGCGTCGCCAAATTGGTTCGCGACGATGGGCGTGCATCTCGAGCGCGGGCGAACGTTCACCGTCGCGGATCGGATCGGTGCGCAGAAGGTCACCGTGATCAACGACGCGGCCGCCGCTCGTTTCTGGCCAGGCGGAGATCCGCTGGGCAAGCTGGTGAGCATCGGCCAGGGCGGCATGGACAGCGCGATCGTGGTCGGCGTCGTGCGTGGCGTGCGACAAAATGCGGATTCGGCGCCGCGGCCGGAGGTCTACGTGCCCTTCGCGCAGTCGCCCCGCTCGGGAATGATCGTGTTCGTGCGCGCCGCGCGTGACGCCGCGTCGCTCGGCCCGGAAGTCAGGCGCGCGGTACACGACATTGCGCCGCGTCTGCCGCTGTACGACGTGCAGACGATGGATGAGCGGGCCGCGGGCGCCACGGCTCAGTCCCGCTTCCGCGCTCTGCTGTTGGCGCTGTTCGCGGCGACTGCACTCGTGCTCTCCGTCATCGGCATCTACGGGGTGACGTCGCTGTCGGTCACGTCGCGCTGGCGCGAGCTCGGCATTCGCGCGGCACTGGGCGCGGATCGTGGACGCATGCTGCGCCTCGTCCTCGGCGAAGCATTCGCGCTGGTCGGCGTCGGCGCCGCGATCGGCATCGCGGGCGCGATCGCGGCGACGCGCGTGCTCTCCGCATTTCTCTTCGGTGTCTCGGCGACCGATCCCACCACGTACGTGCTGGTCGCGCTCGTTCTCGGCGGTGCGGCTTTCATTGCGAGCTGGCTTCCGGCGCGCCGCGCCGCAGCGGTCGACCCGGTGGAGGCGCTGCGCGCGGACTGATGCGCGCAGCCCCGGAGAGGTTACGCGACGCTCGGCCGGTCGGCGCGGCGGCCGGACAACCAGTCGATCGCGGCGATGAGCGAGGGCACGGGAATCGGCTTCTGCATCACCAGCCAACGACCCGGTGCTTCGGCGAGATCGGAGAACTCGTCGGCCCAACCGCTCACGTACAGCGTGGGCCGCTGGCCGATGCGCGCGACGATTTCTTTGGCGACATTGGTGCCGTCCGCATCGGGAAGCCCGATATCGAGCACGAGCACGTCGACAACACCGCCGAGGCGCTCGAGTGTGCCCATCGCATCGGCGCCGGTGCCCGCGGTCGCAACGGCGTAGTCCTCCGCACGGAGGATGTCTTCGTACAGACTTCGAATCGAAGCGTCGTCGTCGACGATGAGAACTTGCGGCGGCACGGACATACGCGGGGTGCGCGGCGGTTTCGGATGGGCGCGGATACGGCTTGCGCCGGACGCGCTCGACATCGGGACGCGCTGCCTAGTCTACAGAGTTTCGGCCGCTCCCGGCTACCTCTCAAGCAAAGATTTTCCTAGGCAGCCCTCATATCGCCCGA
>DATNAT010000165.1:0-3381 GCA_035572355.1 Gemmatimonadaceae bacterium
GCTTCCTCGCTCTCTTGCTTGCACTCCCACACACGGCCTTCTTCGTCCGTCACACGGCGCGTTGACATCGTCGGTGTCTCCCTATGGTTGGACTACGAACCCGCTAGGAAACCGATTGCGTGAGCCGCATGGAAGTAACGGACGACTCCCGTGGCGTGAGTGGCGTTGCCGGCCAGTCGTGAGCTTCGTCACGTCGCCGGCCATGCGATTGCCGGCGCCGCCGCTCTCTTGACGACCCTCCTCGGTGGCCATACTATATCGTCAGTCGGTATAGTGTTCAGCGATATAGCGAAAAACCGATACCGGGAGGGAGCGTGCGGATACTCGGCGGATGTGCCGCGCTCGTCGGCGGGCTCGAGTTGCTCAACGTCATCATCGCCTCGGGCTCCGTCGGGCGGGGCGGCGGGTCCGGCACCGGCGCGGCGCTCGCCGGCCTCGTCGGCGTAGTCTCGACCCTGCTGTTCGCATCGGGGATCGCGCTGCTGGTTCGGCCGGGGGGCGCGATCGGCTTCGCGCGTGGCACCGCGCTCGCCGTGCTCGTCACCTTCGCGCTGCTCGCCGCGTTTCGTCCGGGCTTCTCGATGGCCTCGATGCTGCTCGGCATCATCTTCCCGATCGTGATGCTGGGCGTCATCGCTCGCCGCGGGGCGCGCGGCGCCGCGGCGGCGGCGCGGTAGGATGCGCCATGCGGCGCTCGCGGCCTCGCTCAGCGTGGCCGCCGCACTCTCGCTCGGGTGCATCGACGCTTCGCGCATCAACCGCGAGTGTCGCTGGACGGACACGCGGTCCGGACCTCTCGACCTCGACCGGGCCGCGGACCGCGAGCATCTCCGACAAGATGCACAGGTCGCGTGGGAAGTCGGCCAACGCTACGGCGACGTACGCTATCGCACGCAGCCGCGGCTCGAGCTTCCGCTCGTCGGCGCCTGCCGGAGCGCGATGTTCGACAGCATCGCCGCACGCCACGGCGTCACGCGCGCCGACGTCGATCGGGCGACGCGTGCGCGCCTGTGGCCGGTCGACGTCGCTGCGGTGTTTCTTCCGATGCTGGCCCTCGCCGTGGTCGCGGCGTTGTTTGCCGCGCGCGAGCTCGAACGGGTGATCGTCACGCGCTGGACGGCGGCACTGGCCGCGCGCGGGGTGCTCGTCTGCCTGATCGCACTCGTCATGGCCGGGCTAACGCAGATCTGGGCGATGAGCGTCGAGAGCTGGCGTTTGCGAAACGAGCACATCGCCGGGCGCGCCTTCGTCGTACCGTCCGTCGCCCATCCGGCGATCGCCCTCGCGACCATGCTCATCGTCGTCGCGGTGACGGTCGCGCTTCGGGCCTCGCGCCGCCGGACGCTCGCGCATAGTATCCGCTAGCTCGCTACAGCGACCTCCGATACACGACACGGAATCGATGCCGAAGAAGGTTGCTCCTCCCCCGCCGCGGCCGCCCGAATCGATGCTGCCGCTCGCACCGGCGACGTTCGACATTCTCCTCGCGCTCGCCGACGGGGAGAAGCACGGCTACGGCATCATGAAGGAGGTTGCGGCACGGACGAACGGCGCGGTGCAGATCGGCGCCGGAACGCTGTACGGCGCGCTCAAGCGATTGCTCGCCTCGGGCGTCGTCGAGGAGATCGAGCGCGACGATCCAGACGACGCGAGCGGGCGGCGCCGCTACTATCGTCTCACACGCCACGGCCTCGATGTCGCGCGCGCCGAGTCGTGGCGGCTGGCGAAGGTCGTGCAGGACGCTCATCAGAAGAAGCTCATTCCCCGGAGGGCGGGGTGAACGACGGTGAGATGAACGACCGCGAATGGTTGTATCGGATCATGCTCCAGGCATACCCGCCGGCCTTTCGCGGGACGTTCGGCCGGGAGATGCTGCTGGTCTATCGCGCGCAACGGCGCGACGGCGTCGTCGACACGCGCTACTGGTTGGCGAGCATTGCCGACGCGGCGGCGACCGCGCCGCGGCTGTGGATGGACGAGCTGCGCGACGGTTTTCATTCGGCGGAGGGTACGATGAAGACGATGGGGATTCTCTCGGCGTTGGCCGGCTTGCTCGAGATCGCGAACGCGTCCGTCGAGCTCCGCGCATCGGCGTTCGGCGGGCGGGACGTGCTGTCGCAGACCGTGCTGGTCTTCGTGATCGCGACGGCCTCGCTGCTCGTCGTCGCCGGCGTCGCGCTCCTCTTCGGCGGCCACGCCGCGCGCCGGTTGGCGGGAATCGGCGCTGCCGCCTGTATCGGCGCGTTCTTGCTGATGCTCGCGACGCGCCCGATGATGTCGGTCGCGGCGACGGGACTCGGCATCGCGTTCCCGCTGGTGCTGTGGCTTTCGCTCTACGTGAGTCAGCGTCGCGCCGCGCGTGGGCTGGTGGCGTAGGCGTTCGCGGAGACGGCCTGTGACCGACTGGCAGCCATACCGGGAGCCGTATCGCATCACGCTGACCCGGACGTTGAGCATCGCCCTGATCGCGGGAGCCATCGTCGCGCTGTCGGGCGGCGGTATTCGGCGCTGGCCAGCCTTGAGTCTATTGATGCTCTGGCCGGCCTTCGGCGGCCACCTGATCGATCTCCTCTTTCTGAATTGGCTGCGGCCGCGACTTTCCGATCGCCGGAGCATTCAGCTCGCCGCGCGAGTCGCGTTCTGGTTTGGCGGCGGCATCGTGCTCGGCGTTGGCGCTCGCTTCACCGACCAGCTGCTGTTCGATCGCCCGCGACTGGTGCCGCTGACGTGGGCCACGGCCGGCGGGGTGTTCGTGATCGTGGAATTGATGGCGCATGCGGCGTTGTCGGTTCGAGGACGACCGAGCTTCTACAATGGGCGCGGGTAGCCCACACGCCGACACGGCGATCGATCACGGCAATCGTGCGAGCCTTCAACGGCACTCCCATCTCAATCGGATCGTTGAAATGATGAACCCCGCCAAGAACACCATCTGCCTCTGGTACGACCGCGACGCGGAAGACGCGGCGCGCTTCTATGCGAAGACCTTCCCCGATTCGGCCGTCACCGCGGTCCACCGTGCGCCGGGCGACTATCCATCCGGAAAGAAAGGCGATGTGTTGACGGTCGAGTTCACGGTGCTCGGCATTCCGTGCCTCGGGCTGAACGGCGGACCGACGTTCAAGCACAGCGAAGCGTTCTCGTTTCAGATCGCGACGGTGGACCAGGCCGAGACCGATCGGTACTGGAAGGCGATCGTCGGCGACGGAGGCGAGGAGAGCGCGTGCGGCTGGTGCAAGGACAGGTGGGGACTGTCCTGGCAGATCACGCCGATTGCCCTGTCGCAGGCGATCACGGACCCCGATCCGGCGGCCGCCAAGCGGGCGTTCGACGCGATGATGGACATGCGGAAGATCGACATCGCGACGATCGTGGCGGCGC
>DATNAT010000166.1:0-7216 GCA_035572355.1 Gemmatimonadaceae bacterium
CACGAAGAACGGTTCAGGCAGACGCATCGTGTGGCCGCTGGCGGTCACGCTATGCTCCTGCATGGCCTCGAGCAGCGCGGCCTGGGTACGCGGCGGCGCGCGGTTGATCTCGTCGGCGAGGACGATGTTGGCGAAGACCGGGCCGCGGACGAACCGAAAGGTGCGTCCGCCCGACGCCGCGTCCTCCTCGAGGATCTCGGAGCCGGTGATGTCGCTCGGCACGAGGTCGGGCGTGAACTGGATGCGCCGGAAGTCGAGGTGGACGGCCTCGGCAAGCGAGCGCACCATGAGTGTTTTGGCAAGCCCGGGCACGCCGACGAGCAACGCGTGGCCGCCGGCGACGAGCGCCATCAGCATCTCGTCGAGCACGCGCTCCTGGCCGACGACGCGCCGCTGCACCTCGCCGCGGAGCCGGGCCGCCGTGGCGAGCAGCGCGTCGCGCTTGGAGGCGGCGGATGCTGCGGGTGCGGCGGTCATGTGTGGTCCGGCGGTCAGCGCACCGGGCGCCGGCGGCGGTGCGTCAGGAGAAGGATCGAGCCGTCGATGACGCCGGCATCAGTGAGCGATGCGCCCTCGTCGAGAATCTCCCAGCCGCGCAGCTTGATGATGAAATCCTCGTGCATCGCCGCCTCGGGAAAGAGCGCCTCGAGGGCGCGCACCTTGACGGCGAGCACCGGCTCGGTTGGCGCGACGACGATGCGGACGACGTCCCACACTTCGGGCATCTCGACGCGAATCGTGATGGCCGGCGTTCCTTCCGCGGCGAGACGGATGGTGGACGAGCGCGATCGCAGCCCGGCGACGAACGGAGCGCCGGCGCTCATTCGCCCGCCACCGGCGGCAGCGTGGAGAAGAACCGCGCGATCTGCATGTCGAAGAGGTACGTCGAACCCGTGACGCGGCTCCCGCCGTCGGGCGCCGCGGTCGCGGCGATGACGATCTCCTCGCCGCCCTGGCCGCGGAAGGTGCAGAAGCCCGGTCCCTGCTTGTCGATGAACGTCGAGTAGATCGACGGCCGGTTGGAGAAGAAGGATTTGGCCTGGTCCAGCACGTCGCTGGGTGACAGGCTCGTCGTATGCTCCTGCACGGTGCGTTGCGACGCGCTCATTCCACATTCCTCGATGACGAATTCGGTAAGTCGACCGGCGAATCGTAGCGCAACGGCACCTCGAGCTGAAACGTCGATCCATCGCCCGGCGACGAGGCGAGCGTGATGTCGCCGCGCACCATGCGGGCGAGCCGCCGCGCCAGCGCCAATCCGAGCCCCGAACCGCCGTACTCGCGGGTCAGGGTGCCATCCACCTGCCGGAACTCGTCGAACACCAGCTCGTGCGCGTCGGACGGAATGCCGATCCCCGTGTCACTCACCTGATAGCGCACGCGGTCGTCGACGATCTCCAGCGAGACGCGCACTTCGCCGTCGTGCGTGAACTTGTATGCGTTGTCGATCAGCGAGCGAAGCACCTTGGCAATTGTCTTTCGGTCGTTGCGCATCGCCGGTACTTCGGCGGGCAGCTCGATCTCGAGCGACACGCCGTCGCGCTTGCCGCCGACTTCGGCGAGCGCGTCACGCACCGGATCGCGCGGGTCGATGTCCTGCACCGCCGCGTCGAAGTCGCCCCGTTTGAGCGCCGTGAGCTCGAGCAGATCGCCGATCAACGACAACAGCTGCTCGCTCGACCGCTTGACCTGACCGAGCGTTTCCTGCTGCCCGTCGGTCATCGGACCGGCGAGGCCCTCCTGCATGAGCGAAATGTAGCCGATCACCGCGGTGAGCGGTGTACGCATTTCATGAGAGATGTTCGCGAGAAACTCATCCTTTACACGTCGCGCCTCCACCACATCCGCGTACTGCCGCGCGAGCGCGGCGTTCGACGCGGTGAGGGCCGAGTTGGCGCGGCGCAGATCCTCGATCAGCCGCACCTTGTCGGCCGTCGCCGCCATTTGATCCGCGACCAGTCTGACCAAATGCCGCGTCTCGTCGCCCAGCTCCTGAGGCGAGGCGAAGTAGAACGTGACCGTGCCGAGCACGCCGCGCGCGCTCTCCAGCGGCAGCGCGGCGAAGGAGCGGAATCCAAGCTCCGTCGCCACCTCGCGCCAGTCGTCGAGCGACGGATCGGCGAGGATGTCGAGCACCTCGATCACGCGCCGGTCGCTCGCCGCCTGGCCGCTCGGCCCGTGACCCAACCGTACGCGCATCTGTCCCAGGAACTGCGCGTAGCGCTGCGGCCAGTTGTGCACGGCGACCAGGCGCATCAGGTCGGTGCCCTCGTCGATCAGATACACGCAGCCGAAGCTCGCGCCGACGAGCGGACACACACGGTCGAGTGCGAGTTGAAAGACCTCCTCCGGGCGTTCGGCGGTGAGCAGCGCGTGGCCAATCTCGCGTACGGCCATCAGCTCGCGCAGGCCGGCGTCGGCGGGGAGCGGATCGCCGGTCTTGCGGTCGCGCAGATGGAACAACGTTCGGGCGGTCAAGCGTCGAGGGGAGGACACGATTCGCTCCGTCTAGTGTCGCTTCGGAACCGTCAGCGTTCGCACTTCCATGCGGTGCACCAGCACGTCGGCCGGCGTGTCGACGACGCGCACGATCGCCTCGGCGACGTCCTCCGGCGCGAGCATCCAGCTCGGGTCGCGGCGCTCGGAGAAATGTGTGGCGACGGAGCCGGGGTTCACCACCGACACCTTCACGCCGTACTCGCGCAGCTCGAGCATCAGGCTCTCGCTCAGTCCCATCACGGCATGCTTGGTGGCGGAGTAGCAGGCGCCGCCGGCGTACGCCGTGCGTCCCGTGATCGAGCCGACGAACACGATGTGCCCCGAGCGGCGCGCGATCATCGCCGGCAGCACCGCACGGGTCACGTCGTACAGCGCGTTCAAATTGAGATCGACCATGCGCATCCACTCGCTGCGCGTCAGGTCGAGGAAGGGCTTGTTGATGCCGACGCCGGCGTTGTTGACGAGCACCTGGGCGTCGATGCCATCGAGCGCGTCGCTGACTGCCGCCGGATTGGTGATGTCGACGACGCAGGGGCGGCAGATCCGACCGGCCGATTCGATCTCCTCCGCCAACGACGCCAGCTCGTCGCCGTTGCGGGCCAGCGCAACGATGGCGAACTGCGGCGCGAGGCGAAGCGCAGTCGCCCGCCCGATTCCTCTCGATGCGCCGGTGACGACGGCGACGGGTGCGTCCATGCGGGGAATCTACGCGATTCGCGCGCAGCCCGCGCCGTGCGTCAGCCGAGCAGCCGCTCCACGGCGCGCACCAGCGGCGCGAACGACAGCGGCCGTTTGGCGACACGTTCCGCCTGCTCGTGGGCCAGCTCGCGCTGCCCTTCCCCGAACAGCGCCGAGCAGATCCACGGACCGGCGCGCGGATTCCGCCACCAGTCCACGTCGTACCGCTCGACCAGCGTCTCGCCAAGCAGCGACTGGAGCTGCCAGGCGCGAAGATAGCGCGCCGCGTAGAACCGCTGGTCGACGTCGACGAAGGCGTCGGCGCGGTTGTACTGAAAGTTCGTCGCCGCGGTGAGCTGCTCGGCGTAGAGGTCGGGCAGCGCGTCCCACGAGACGCGGCCGCCGTACAGCTCGATCTCGTAGATCAGTTTGGCGCAGTAGCGGCGGAGAAAGTGCAGCTCCTCGAACCCGGCCATGCGGAGAAAGGCCGGCAGGTCGGCCGCGCCGAGGTCGGTGTAGCGGGCCAGCCAGCCGGAATCCTTCATCCGGTGGTCGAACAGCATCGCGTAGCCTTCGGTGATCGAGTTGTCGCCCAACCAGCGATACTCGAACGCGAGGTCGGCGTGCATGTAGGCGAAGTGCAGCGCGTGGCCCAGCTCGTGGAGAAAGGTCATCCAGTCGGACTGGCCGCCGTGCGGCCGGAGGACGAGATACACCTCGTTCGGCACGCGCACCGGCGCACAGAAAGCGCGCGAGCGTTTGCCGGGCCGATCGCTCGTGTCGAGCGTGACGCGGCCCGCGGCGAGCGGATCGATGCCCATCTCGCGCACCTGACGTCGAATCGAATCCTCCATCCGCGCCGAGGGAAAGGCGGCGTCGAAGTGGCGCGCGCGCACGATGGCCAGCACGTCGGGCCGGCGCAGCGACTGGACGTCCATACCGAGCAGCCGCTTGGCAAAATCGGGAAGCGTGTCGTCCCACATCGCCTGCGTGTCGCGCAAGAACTCTCGACACGCCGCGCCGAGATCGTCGAGCGACAATCCGCTCAACAGCTCGAAGGTGGCGTTGTAGCCGGCGGCGAGATCGAGCGATTCGGTGATCTCGCGCTCGCGCTGGAAGCGTTCGCGGCGGATCGGCGCCAGCTCCGCTTCGACCAGCCTGGCCCGCGCCGCGTCGATCGCGTGCCGCTCACGCGCGTCGGTGGAGTTCGCGATCTCGATCGCCACTTGCTCGTACTGAATGCGCCTCCCCTCGCCCACGGTGACGACCGCCGAGCTCTCCCAGGCGATCTCGCGCTCGTCGAGCGGGGCGAGCTGGCGCGCACTCTGTGCGTCAGCCTGCCAGTCGGCGAGGAGCCGCGCCGCCCGGTGCTCTTCGCTCTCCGGCGCCGCCGTGCGAAGTGCGTCGAGCGTGAGCGCGAGCGAGTCGGGCCCGAGCACGTTGGCATGGCGCGCGTAGATCGGCTGCAGCTCGGCCCCCGACTTCTGACCGGAGTAGGCCAGGTATTGTTCCCGCGAGATCTCCTCCATGAACGCTTCGCCCTCTTGGCGGAGGCGGTCGAGCGACTGCACCGCGGCGGGGCTCATGTGGCGATGCGCTGCCGAACGATCGTCGCGACCTGGTCGGCGGCAACGCGCTCCTGCTTGAGCGTGTCGCGCTCGCGAATCGTGACGGTGCCGTCCTGGGTCGTCTGCCCGTCGATCGTGATACAGTAGGGCGTACCGACTTCGTCCTGCCGCCGATAGCGGCGGCCGATCGCGCCCGATTCGTCGTAGAACACCGGGAAGCTCTGCCGCAGCTCGGCGGCGAGCTTGGTGGCGAACTCCGGCATGCCGTCCTTTTTCACGAGCGGGAAGACGCCGGCCTTGATCGGCGCGAGGCTCGGGTGCAGCCGGAGCACCGTGCGGCCTTCGTCCTCGCCCTCGACCGATTCTTCGGTGTAGGCGTTGACGAGCACGGCCAGCGTCGTGCGGTCGGCGCCGACCGACGTTTCGACGACGAACGGAATGAACCGCCGGTTGTTCGGCTGGTCGAAGTACTCGAGCTTTTTGCCCGAGTATTCCTGATGGCGCGTCAGGTCGAAGTCGCTGCGGTTGTGGACGCCCTCGATCTCCTGGAAGTCGAGCGTGCCGCCGAAGTCGAACTGGATGTCGAACGCGGCGCGGGCGTAGTGGGCCAGCTCGTCCGGCGTATGCTGGTGGAAGGCGAGGCGCGCCGGATCGAGGCCGAGCGACTTGTGCCAGTTCAAGCGCTGCTCTTTCCAGTACTCGAACCAGTGCATGTCGGTGCCCGGCTCGACGAAGAACTGCATCTCCATCTGCTCGAACTCGCGCGTCCGAAAGATGAAGTTCCCCGGGGTGATCTCGTTGCGGAACGCCTTGCCGATCTGGGCGATGCCGAACGGCACTTTCTGGCGCGTCGACTGCTGGACGTTCAGAAAGTTCACATAGATGCCCTGCGCCGTCTCCGGGCGCAGGTAGGCGACCGACGCCGAGTCCTCGACCGGCCCGATGAAGGTCTTGAACATCAGGTTGAACATCCGCGGCTCGGAGAGCGTGCCCTTCATGCCGCAGGCGGGGCACTGGCCGTCGGGCGTGCCGGGCGTGCCCTTGATCTTGGGATCGTCGGCGCGGAAGCGCTTTTTACAATTCTTGCAATCGACCATCGGGTCGGTGAATCCAGCGACGTGGCCGCTGGCCTCCCAGACGCGCGGATGCATCAGAATGGCCGAGTCGAGCCCTTCGATGTCGTCGCGGGCGCGCACCATCGCGTGCCACCACCGATCTTTGAGATTCTTCTTCAGCTCGACGCCGAGCGGGCCGTAGTCCCAGACGGCGCCCGCGCCGCCGTAGATCTCGGAGGTCTGGAAGATGAATCCGCGCCGCTTGCACAGCGACACGAGTTTTTCGATGACGTCGGGCTGGTTGGGCATGCGGTCAAGTTAACAGCGCCGCGCAGCGGCCCGGAGCAGGTGCGGCGGCCTGGAAGCGGTGTGCCGATGCACGAGCGCAGCCGCCGCGCCCCATGCCTTGACGCGAGTATGCTAAGCATGTATCATATACATGTACATTACAGGTGCATCAGTGTCATCATCGTCCAAACGCATCCGCGAGCAAGCGGTGGTCTATCTGGGCCAGCGCGACCGCGATCTGCTCGAGAGTCTGGCGGCGAAGACCGGCCTGTCTCGCACCGAATTGTTTCGCCGTGGATTGTGGGCGCTCGCCGCCCAGGCGTTCGGGGGCCGTGAAGCGTCCGCCTTCGACCATCTGCTCGCCGAGTCGGACCAGGTGAACGGGCCAGCCGATCTCTCCACGCGCGCCGACGATTACCTCTACGGCGCCGCCGACGACGAGCTGGCCGTGCACGAACCCGCACCGACGCAAACCCGCGGCAAGCCCGTTCACAAACGCCCTCCCAAACGTGCGCGCCCTCGTTGACACGAGCGCGTTGCTCGCGTTGGCCAACGGGCGAGACCAGTGGCACGCGCGTGCTGCGGCGGCCGCGCGCGCCGGTGCCAAGTCAGGCGTTCGCTACGTCAGCACCACGCTGGTGCTCGGCGAATTCCACGGGCATCTGTTGCGGTTGCGCGGGGCCGCCGCGGCGCGCGAAATGGTCGCACGGCTCCTCGACGATCCAACGCACGAGTGGCTGGCCGTCACCACCGAGCTCGTGCAGCACGCCGTCGCGCGCTGGCTCGTACGCTTTCCCGACCAGCGCTTCTCCCTCGTCGACGCGGTGAGCTTCGAGGTCATGCGCCGCGAACGCGTCAGCCACGCGTTCGCCTTCGACCAGCATTTTCAGGTCGCCGGGTTCACGCTGTTCTAACCTTCAGTCGCAGTCCAAAAAGCGTCAGGTGTCCAGCTCCGCGCTCAGCTTCGGCTCCGCCGGCGCACGGCGGCCGAGCAGCCGCGCCATGATCTTGTCGCCGTGGTAGCGCCCGTTCTCGATGAACACCTTGTTCGCGTCGAAGCCCGCCACGATCACACCGGCGATGAACAGGTACGACACCGGCGTCTCGAGCGTGTCCGGGTTGTGGGCC
>DATNAT010000167.1:0-4619 GCA_035572355.1 Gemmatimonadaceae bacterium
ATCGGCGCCTTCGTCTATGCGGAGCTCGCCGTGCTGCGCCCGCGGGTCGGAGGGCAGTACGCCTACCTCCGCGACGCCTACCACCCCATCGTCGCCTTCCTATATGGTTGGACGCTGCTGCTCGTCATCCAAACGGGCGGCATGGCTGGCGCGGCGATCATCTTCGGCCGCTACTTCCGCGAGCTCACCGGTTCGGGGGTCTCCGAGCAAGCCGTTGCCGCGATCACCCTCGGTGCGTTGACCCTCGTCAACTGCTTCGGCGTTCGCGCCGGCAGCAACGTTCAATCCGCACTCATGCTCACCAAGCTGGCGGCGATCGCGTTGCTGATCGGCGTTGGAGTGGCTGTGGCGCCTGCCGCCGGTCCGGTTGCCACCGCGACGGCGGCGCCCACATCGAGCGGCGGTGCGATCGGTCTCGCCACCGCGATGGTCCCGGTACTCTTTGCCTACGGCGGTTGGCAAACGGCGAGCTTCGTGAGCGGAGAGATGCGTGACGCACGCCGCGATCTGCCGCGAGGCCTGCTGATCGGGGTCGTGGGCGTCATCGTGCTGTATCTCGCCGTCACGTGGGTCTGCCTTCGCGCCCTCGGCGTGAGCGGCCTCGCTGCCACGGCGACGCCCGCGTCGGAGGTGATGCGCCGCTTCTGGGGCGATCGGGGCGGCCGTTTGATCGCGCTCGGCATTGCCATCTCGACGGTTGGCTTTCTCAGCCAGAGCATCCTCACCGCGCCGCGCGTCTACTACGCCATGGCCCGCGACGGCGTCTTCTTCAAACGCGTCGGCACGCTCGACCCGCGCACGCGGGTGCCGGTCGTGGCGATCGTGCTCCAGGGCGTGTGGGCCGCCGTCATCGCGCTCACCGGCAAGTACGATCAGATCCTCAACTACGTCGTGGCGATCGACGTGCTGTTCTTCGGGCTCACTGGCGCGGCGCTGATCGTATTCCGCCGTCGCGAGGCGGCGGCGCGAGCAGCAGCCGCCGATGCGGTGGACCAGCCGTCGTTTCGCGTTCCCGGCCATCCGGCGACGACCGCGGTGTTCGTCGTGGCCTGCTGGGCGATCTCGGCGACCACCGTGGCGCGCTACCCGGCCGACGCCGGGATCGGCGTCATCATACTCGTGTTAGGAATTCTGGTATATCAGTACTGGAATCGCCGGTCCGCCGCCGCGCGGCGAGCGGCGGTCAGCGCGCCGTGAAGGCCCCGGCCTGGTCGATCACGCAGACCGAGCCGAATTTCGGGTGCCGCGCGCAGGAAACGCCGACGACCCGCGCGCTGGAGTCGAAGATGTTGTGGCGGTGGCCGCGGTCGGGAACGCCGTCGTCGATCAGGAGGCCGAGCACCACGTCGCGGCCGCTCGTGAAGTCGCCGTAATCGATGTTCTCCGCGTAGCTCACCCCCCACGCGCCGTGGCGACTGATGCGCGTCGCCGGCGTCGAGCCGTCGCTCCCCGTGTGTCCAACCGCGCCGGTCCGCCCCTGATCGACCGCCAGATCTCGCGCCGCGGTAGCCAGGCCTTGGACGAAAGAGAGCGGCGGTTCCGGAGCTTGAGCGCGCAGCGCGCCGACCGCTTCGCGCACCGCGGCCGCACCCTCCACCGTGCGCACGCCAACGGGGTGATTCGGTCGCCGCAGCACATTGCCGTCGAACATCGGGATGAGCTCCGCGAGATACGCTGCGTACCCGGCGGGATCGCGGCGCGCGGCGTTGAGCTCGACGACGACCTCCCGTTCGATGCGTCGATAGGCGACGGAGGTCGAGAGCGAATCCGCTGCGGCGGCCGGAGTGAGTGCGCGCGTCGAGTCGATCGGTTGCGGCACGGCGAGCGTGCACGACGTCGCTGCTGCGCCGGCGATGAACACGAAGAGCACCAAGCGGGCACGTCCACTGCGCTGGACAAGCCTGTCGCCTCGCAAAGACAACTCTTGGCTAGTGATCTTTCTCACAATCGCGGAACCCATTGCAGCCGTGGTCGTTAGCTCCGCATGCGAGATTCGCGCCCCGCGGCACCGCCCCTGCTTTTCTTTCCGACGACTCGCGCTCATACCAAGGGGGGCAGATGCGCAAAATGCATTTTCTGGTCGTTGCCGGGGCAGTAGCCGCCGCGTCGCCGGCCGTCGCTCAGCTACCGAACTCGACGCACGGTTACCCGGTGGGCCAGGCGCCCTCCAGGACTCGTCCAACGACTCGTACGACGCAGCAGGGCGTTCTTGGCGATTGGATTCACAACAACCAGGGGCGCGTCTACACCCCGGGCGGGCAGGTCATCAACGGTCGCGTGATCAATAACGGTCGCGTGATCAACAACGGACAGGTGATCAACGGTCGCCAATGCCAGCAGGTGTCCGACCGGTACGGTCACATTCAGACCGTCTGCTCGGATCGCAACAATGGCATCTGGGACTCACAGTCCAGAGTCGATCGCCAGCGCCAGATCGAGCGGGAGCGCGAAGAGCGTATGGAACGCGAACGCCAGATGGAGCGCGAGCGCCAGATGGAGCGCCAGCGCGAGGCGCGCATAGAGCGCGAACGCCGCCTCGAAAGCAAGCACGAGGCGCAGTTCGATCGTCAGCGCGAGCATCGCGAAGACCAGGCCGAGAAGTGGGAAAACAAGCACGGCAACGGTCATGGTGACGGCGATCACCACGGCTCCGACTCACATCGCGGAGAGCACGGCCGCCGCTAGATTCGGCGGCATGCAATTGAGCTCCATCGTCCCCGCCCTCGCGTTCGCGGCCGTCGCCGCGAACGCGTGCGGCTCTGACGATTCGCACGACGTTCGAGGTCGAGGGCTCGCGGTTGCGTCCATGCCCGCCGAGGTGCGGGCGCGAATCTACGAAGCCGCGCTCCGTGAAGCGTTCGACGTTACCGATCCCACGCTCTCGCTGCTGATCGATCCGCGAGAGCTGCCGCGCACCGTCGGCCTGACGCCCGCCGGCCGACTCGACGCGGCCACGGTCCAGTCGCTCGAGCACGGCCCGATCATCAAAGGACACTGCGAGCCGGTCCTCGGCACGCGCGGCACCGCGCGGTGCAAAGCCGAGCTCCCTGGGTACGTCGTTCGGTTCTCGCCGCTCTTCCGTCTCGGCTCCGACTCGACGGAGCTCTACGTCTATGCTCAGAAGTACGACACGCCGGCTTCCGGGCCGTCGCAGACACTGCGCTTCGAGCGGGCATATCAAGTCGTGAGTCACGGTGGCCAGGCGCGCGCCGTGCTCGAGGGCCGCGTTCCCAAAGAAGTCCGAGGCGAGTCTCGCTGAGCGCGCCATGACTTCGACTGCCGCCCCGCCGCCGACCGTTGAATTTGCGCCGCGTCTCTCCACGGACGCCGCCGAAGCCGTTGCCCGCGACGCGTGGCAGCTCGACGGCCGGGCGACCGAGCTGCCGAGCGACCGCGATCAGAATTTTCTAATCGACGATCGGGCCGGCCGGCGCCTCGTGCTCAAGATCGCCAACTCGCGCGAGCGGCGCGACGTGCTCGAAGCGCAGCAGGCACTGCTCCAGCATCTTTCGACCCGCGTCGACCTCGCGCCACGAGTGATCGCCGCGGCCAGTGGTGACACGATCGTCGAGATCGCGGCGCCGGACGGCTCGCGTCACATGGCCTGGGCCCTCTCGTTGCTCGAGGGCCGGCCGATGACCGAGCTCCCGTACGAGCCGACGGCGCTGCTCGAGGATCTCGGCGCACGGGCGGCGGCGCTCCGTCAGGCGCTGAACGGATTCGACCATCCGGCACTGCATCGCGACATTCAGTGGGACACGGCCCACGGCCGCGAGCTCGTGCGTCAGCGCCGCCCGGACATCGCCGACGCGGCGCTTGGAAGCGCGATCGACCGTGCGATGGCCGAGTATGACCGGGCGACGGCGCCGCATCTCGATGCGCTTCCACTGGCGACGATCCACGGCGATCTCAACAGTCACAATATTCTCATCGACGACTCGGCCGGCGACGACGGTGCGTGGCGCGTCGGCGGAATCGTCGACTACGGCGACGCGGTCCATAGCTTCGCCGTCGCCGACCTCGCGATCGCGATCGCCTACGCCCTCCTCGGCGCAGCCGATCCGCTCGCGGCGGCGTGCGCCGTGGTGCGCGGCTACGTTCGCGTCGGTGCGCTCGACGACGAGGAGCTCGCCGCACTGTACGGACTCGTCGTGCTGCGGCTCGCGATGAGCGCGTGCATCGCCGCCGAGCAGCAGCGGCTCCGTCCCGATAATGCATACCTCGGCGTGAGTCAGGAGGCGGTTGCGCGGCAGCTGCCGGCGCTCGCCGCCGTTCCGTTCGCACTTGCCGAAGCGGCGTTCCGCAACGCGGCGGGGCGGAGCGTGACGCGTCATGGCCAACGTGTCCTGGATTTCCTGCGGCACCACACGTCGTACGAACCGGTCCTTCCCTACGACCTGCGCCGCGAGCCGGCGCTCGTGCTCGATCTCGGCGTGGCGAGCCCGCTCATCGACGGTGATCCTTCGCGAAACGCCGAGCCGATGCTCACGGCGCGCGTCGAGGGGGCGATGCGCGATGCCGGCGTGCGTGTCGCCGTCGGGCAGTACGACGAGCCGCGCTTGATCTACGTCTCACCGGCGTTCGCGCTCGGCCCGCGCCCGGTCGACGAACATCGCACG
>DATNAT010000168.1:0-13172 GCA_035572355.1 Gemmatimonadaceae bacterium
CGACGAAGCACTCGTGTATTTCGTCATGGCCTACATCGACGGCGAAAGTTTGGGGCTGCGTCTGGCGACCGAGGGCCGCTGGCCGATCGATCGCACGGTACGCGTGCTCCGCGACGTGGCCGATGCGCTGGCCTACGCGCACGCGCGCGGTGTGGTGCACCGCGACATCAAACCCGACAACATTCTCATCGATCGCGCCAGCGGCCGGCCGATGGTCACCGACTTCGGCATCGCGCGCGCCGCCGCCGGTGAGACGCGGCTCACCGTGACCGGCGTCGCCGTCGGCACGCCGGCGTACATGTCGCCGGAGCAGGCGATGGGCGAACGGGAGATCGATGGACGAAGCGATCTTTACTCGCTCGCCGTCGTCGGCTATCACATGCTTGCCGGCGAGACGCCGTTCAAAGCCGCCAACACGCCGGCGATGCTCGTGAAGCACGTGTCCGAGCGCCCGCGGCCCATCCGCCAGGTGCGGCCCGAGGTGCCGAAACATCTCGCGGTGGCGATCGATCGTGCGCTCGCCAAGCGGCCGTCGGATCGTTGGTCTGGTGCGGCGGAGTTTCGTGACGCGCTCGACTCGATGGTGAAGCCGCGGAGCCAGCGCTCGCGCGCCATCTCCCCGCTGCCGGCGCTCCCCGCCGTGCAGCCATCGGCTGCGCCGGCCGGTGCGCACGCCGTCGTTCCGCTCGTGCCGCAGATCGAAGTGCCGGCGTTGGCACGCGCGCCCGATGTGTTTCCCGCGCCGCCCCCGGGCCTCAGCCGGCGCGAGCTCCGCGAGTGGTATCGCGCGCAGCGGCGCGCCTGGATCGCGCACGGGCTTCGCGGTGCCAACACCGGCTTCGTCGTCGGGAGTCGCGTCTACCCGTTCTATCGATACAGCGATCGGCCGCTGCTCGAGCGCGTGGAATCGTTTCGTCGCAGCGCGTTGAGCTGGGGCGTGGCCAGCGTGGTGCTGTGCGGCATCAACCTCGCCGCGGGCGGTCCGCCCTGGTTCTTCATTCCGAGCGCCGCGCTCTTCCTCGGCGTTGCGCGACGCCTCGGCTCCATCTGGTCGGACGGCGTCGGTCCGATCGACGCATTCAGCAAAGGAATCAGCGCCAAGCTCCGCGCGCAGGATGCCAAGGCGGCCCTCGCCGCTGCGCCGCCGCCGGCACAGGCAACGCGCTCGCCTGAGGAGTTGGGCGCCGAGCTCGCGGACCGCGACGTGCTCGCGGGGGCGCACGGCGATGCGGTGCGCCGGGCGGCCGTGGATCGCGCGCTGATGCGCGACATCGCCGCCGCGTTGCGTCCGGTCGAGCGCGACATGATCCCCGAGGTCGGGCCAACGGTCGACGCGCTCGCCCAACGGGTCGGGGCGCTGGCGACGACGCTCCACCGGCTCGACGCCGACGTGTCGGGCGCGTCGCTCGGCTCACTCGACGCGCGGCTCGCCAGCCTGCGCACCGAACCGGAGACCGCCGAGCGCGAGCGACGGCTCGCGTTGCTCGAGCGGCAGCGCAAATCCCTCCACGAGCTGCTCGAGCGGCGGCGCTCGCTCGCCAATCAACTCGAGAGCGCGGTGCTCATGTTACAGAACTTGAAGCTCGACCTGCTCAAGTTCCGGTCGACCGGACTCGGCTCGTCGATCGACGAGTCGACGAGCGCCACGCAGGAGGCGCGGGCGCTGTCGCGCGAGATCGGCCACGTCGTGGAGGCGGCCGAGGAATTGAGAAAACTCTGATCGCCGTACGCCGCGTCAGGCGCGGGCGAGCAGGCTGGCGATCGCGTCGGCGACGGGGCGCGGATCCTCTTCGGGGATGAAGTGGCGGCCGTCGACGACCTGCAGCGTCGCGCCGGGGATGGCGCGCTGCAGGCGATGGCCGAGGGCGATCGGCAGCACCTTGTCGCGCTGGCCCCAGATGATCGCTGTGCGCGCCGTGATCTCGGAGAGCCGGGCGGCGAGCGGCGCGCTCTCGGCGCTGAGCAGCGCGCGGAGGTGTGCGGCAAGGGCGTCTCGTCCGTCGTCCGACGCGAACGGGCGCAGATAGAGATCGATCGAGCGAGAAGCGCGATCGGGATCGCGGAATCCGTGCGCGAGACGGCGACGCACCGCGCCAAGCAAGGCCGCCGGCGGCAGCAATCGCATCGTCGGGACGATGGCGCGCGCCGCTCGCGCGCCGAGGGTGGGCCAGGCGTCGAAGTCGAGGCTGGCGACGAGACAGAGCTTCGGCACGCGGGCCGGGTGGCGCACGGCGATCGACTGCGCGATTCCGCCGCCGAGCCCATGACCGACGATGCAGGCGCGGTCGATGCGCAGCTGGTCGAACAGCTCGATCACGCGATCGGCATGCGCGTCGACCGATAGCGATCGGTCGAGTGGGCGGTCGCTGCGCCCGTAGCCGAGCAAGTCGAGGACGACCACCCGATGGCCAGCCGGGACGAGCGGGACGACGTCGGCCCAGACGTGCCCGGAGGTGGGAAAGCCGTGGAGGAACACGACCGGGTCGCCCGCGCCCCGCGTGCCGGCGGCATAGTAGTAGAGGCGCGCGCCTGAGAGATCTAGAAACTCACCGCGCACGCGCGGCTCCTGAGGACGGTGGGCGACGCATCGGGGCGGGAAGATGCGCGCGCCGACATGGCGCCGCCAGTGAACCGGCGTCCGATGGATGCAATGAGCGAAAATGCGACGCGGGCCGTCACATCGTGACGGCCCGCGTGTTCGTACAAAGGTGCTATACGGTGCTGCGCGACGTGCTGCGCTGCTTAGCGACCACCGCCGCCACGACGACCCTGGGGCATTGCGGCCATGATCTTGTCGAGCGCGGCCTTCTGATCATCGGTGAGCAGCGCCTTGATGTCGTTCATCTGCTTCGTCCGATTCTCACCCATCTTCGTGCGCGCATCGGCGTCACCACCGCGCGCTGCCTGCATGAGCGGCGCGTTCATCTCGGCGTACGCCTTCTGGATCGAGTCGGCCTTCGCGGCGACCGCGTCGGACACGTGGAGCGAATCCTTGAGAATGGAAACGACGTTCGGGCGTCCACCGCCACGACGTCCACCCTGCTGCTCGCCGCCCTGCGCCTGAGCAACCGTGGTCACGACCATGAACATCGCGCCAGCGACCATCGCCATCTGAATCATCTTCTTCATTGCATTTGCCCCCAAAAGGAGTGTGGTGTGATCCGTCGTGCGCGCATCAGACGCGGACCGGGCAGCATGGACCCAGGACTGCGACATCAGCTACGGGCGCGCCAAGACCCGCGCAACGACAAGCTTCATGGGCGCAACAAGTTAGTTGCTGCCCTCTAGCGCAAAGCCTCAAAACTGCTATCCTTACCCGCCCTCGAGCGGAACGTTCGCACCAACGACGAGCTCGTTGCGTACTTCTGGACCGAAGAGCGACCTGAGAGTGACTCTGCCGCCCTCGTTTCCACCGGGACCCGTAGCCGCGATAACGCCACAGACTCCGGCTGCGGTTCCGTCGTCACCGCCACTCGTCTTTCCGATCACCTGGCTCATGGATCACGCGGCGGCGTCGATCCAGTTCCGCGCGCTCACTGAAGTCGCGAAAGTTTCGCCCGCGACACATGCCCAAGTTGCATCTCTCCCCTTTACGCACCGTCCTGCATTGACGTTGGCGGTGCTGCAGCAACCGGACGGAACATGGAATCATTCCATGCTCACTGTTCCGTCCGCCCGCAGTGAAAAATTCGAAGGGGTCGGAACGATTAGCGCGGTCCGACGCCTGCTCGAGTACGGTTGGGACAAGGACACGCCGCCGCTCACGCACGCGCGCCGCGTCCTCTTCCGTCTCCTCGCCGAGGACGACGACGCGGAATACCTGTTCGAGTTTGGCGCCCGCGGCGTTGACGACGACGCGGCGCGGCGCGGCCGCGCAATCCTGCGTGAAGCGGCCGCGGCGACGCTGGCCCAAGCCGGGTACGAGGGCGATCCGCGGCTCCGCGGCGCTGCCCGCCGCATCATCCAGCGCGTTGGAGCGTACCTGCGCTCGCCGCTCGCGCAGAAGCCGTTCATCCGCGTCGGCAACCAGCACGTGCTCGCGCCCGACGCGGCGCCACCGTCGATTTATGAATTGCTCATGCTGGCGCACATGCCGCTCTTTCGCACCGAACATCACGACGCGATCGAGCTTCTCTACCACCACCTCGCCCAACCGCTCCCGCGGCAGGAGGCGCTGCAGCTCTGCGGCCAGAAGATCGTCGAGCAGCCGCACCTGGTACTCGGCGACATGCTGCCGAACCGCAACGCGGCCGATGCCGACGTTGTGTTCGCGATCGTCTGGCTCGAGCTGATGGCCCGCCTCGGGTTCCTCCGCCGCAACGACAACTGGTGCAAGCTCTACGATCGGTTCGTCGACGACCGCGACGCGCAGGGCGTGTGGCACCCGCACAAGGGACTCGCCGCGGTGCGGAGCGCGAACCCGGTGATGTGGCCGATGTATCCGCTCGAGGACCAGCATGGCGGCGACGAGCGGTGGACGGACATCACCTTCCGCATTGGCCTCATCGGCCGCCTGCTCGGCCGTCCCATCGAGCCCGTGTAGGAACGCCGGCGCGCGACCTGCGCCGACCGTTGGACATGCCGACGCCGCTGCCCCCCGATCGCATCTACCCCGCCGGCGTCAGCGGCGTGTCGGTGCGATTCATAGAACTCTCATCGGGGGTGCGCGCCCGTGTGGCGTTCGCCGGTCCGCACGACGGCACTCCTGTCGTGCTGCTCCACGGCTGGGCGGCCTGCGTCTACCTGTTCCGGCACGGACTCGAGCGATTGCCGGCCTCCGGCATCCGCGCGATCGCGGTGGATCTTCGCGGGTTCGGGCTCACCGACAAGCCAACCGCGCGCAGCGCCTATTCCATCGACGCGTACTGTGCCGATCTCGACGCGCTACTCGACGCGTTGCAGCTGCGCGACGCTGTCTTCGTCGGCCAGTCGATGGGCGGCGGGCTGTTGCTGCGCTATGCGCAGGGCCATGGCGAGCGCATGCGCGGAATGGTGCTGATCAATCCATCCGGGCTGGTCCGCATCCCGCTGCTCAGCCTCGGGCGCGCCGTACCGCGGCCGATCGTTGCTGCGCTCGGGAAGCGGGCGATGCCGCGCTGGGTGGTACGATCCATCCTTCGGCGGTTCGCCTATGCCGATCCCCATCGCGTGACGCAGCGCGACGTCGATGAGTATTGGGCGCCGACCCAGCTCGACGGTTTCGTCTCGGCGGCACGATCCGCGCTCAGCGAATTCGACTGGAAGCCGCTCACCGACGAGGAGGCGGCTTCCATGGCTGTCTCGTCCGTGGTGATTCTGGGGCGGAAGGATCGTCTGGTAAGAAACGCCGAAGACGCCGCGAGGCGTCTGGCGAACAGCACCGTGCACCTCCTCGACGGGGCACACTGTGTGAACGAAGAGCTGCCGGACGTCGTGTACGACCTCGTCGGACGCTTTACGAGGAGCATTTGATTGCGGTCCTAGTAATAAGTGCCGCAATGAGTTAAAATCATGTGTATGCCGCGGCAGGGGTCGCCCACGGGCGAACCGCCAGGACGGTCGCGGCAGCGAAGGATGACGCACACGCCGGTGGACACCACCGGTGCTGCGCGGGCCGCAACACCCTTCGTGCGCGCGGAGCCGAGCTCTGCGAATACAGCCGGCTGGCCCTCTGCTCGCCGGCACGTTGAGACAGACACCGGTCCCGGGACAGTCCTGGGTGCGCGGCCCCGGTGCGCAGCAAGGACATCATGGTAACCGAGACAATTGAAGCAGAAGGACAGGTGGAAGAGGCCGAAGCGACGCCGGGATTCGACGCGCTCGGACTTTCACCTGCGGCGTTGAAGGCCGTGCACGATGCCGGCTACGTCACGCCGACCCCGATCCAAGCACAGGCAATTCCCCTCGTGCTCAACGGCCGCGACGTCATGGGACTCGCGCAGACTGGAACCGGAAAGACCGCCGCGTTCACCCTTCCCATCATCGATCGCTTGTCGGACGGGCCCAGACGCACCCGGGCCCTCGTGCTGACGCCGACGCGCGAGCTGTGCGTTCAGGTCGAAGAGAGCGTGCACAAGTATGCGCGCCACGCCGAGTTGAACGTGGTCTCCGTATACGGCGGCGTTCCGCTCGACCCGCAGCAGAAGAAACTGCGCACCGGCGTCGACATCGTCGTCGCCACCCCCGGTCGGCTGATCGATCATCTCGAGCGCCAGAACGTCGTGTTCGACGATCTCGAAGTCCTCGTGCTCGATGAAGCGGATCGCATGCTCGACATGGGCTTCGCGCCGCAGATCAATCGTATCGTCGCCGAGGTGCCGCAGTACCGCCAGACGCTCCTGTTCAGCGCGACGATGCCGCCCGAAGTGGAGGCGCTCGCCCGCAAGTACCTGCGCAAACCGGTCGTCGTTCAGGTCGGACGCCGCTCGCAGGCTGCGAACACGGTGAGCCACGCGGTCTATCCGGTGCCGCGTGAACGCAAGAGCGCGTTGCTCGCCCAGCTCCTCGGCGCCGAGAGTCTCGATTCGGTGCTCGTCTTCACGCGCACCAAACACGGCGCCGACCGCGTCGTCCGGCATCTCGAGCGGGAAGGGATCGACGCCGTCGCGATGCACGCCGACAAGACGCAGCCGCAGCGCACGCGCGCCCTGCAGGATTTCAAGAACGGCAAGGTGCGCGTCCTCGTCGCCACCGACATCGCGCAGCGCGGCCTCGACATCACCGGTATCACGCACGTCATCAATTACGACGTGCCGCAGCAGGCCGAAGACTACGTGCACCGCATTGGCCGCACCGGCCGCGCGGCGCGCGAGGGTGACGCCTTCACGTTCATGTCACCCGACGAGATCGCGATGGTGAAGTCGATCGAGCGCGTGATCGGGCAGCCGATTCCGCGAATCTCGGTTCCCGGCTTCGATTTTGGAACCGTAGCGGCAGACTGATCCCAGGTAGCTGGCGGCGCTGAGCCGTCAGCTACCGGTCGCTCTTCGGTGCCTGCACCACGATCATCCCGACTTCTCCGTCGAACGCATCGCGGACGGTCGGAATGCCCGGCGGCGCCATCCATGGGCCGCCGTCGACGCGCACGTTGATCTGGTGCACGCCCGGCGAGACCGGCACCGACAACTCCCACAGATCGCGGCCGCGGCGGACGAGCGTGAGCGGGCTCCAGTCGCTGAAGTCGCCCATCACGTCGACGGTTTCTACCCCGCCGACATGGATCACGATTTTCTGCAAGCCGCTCGGCGCCGTGTGGATCTCGAAGCTGTGGACCAGCACTGCATGCGGCAGCGAGACCGGTACGGCCGACTTCGACATCGGCGAATACGCGATCTCGAGACCGGCCATACCGTAGCTGCGCGCCGGAAGCCCGCGAAGGGGAAGGGCCGGCTGGCGCCCGCCGCCGCCGATGATCGCCACGCGGTCGGTCAGCCAGACCGTGGCCGACGCCGAGGACCACTGGCGAGAATCCGGGGTCACGTCGTACGCGTTGCCGAAGCGGTGGCCGGTCTGCGCGGTGAGCTCGAGCGGGCCAGCCTCCCAATGCACGGACCCTTCGAGGTCGGCGAACCGAGATTGGCGCGAGCATGCGTCGACGCTGGCGGCGCTCTCCGAGAAGAGCGCGCGGAGCGGGGTGCTGCTGGCAACTCCCGACGGGGCGGCGACGTCGCACGCCGATGCGGCGCTCGTCGTCGCGCTGCCGCTGTCGCCGAGCGACGCGATCTTGCTGAATGAGAAATTCGTGAACGTGGCGGTCATCGTCGCCGAACCGAATCGCGCCGTAGTTTCGCCGATCTTGCCCCATGCGCCGGCGTCGGCGACTTCGGCCGAGGAGATGACCGCGATACGCCACGGGCGCGCCACGCCGCCGCCGAACCACACCCCGCCGTGCTGGTGAAAGAGCACGTGGACGCGAGTCTGCACGTCGACCTGGTCGGTGCCGAGCGAGCGGTCGTCGACGGCGCGGCTGGCGTTGCCGATCATCTCGGCGCGGACGCCGTAGACCGTGGGCGAGGTGAAGGTGCCCGACACGATTCCGTCGGCGAGCTGCACCTGCTGATCGGTGAGGTACGCCGAGCCGCGCGCCGTGACGTGCGCGTACGGCGTGAGCCATTGCACCGCCGGCGAGACGCGGAACGTGCTCATGGGAAGAACGCCGTCCGATACCGAATACTGCCCCGCGTCGATCTTGGAGACGAGTTGCGCTGCAAGTCCCCCCCTTGATGCGGGAACCAGCAGCGCGGCAGTGACGATGAGGATGGCGACCTTCGGCTCGGTCATATCATTTCGAGCTTTGGTTCTCCTGCTGCCCCTCGGGCGGCTTTCCTGGACCAGGTGGAGCGCGCCCCGGGGTTTCCCGGATCCGGTTCTGCAACGCAGTGCCCGGATTCAATCCTTGAAGAATGTCCGTCTGTACGTTGTTCCACAAGCTGTGGAAGATGGCATCATCCGCGCCGTCCTGCCACAACTTTGTGATCGCCGTGGAGGCGTCCTCCTTGGGGACGCCGCGAGTGATGAGGTCGGCCCAGATGGTGAACGCCTCGAGGTCGCTGCGGCCATTCTGGCGCGCGCGGAACGCGACGAGCGCCGCCGGCTTGGCGCCGGCCTCGAGCACGGACGCCGCCGCCGTCAGCTCCTCGTCGCCGACTGGACCCAGCGACGCGCGCGCGGTCTGGAGAAAGCTGTACTCTCGGCGCACCGCGGCTACGATCCGCTTGCCGTCGACCTTCATCGCGATCCCCTCGAGCGCGGTCGACATGAGCGCGCGCGACGGGAGCCCGGCCGCCTGCGCCGAGTCGACGAGGAGCTGGACGGTGAACTTGCTCGGCGCGTCGAGCTTGGAGAGCGGATCGAGCTCCTGCGCGGCGACCGATGCGATCGGCAGCGTGGCGAGCAAGAGCGTGCCGAGCAATACCGGAGCGCGCACGTTGGCGACTGGGACCGGCCGCCGAATGCTCACAGGGCGACTCCGCGGGCGATGATGCGCACCGAGTTCGCGTGGCCAAACGCATCTTCCGGCGCCACGGGCGCGGCGGGGTCGCGGTTCCACGCGCCGTCGACGACGAACGCGTAGACGTGCCGTCCGGCGCTCAACGGCAGCTGCACCGTCCAGAGGCCGCTGTCGCCGGAGCGGCGGAGCGGATTCTTGGTCGCGTCCCAGCCGTTGAAGTCGCCGACGAGCGCGACCGAACCAGCCTGGGGTGCGATGAACACGAACTTGGTGAGGGAATCAGAAACCGGGAGTCGTGACGCGACAGCAGCCGGAGGCTGCCCGGCCTGCCGGCCGTCCCGGTCGAAGGCGAACGCGCCGGCCAACACACCGATGCCGACGAGACCCGCGGCGAGCAGCGCGCTGCCGAGCGGGGAAACGTTGAATGCGCGGGGCTCGAACATCCGCTGCCAGCCGGGCCGGCGGCGCGGCCGCGGCTCGGCGCGAACGGCCGCCATGAGGCGCGCACGCGCATCCGGGTCGATAGCGACCGGGCGCCGCGCTTCGCGGGCGATCCATTCCACGTACGGATGTTGTTCCGAGTCAATCATTCTTGATTCGCTCCCACCGCTCGCGCAGCCGGTCGCAGGCGCGCTTCACTCTCATCTTCAACGCCGAGACGCCGACGCCCGTGAGGGCCGACATCTCTTCGTAGCTCATCTCTTCGATGTACTTGAGCAGAAACGCTTCCCGCAACAACGGTTCCAACTCGGCGAGCACCCGCTGTACGAATTCCTCGTCTTCACCCGACCATCCCGGCGACGTGTCCGGTGCATTCAACAGCAACGCTTCTTCGCGCACGAACACTCGATCGCGATGCGCTCGCCGCGCGGCGACACTGCGGCACTGATTCACCAGAATCCGATACAGCCATGCGCTGAAGCGATCGCGCTCCTGATACCGATTCAATGCCCGGTATGCGCGGAGGAAGGTCGCTTGCAACGCATCTTCCGCATCGTCGCGGTTGCCCAACATGCGGATCGCGAACCGTGCGCAGCGATCGTAGTACCGATCCACCAACGCCGTATACGCGTCTACATCGCCGGCCAGAACGCGCTGTACGTCGGCGGCATCGTCGCCCATGTCCTTTGCTATAACCCACCCCCCTGGAGCGAGCGTCACATCGGTCACTTCGCCGTCACTTCGCCGTCACTGCACCGTGTGACAATCCTCACGAACTCGCGTACCCCGGAAGCTGACTCAGCGCGCAAGCCGCGGCCAGGCCGCTTCGGATACGCAATCTCACCAGCGCACACGGCCAAGCCGGGACATCGTCAACGTGTCAACCATCTGTCCCCGGCGGACGGAGAGGCTGAGATTGGACACCCCATAGCCGAGTCCGCGCGGATCGTACACAGCCGAATCCCGGTTCGCCCCCAAAACGATCCCGTAGCTGTCGCCCAGCGTACGTCTCCAGAGCCGGGAACCGCCCGCGCGCACCTCGACCGTAGCGGTTGCCGTATCCAGCACGACCGACACGAGCGCCCGCTGCGATAGGGCGGCGCGGCGTGCGAGCGAGAACGCCGCCGCCAGGTCGGTCATCGCCGCACGAACCGACGCGCGGTCGCGAACCGCCGCTGCACGAGGGAGCGCGATGGCGATCAGCAGGCCGATCATCGTCACGACGATCGCCATCTCGAGCAGGGTGTAGGCGCGCCGCGCGCGCATCCGGCGAATGCACCGCATGCGTCAATCCAGCCTCGACGGGCCCGCCGTGCGTCATCATTTTCTCACGGCGCGTGCGGTTCCATCGCGCCTCGCCTACCCAACCCTCGATCGTGCGTCGCATGCTTTCACGCTCACTCCGACACGCCGTCTCGCGCCCTTCGTCCATGCAGGCCGTGCGTCGACTCGCCGCGCTCTGTCTCGCCGCGCTCGGGCTCGCCGCCGCTTCCGCCTGTGTCAACCCGCGCACGCAAGCGGCCACCGCACAGGCGCTCGACGACGCCGCCAGCGAGATCGATGGATTGAAGGGCGACGTCGCGCAGGTCCAGGCGGACCTCGACTCCCTTCGGCAGGTCGTCGCGCACCAGGATACCGTCATCAACCGGCTTGCTGCGCTGAACAACGTTCCCCGCTGATCCGCCGGCCGCCGGCCGCCGGCCGGGTCTGGTCCCATTCTCGCTAGCTTTTTCCGGGACCTGTCCTGCATCGACGACCGGCGCCGAGCCAGAACGACCTCCGATGACGATCACGATTGAATACTGCACGATGTGAAACTACGAACCTCGGGCCGCCGGTCTGGCGGCCGAGATTCGCCGCCACCTGCCGGACGCCGCGGTCGAGCTCATCCCGTCGCGCGGCGGGCGATTCGAGGTCACGGCCGATGGAGAACCGATATTCGAGAAGTCGAAACTCGGCCGCCACGCAGCACCGGGCGAGATCATCGCGCTGCTCGACGCCCGGCTCGGCCGCGGCGCCGCTGGCTGACCGCGCCGCCCCCGCGACCGCGCCGTGAGGATCGCTATCTCGACCGGCGGCGGCGACGCTCCGGGACTCAACGCGGTCATCCGCGCCGCGGTGCTCTCCGCGGTCAACCGCGGCTGGGAGGTGCTCGGCATCAAGCGCGGCTTCGCCGGGTTGATGGGCGACGACGAGGTCATTCCGCTCACGCGCGAGAGCGTGCGCGGCATCGCCCATCTCGGCGGCACGATCCTCCGCACGACGAACCGGGGCAATCCGTTCCACTATCCGCGCAAGCTGGCCGACGGACAGATCGTCGAAGAGGACCGCTCGGACGAGTTGATCGAGAACGCCCGGCGGCTCGGCATCGACGCGCTCGTCTCGATCGGTGGCGACGGGTCGCTCACCATCGCCAAGCTGCTCTGCGACAAGGGGATGAAGATCGTCGGCGTGCCGAAGACGATCGACAACGACGTCAGCGGCACGATCACGACTTTCGGGTTCGACACCGCCGTCAACACGGCGCTCGAGGCGATCGACAAGCTGCACACGACGGCCGAGTCGCACGACCGGGTCATCGTGATGGAGGTGATGGGGCGCGACGCCGGGTTCATCGCCCTGCACGCCGGCGTGGCCGGCACGGCCGACGTGATCCTCATTCCGGAAATCCCATATGACATCCGGAAAGTCTGCGACAAGATCATGGCTCGCGACGCGGCGGGGCGGCACTTCTCGATCGTCGTCGTCGCCGAGGGCGCGTTCCCCAAAGGCGGCACCGTGACGCTGATCGGCGAGTCGCTCCCCGGCGAATCGCGGCGATTGGGCGGTCTCTGCGAGCCGATCGCCCGCGAGATCCAGCGCGTCACCGGCAAGGAGACCCGATCCCTCATCCTGGGTCATCTCCAGCGCGGCGGCATGCCGACCGGCTACGACCGGCTGCTCGCCACCCGCTTCGGCGGCGCCGCGGTTCGCGCCGTGGCCGATGAGAAGTGGGGGCACATGATCGCCCTCCAGTCGCCGCACATCGTCAGCATCCCGATCGAGGAGGCTTTGCGCGAGCCCAAGCGCGTCGACCCCGGCCACGACGTCGTGCTCACGGCGCGCGCCACCGGTATCAGCTTTGGCGACTGACTCGAGCTGGGGGTCCCTGCGACTGAAGGCGCTGATACCGCCATTACCGTTCGTCGCGCGGCGCGGCACGTCCCCGTGCAAGGACAGCGGATTCCGGAGCCACGGACACCGGGCGGGGCGATATGTATACAGTGTTTCCTATAAGTCGTTGAATTCGTTAGTCTTCCAGCCGCGAGACCGCGGCCGTGGGCTGGCACCGGCCCTGCTTTCACTGGTCTCGCCGCCCGACGCACGGGCAGCATGGAGACGCGATGAGGTTGTTGAACGCCGTACTGAGCATTGGGTTGACGGTTGCGATCGCTGGGCCGGCCATGGCGCAGCGGCAGCAAATGCCGAAGGACAGCGCGAAGCGCACGCCGGTCCCGGCCGACGCACGTCCCCCGAAGGGCATGTGCCGGATCTGGATCGACAACGTGCCCGCCGCTCAACAGCCCGCCGCCACCGATTGCACGACCGCCGTCAAGAATCGACCAGCCAATGGCCGCGTCATCTTCGGCGACGACTTTGCCGACACCAACAAGTCGAACGGCAAGCCGATCAAGCTGCCGCCCGGTGTGAAGGGATTCACCAGCGTGAAGCCGCCGTTGCCTCCGGCAAAGCCGCCGCAAGACTGACCGCGCGCGGACCGGTCGCCTGATGCGCCCGTTCGCCTGATGCGCGAAGTCCGCGA
>DATNAT010000169.1:0-9345 GCA_035572355.1 Gemmatimonadaceae bacterium
CGGATCGTCGTCCGGCGCGACGAGGAGCGGCCGCGGCCGTCGGGCGGCGCGTCCGACCGCCCAGCGCGTGATTTCAGCCGCGGCGCACGACCAGACCGGGAGCCGCGCGGTCGCGGGGACGCGCGAAGCCCCCGCAACACACGCGATCCGCGCAGCTCACGAGATGCGCGCAGCCCGCGCGGCGCGCATGACGCACGCGGAGCCCGGCCGCGCCGGCCACGTCCCGAGGGCGGCGAGTGATCTCCGACGGCTATTTCTCAGCCGGCGCCGCGGGATGGGTCGAGGTCATCTGCGGCGTCATGTTCAGCGGCAAGAGCGAGGAGCTCATACGCCGCGTGCGTCGGGCGATCATCGCCAAACGAAAGGTCCAGGTGTTCAAATCGCATCTGGATGAGCGGTACTCCGGCATCTACAGCGTGTCGAGCCATGACGGCCGCACGGTGGAGGCTGTCCCCGTCGACACGCCGGAGCAGATCGGGCGGCTGCTGTTGAACGACACGCAGGTCGTCGCGATCGACGAGGCGCAGTTTCTCGACAACACCATCGTCGAGCTCGTGACGACGCTCGCCAATCGCGGGCTGCGGGTGGTCGTCGCCGGTACCGACAGCGATTTCCGGGGCGAGCCGTTCGGGCCGATGCCCGCGCTGCTCGCCGTGGCGGAGGTCGTCGACAAGCTCCACGCGATCTGCGTGGTGTGCGGCAATCCGGCGAGCCGCAATCAACGCCTGATCGGCGGGCGTCCGGCCCGGTACGATTCGCCGACCATCATGGTGGGCAGCAGCGAGTCGTACGAGGCCAGGTGCCGCGCATGTCATTCCGTCCCGCGGCGGGACGAGGATCAGGTCAGGTTGCTCTGAAGAGGTTCGCCGGCGAGCTCAGAGTGAATCGGCTGGAGAGAGGCTCTTGAACAGCTGGTTGACGTCGAGGTGCACGGGATCCAGCTCGTAGTACCGATTGTCCTGGAAGCGGCCGGTCGTCGGAAAATACGGCGGCGGATTCATGACGGCGCAGTGGTCGTAGCTGTATCGCTTCACGTAGCCCGTCACGCTCGGCGGGGTCCCGGAGGTCGAGGTGCCGACCGCGCCGCGCGTGTCCTGAATCAACCCGCCGGTCAGGTACAAGCATCCGCGGCCGCTGTTGTTCCCCTGACAGGTGATGGCGTTGGTCGGATCCGCGTCGTAGTTCTGCACGCCGAACGAGTTGAGGGCCATGATCACGCCGTGGATGTACGTGTCCGGCGTGTCGTCGAAACTCTGGTAGAGCGTGCCGCTGCTCTTGATGTCTTGCGGCGTGTTGACGGCGTTGTCGGCGACCACCACGCTGTCGCCGGCGATCATGCCCAGAATGTCGAGGCAGGGATGCGGCGGGTTCGGGGCGGACGGATCGCTCGAGTAGCGCAGGTCGTCGAGGATGACGATCACATCAGGCGTATAGAGCGTGACGTCGCCGCGCAGCACGCCGCTCACGCCCACGGTGCCGCCGACGTAGATCACGCCCTTGGTGTTCAGATTGAAGCCGCGGTAGAGCGGGAAGAAGTATTTCGATTCAGTCACGGTGCGCTTCGCCGTGAGCGCGGACGGCGGCAGGTCCGAGTATTTCGTCCACGCGCCGTAGCGATCGGTCGGCGTGAAGGTAGAATCCTCGCCGCCGCGGTGGATGTCGACAGCGCCGTAGCCAGCCACACCTTCGCGCGCGACGGCGACGAGGTGCGGATCGCCGCCCAGGTAGCATCGCGCTCCCGGATGCTGCAGCACCGCTTGAATCTTCGACGACGTACCTGAGACGAGCGAGTCGGCCTCGGCGCGCGCGTTGGCGATCGTCCGCCCGCCGCCCGCCGACACCGTGTCGAACCAGGTATTCTGGCTCGTGTGCAGCGAATCGTAGTGCACGGAGAATGGATAGAACTTGCCGTTGTGGAAATCGCCGCAGGTCTGGATGCGCGCCGGCTTGGAGAGACCGTTCGACGGGAAATCGCCGCGCAGCCATGCCGTGTTGCCTGCCGTCGCCTTGTAGTAGCGGAAGAATCCTTCGGCCACGCCCGTGGAGTCGTGATTCCCATCGAGATCGATGGCGACGAACTCGATGCGGGCGCGCACGGTGGTCACATTGCCCGTGGTCGGTGCGCTGAAATTCATTCCGCCAACTGTGGCGAGCCCGCTCAGGCTGCCGAGCATGGTGAGCGTGGGGAGCGTGATCTTCTTCATCCCCGTCTTGTAGCCTTTGCTGAACGTGCCGTAGCTCGTGCCGACGATCGTACCGGCGGTGCCGACCGAATCGCGGAAGGTCGCGCCGCTCGACATGATGTGGATGTCGTCGTTCGACCAGACGGGGCCGAACAACTGGTCGCCGTTGCCGAACGAGATGTTCGTACCTTCGCTGTTGGTCCAGTACGCGTACTTGGCGAAGCTCTCCTGCGACAGCTCGAGCCGGCGCGCGAAGCCTGTCCCATTCGGCGTGTACGCCTTGGCGACGAGGCTCGCGAATCGCCCGAACTGGCCGGTCGTCGAGCCGGTTTGGCCGAGGTAGACATCGACTGCCACGCCGGGCACTGGCTGGCCGTCCGCCCCGAGCACGGGCTTGTCGCTCATCAGCGCGACGTAGCTCGTGCTGGGCAGCGCGGCGGGATTGAAGTTGAGCTCCGCCTTGCCGATGGCGAGCGCGGCCTCGGACGCGTACTTGAGGTCGTCCTCGCGCTCGTAGCTCTTGCTGAGGAGCGAGGCGTTCTCGGTCAGGTAGATCGCCGACAGCGCGAGCGCGCCGATGGCTCCGACGAAGAACATCGTGACGAAGAGCGCGATGCCGCGCCGCGACCGGAACTGCACGGCGAGGCGTGTGCGGAAGGTGGAACGCCTGGACGATGATTTCAGCGGACGCATGTGCATTTCCTCAAGGAATCGTAACGGCGGTCGCAGTGCCGATCGCCGAGTTGCTCGGGGTACAGTCCTGCGCGGCGACACCGTAGATCCACGACTGCCCGCTCTGGAGGTCGGTGTCGATGAACGAATAGGCGGAGTCGCCCGCCGGCACGCTGGTCAGCGGCTGGTCGAACCCGGACGCGCTGGAGAGCATCCGGTAGATGGCATATCGCTGGACGTCGTTCTCGCCCGCGCCGTCGTCGATCGATGGCGTCCAGGCGACTTTGACGTACGTCTGCGGCACGGTGATGCCGTCCGCCGGTACGACGGTGGCCGTGACGGCGACGGCAATCGGCGGTTGGCCGCAGGTCGAGCGGTGGATCAGCCCCGCATTCATCAGGTGAACGGTCGTGCTCAGCTTGCGATACACGTCCTTGCCGGTGCGCGGATCGTGGAAGACGCTCTTGAGATTCACCTTCACGGTGCGCACGCTGTCGATCCAGGCGCGCGACGCGGTGTCCGACGGCGCGCCGTGCGTGAACGCGGGGTGATACAGCGGGAGCGCCGCTACCGAAACGGGCTGCAGCGCGCCGGTCGAGTCGGGCCGGAAGTACTGGAAGATCGTGTCGCCGGGGTCGTAGATGAGTGCCTTGGCGACGACGCGCGGCGGGCGCGCGTTGGCGCGGCGGAACAGGATGTACTCGTCGGAGTGCGAGCTCGTCGAGTCGTGCGACAACCAGTAGGAGATCGTTTCCGCGTTGCTCGGCACACCGGCGGCGGCCCAGTAGTTGGTGTCCGGATACTGCGTCGTGCTGGTCGGCAGCGTGACCTTGTTCGTCATACGCAGCATGTCGACGGCGGCCGAGTCGTCGTCGGGATTGATGTAGACGGCGCTCTTGTCGCCCGTGTCGAGCGCGGCGAGATCGACGTTGAATGTGATGGCGAGCGGCGCCGCCTGAACGAGGAGCGGCTGGGCATCGACCACGCCGACCCCGGCGATGCGCAGCTCGCGGTCGATCATCGACATCGCGAACCGCGAGTTCTGCTGCGCATCGAGCTTGCCGGCCTGGGTGGCGACGGCGCTCGACTGTTTCCGGAAGAGCTTCGTGCTGAGGCCGATGATGACGAGCATCAGCGACATCGCGAGCAGCACTTCCGCGAACGTGAAGCCGCGGCGCGGGCGTATCGAGCCCGGGCGCAATGAGAGTGTTCTCGGAGAGATCACGATGGCCTCCATCAGAAGGGAGCGATGACGGTTGTCTTCTTGATGCTGCCCTTCATCTGCGGATTCGTCACCGTGACGGTCACCGTCTTGTAATCGATCGTGTCGGCGACGCCACCGCCGGTCCGCGTGACCGCGGTCTGGCGGGTGAAGCCGGCGTAGTCTTTCGTGCCGGCTTCCGTCTTCACGTACAAGCTCTCGATCGAGGCGTACGTCTTGGCGCTCTTCACGTCCTCCAGCCGCTGCGATCCCCATTGCGCGGCGGTGATGCGGAGCCGCGAGGCCGAGGTCTGCCGCGAGAAGTTGGCGGAGAACAGTCCGAGGGCGAGGAGGACGGTGCCGAGAATGCAGAGCGCGACCATCACTTCGATCAGCGTCATGCCGCGGCGGGTCCACGGCGATTGGATTGGATGTGTCATAGATTCGCCATCACCCATTTGTTGTTGCCGGTATTGAGGCGGTACCAATCGACGCGGCCGGTGGCCTGCGTGAGCGTGATGGCTCGATAGATCTTCTGCGGACCGCGTGCGGCGATCGACACATAGATCTCGGCGTCGGTGCTGACCGAACCGTCGCGGTGGAAGATCACGGTCGGAAAGCCGGTGAGCGTCGAGATGGCGGCGCCGCTCACCGGTTTGGTGATCGACGCGCCGGAAACGCCCTTGACCGACGGATCGGTGAACAGGATGCCGACGTCGAGGCCGCGGAAGCTCGTCCGTTCGCCGGTCGAGATCAGGCCGTCGTCGTTCGCGTCCCAGAGCACGCGAATCTGTTCGCCGGTCGTGTCGAAGCTGACGACCATGTCGTGCTGGCGCGTGATCGCCTGCCGCTGCGCGTCCTGCAGCGTCGTGCGGACGATCTCGGCGACGGCGTCGGCGCGGTACTTCGACGAATCGATGCGCGGAATCGCGAGCGCCACCATCAGCCCGGCGATGACCAGCACGAACACCGTCTCGATGATCGTGAACGCGCGTCGACCGTGTGAGCGAGCGGGAGCACGCGGCCCGCTGGAACGGTCAGAAGGAGACTGAGGCATCGGCGTCGATACCCTCGGTTGGCGGTGAAGCCTCTGAAGCGCTAGTGTCGGCACCGAGCATACAAAGCCGCCATCTTCCCGTTGTTACCGACCCCGCCCGGATCGTCACAAACTGCATGCTTGTCCCGGTCCAGTGACGTTCGCTTCGGCCTGTAGTCCTAAATACAGACAATTCGTCCCGGCTCATTCAGGACGATGCATTTGAGTATCTACATACAACCGTTGAGGGCTACCCGACGATGGGAGTCATCGCGACGCTGATCCCGAACGCCATCCACTTTCAGCGTCTGCGCGTCGCGATTCGCGACCGGCACGACATCGTATCGTGCGAGGATTGGCCGGCGTTGTTGCGAGCCTGCGAGCAGCAAGCGGTTCGCCTCGCCGTGATCGACCTGTTCATCGGCGGCCGCGCGAACTTCGAGCGGGTCCGACACCTCAAGCAACGGTTGCCGCGGCTCACGCTCATCGCCTACGTCGACGCCACGATCGACCGCGTCCACGACCTGTTCGACGCCGGACGCCAGGGGATCGAAGGGTTGATCCTCGCCGACCGCGACGACGCCCCGCGCGCCCTGCTCGCCCTCATCGAGCAAGCCGAATCGCGAAGCCTTGGCTCCGCGGTGCGCCGCGCGGTCCACGGGGTCGAGCCGGCGATCCTCGACGCCGTGCTCCTCTCGGTCACGCGCGCCCACGAGCGCCTCTCGCCCGAGGGGTTGGCCCGCCTCCTCGCGCTGCCGCCGCGCACCGTCGCCAAGCGGCTCGCGACGGCCGGCTTCCCGTCGCCGCGACGCCTGCTCACCTGGGGCCGTCTGATCGTCGCCGGACATCTGCTCGAGGATCGCCACCGCAGCGCCGACCGCGTCGCCATGATCCTCGATTTTCCCTCGGGCACGGCGTTCCGGAATACCTGTCAGCGCTACCTGAGCGCCCGCCCGCAGGAGATCCGCGCCGGCGGCGGCGCCAGCTTCGTGCTCCGCGCCTTCATCAAGGAAGCCGGTCTGCCCGAGCGATCGGCGGCGCCGCCTGACGCGTACGACAAGCCGTCGTCGCCGGTGCCGCCGGCGATGTGACTGGCTGCCTGAACGGGCCGTGCGCCCGTCTCGGCAGCTGACGACCGGGACGCCTCAGCCTGCCGTGCGCGGCGCGTAGGCGAGCGTCAGGAACTCTTCGCGCGTCCGCTGATCGGACCGGAACAGCCCGCGCACGGCGCTCGTGATCGTCTTTGAATTCTGCTTCTCTACCCCGCGCATCATCATGCACAGGTGGTAGGCTTCGACGACCACGCCCACACCCATCGGCGCCAGGACGTCGTCGAGCGCTCCGGCGATCTGCTCGGTCAGCCGCTCCTGCACCTGCAGACGCCGAGCGAACACCTCGACGATCCGCGGCAGCTTGCTCAGCCCGACGATCTTGCCGTTCGGGATGTAGGCGATGTGCGCCCGTCCGTAGAAGGGCAGCATATGATGCTCGCAGAGGCTGTACAGCTCCACGTCGCGCACCATCACCATGTTGCTCGCGCCTTCGGCGTCGAACAACGCGCCGTTCACGACATGGTGCACGTCGAGCTCGTAGCCGCGCGTCAGCCAAGCGAGCGATTTGGCCACGCGTGCCGGCGTGCGCAGCAGGCCCTCGCGGTCCGGATCCTCGCCGAGCAGCTCGAGCTGCCGCCGCACCAGGTCGGTGAACTCCGCGTCCGCGTCATCGCTGTCGCTGCGCGAGTCGAGCGTCGTCACGCCGTCCCCCGTGTGTGCCATAGTCCTCATCCCGCGAAACGTTGACGCGTCGGCCGGGTTCCCCTACCTTGGCCGCGGCTTCCCCTTTACGACTCGCCCACCATGCTTCTCGTCGGCCTCACCGGCAACATCGGCAGCGGCAAGTCCACCGTGGCGCAACTGCTCTCCGAGCGCGGCGCCACGATCATCGACGCCGATGTGCTCGCCAGGCGCGCCGTCGAGCTCGGGACCGCCGCCTACAGCCGCATCGTGCAACGGTGGGGCACCGCCGTGCAATCCCCGGACGGCCACCTCGACCGCGCCGCCCTCCGGCGCATCGTCTTCGGCGACCAGCTCCAGCTCGAAGAACTTAATGCGATCGTCCACCCCGAAGTCGAGCGCCTGCGGGCCCGGCTCGTCGACCAGGCTCGCACGCGCGGCGACCGGATCGTCGTCTGCGACATTCCGCTCCTCTTCGAGCGGCACATGACGGATCGATTCGACCGCATCATTCTCGTCGACGCGAGCCGCGGGGTGCGGCTCGAGCGCCTCGTCGCCGACCGCGGCCTGCGCGAGACCGAAGCGATGGACATGATCGCCGCGCAGATGCCCGCCGAGCTCAAACGGGCGCGCGCCGACTTCATCGTCGAGAACGACGGAACGCTGTCGCAGCTCGAGCGCCGCGTGCAGGACGTCTGGGTCGCGCTCGTCAACGCAGCCCGGGCCCCCGCCACGCGCGCTGCGCCATAGCGCCCCTCTCCCGCGGGCGCGCGCGCGCGCCCACCGCTCTTTTCTTGACACCCATTTTGGCCGCGGGTAGACTCCGCGCCGAGCGACCGGCGATCCGCCGCGTCGCGCGGGTCCACCCGATTCAGTCGACCAGGGAGTCCGTCGTGTCCGAGATCCCGAAGGATCTGCTCTATACAGAAGACCACGAATACGTGAAGCCCGCCGGCGACGGCGTGGTGGCGATCGGCATCACCGACTACGCGCAAGGCGAGCTCGGCGACATCGTGTTCATCGAGCTGCCGAAGGTCGGCGCATCGTTCAACAAGCACGACGTGTTCGGCACCGTCGAAGCGGTGAAGGCCGTCTCCGAGCTGTATTCGCCGCTGACGGGCGAAGTCGTCGCGGTCAATGACCGCCTCGACAAGGAACCGGCACTCGTCAACACGACGCCCTACGGCGACGGCTGGATGATCAAGCTCAAGCTCAAGGACGACAGCGAGAAGAAGGCGCTGCTCAACGCGGACTCGTACGAGGCGCACCTGGGGCATTAGCCCGTTGGCGGCTATCGACGACACTGTTGCGGCAATCGAGCTGCGCGCGATGGCAGTGTTGGAGTTGGCCGTTCGCCGTCTTGCGTGACCGATGGACGTCGACGGCTCCGGCGCCGATCGCATGGCGCGCAATCGTGAATGCCATCGACCCGTCGGAGTCCATCAGTCACTCCCAACGGCCAACGGCAAACACCGGACTGCCATCGCGCGCCGTTGCCGTCGCCGCGCCGCGTGGTTCGCGTAGGGCCCCCTCGATCACCGTCTGAGCCATATCACCGCCGTCTGAGCGGTGACGGTGCGGCTCCCCGCGCCAACGACCGGGTTCACCCCGAGATTGTTCCCGCAGGGTAGCCCCGGCGGCCAGGAGCGCGCGAGCGTCCCCGTCGCATCGGCACCCGCGCCATACAGCTCGATCGTTTCGATCTGCCGGACATCCACCCCGTCGAGCGGTAGCCCCGGCGACGGTCGGCCGTTGATGAACACGCACGTCGTCGGACCGATTCGCATTCCGTGCTGGGTGAACGCCGGCGATGCGCGCAGCGCGTCGACGACCGAGCCGCCCGCGTCTCGGAGCGCCGATCCCGCGACGATCGCCGAGTTCGGGCCGCGCATTCGCACGCGAGACACGAAGTCCTGCCACAAGCCCTCGGCGTCCTTCGCTTCCGTGTTGCCGGAGTCGAGCAAGGTCGACGTCTCGATCGTGCGGTCTTTTGGAACGTCGACCGACAGCACCTGCGGCAAGTAGCCGGCGCGGCTCACGCGCAGCACATAGGTGCCCGGCTTCCTGAGCTCGACGAAGAACGCGCCGCTCGAGTCGGTGACCGCGTCGTGTTCGGCGCCGATCACCTGCGCTTTGGCGCCGGCGATCGGCCGGAGATCGCGCGCCGTGCCGACGAGGCCGCGAATGCCGGTCAGGTTGGCCCGCACCCGAACGGTGTCGAGCGCGTTCGCCGCGGCGTGGAGCGCAACGTCGATCGTAGTATCGCTGCCGGTGAGCCGCACCTGGCGACTCCACGCCGCGTAGCCGAGTTGTCGGGCGCTCACGGTGACGATGCCGTCGGGGATTCCGCCGAGCGCGTACTGCCCGCGCTCGTTCGACCGCGTCACCCGTGAAAGCGCCGAGCCCACGACGCCGACGACCGCGCCGGCGACCGGTGCGCCGGTAGCTGAATCGCGCACCACGCCGGCTATCGTATGGTTCTGTGCCTCGGCGCGGCCGGCGACGAGTGCCAGGGCAATC
>DATNAT010000170.1:0-2722 GCA_035572355.1 Gemmatimonadaceae bacterium
AGGTAGGGCGGCACCGGCGCAGCCGGCGGTGCGCTGGTCGGATGCCATGGGTCCGACGTGGCCGCGAACACCCCCTCCTGGATCTCGCGATTCTGCTCGACCGTCGCCGCCTGCTCCGTCGTGAGCAGATGCTGCAGATCGGCGACTTGGCGCTGCACCGTCGACGCCAGCGTCACGAAGTCGTACGGCAGGACGTCCGCATCGGCGAGCCGCATCACCGCGGTGCCGCCGATCTGCGACAGCGCGCGACCGTACACGAACGACGTGTCGCCGAAATGCGTGTACCAGTAGTAGTCGTCGTAGATCGAGTGGTACACGCCGCCGGCCTCGCTCTCGCCGCCGAAGCCGATGTTCAACGAGGCGATCCCGAGGTGATCGACGAACCCCGAGTAATCGGATCCCGAGCCTAACGGGCCGACCCGCAGCACGTCGCTCGAGCGGGCGTCGGCCCGCGCCTCGTCGGACCGCGCCTGGCGGATGTCGGCGAGCTTGCGCCGCTTCCAGACCGACAGATGCGTCTCCGGATCCTCGACATCCTTGGCCACGTCGCTGATGAACGGCGCCAGCGACGGCGTGCCGCCCGCGAAGAGATAGCCGCGGTCGTTCGTATCGCTGTTGATGTAGGCGACGGCTTTCTGGCGCAGCTCGTCCGCGTGCTCCTCCACCCACTCGGTGGATCCCAGCAGCATCGGTTCCTCGCCGTCCCAGGCCGCATAGATTATGGTGCGCCGCGGATGCCAGCCCTGCGCGAGCAGCGCGCCTAACCCGCGCGCCTCTTCCATCATCGCGACCTGCCCCGCCGTCGGATCTTCGGCGCCGTTCACCCACCCGTCGTGATGGTTGCCGCGCACGATCCACTCGTCGGGCTCGGTGCTGCCGCGAATGGTGGCGATCACGTCGTACACCGGCTTGATGTCCCAGTTGGATTTGACCACGAGGTGGACGCGCGCCGGTCCCGAACCCAGGTGATAGGTGATGCCGAGCCCGCCGCGCCACGGTTCGGGCGCCACCGGACCGCCTAACGCAGCCAGCAGCGGCTGCGCGTCGCCGTACGAGATCGGGAGCACCGGAATCTTGGTGATCGTCTGCGCGTCGGCACGCGACAACCGCTTGGCGTCGTGCGTCGCGCCCACGCCGGGCGTGAGCGGGTCGCCCGGATAGAGCTGCATTTCCATCACGCTGCCCCGCTGCACACCCTCGCGCGGACGGTACGGACCCTTCGGATACGTGTCGCCCTGGCCGTAGCCGTCGTCGGCCGGATCCGAATAGATGAGACAGCCCACTGCCCCGTGTTCCGCTGCGACCATCGGCTTGACGCCGCGCCACGAGTTGCCGTAGCGGGCAATGACGATCGCGCCCTTCACCGACACGCCGTGGCGCTCGAGCTCGTCGTAGTCGGCCGGCAGACCGTAGTTCACGTACACGAGCGGCCCGGTGACGTCGCCGTCCGCGGAATAGGCGTTGTACGTCGGCAGCTGCTCCGCGTGCTGCGACGAGGTCGGATCGCCCGGCACCGTGGGTTCGAGCAGCGACGCGCGAAAATGCGTCGGCCCAACCAACTCCACGAGACGCTCCTTCGGCGTCGGGAACAACACCTCGAACCGTTCGATGTGCGCGTCGAGTCCCCACGACTTGAAGTGCGCCAGGATCCATTGGGCGTTCGCGCTGTCGTAGGGCGAGCCGACGTGGTGCGGCCGCAGCGTGAGGTGGCGCATGTACGCGCGCTCGCTGTCCGGCGACGGTATCGCCTTGAACTTGGTTTCCCAGCCGCGTTCGGCACGGGCGCCGGCGGCGGAGAATCCCGTTAGGCCGCCGGGCGGCGTGGAAGGCGTCGAGGCCGGGAGCAGCGTCAACGCGCAGGCGAGAGCAACGAGGGGTGTGAGTCGCATGCGCTGGATTCTGTCAGGTGGGTCGCGAGAACGCCAGTTCCAGCGTGCCGCCGGGGACGACGGCCTCCCACTGCTCGAACACCGCCGCCCGGAGCGCGCGGACGCGCGCGATGTCGTCGTCGCTCAGCGGCGGCAGCGGCATCCGGGCGCGCTCGGGCCGCGTGTTCGACGCATAGCGCTCCCCCTGCTCGCGCAACTCGTCGCCCGACCAGTGGCGGCCCATCCGCAGTTCCATCTCGAACACACCGACGACGAGCTCGGCTTCACGCGCTTCGCGCGGAATGTCGCCCTTGGCGGTCTCGAAATCGGAAATCTCCCATCCGTCGGCGATCAGGCCGTAAAAGCCCTGCCGGTAGCCGAGCGTGGTCTCGACCGCATAGTGCGTCAGGTCGTGGGTGGGAAAGAACGCGCCTAACGAGCCCGGCTGGCGCTGCCAGGTGACGGATCCGTCGGCGCGTACGCACGTGAGGGCGGCGGACCCATCCGTCGCGCGCTTGATCCGGATGAGCAGGTCGGGCATCGGACGATGAGGAAAGGTTCCTAGAGAGAACTCGAGATTCGCCGACCGGCGCTTCGCCGCACGCCGCGGTGCACGCCTCGGTGCAGCGAAACGTAGTCGGCGCGGTTGAGCTTGTGACGCCGACGACGGCGAACTGTACAGGAAGACGCGGCACCATCGATCGCCACCGACCCCGCGCGCAAGTCCCGCAATGCGACAGCACGTCCCGATTCGCGACGCCACCGGCCGGGCGATGCCTTACGCAAGCCGGACTAACGTGCCACGGTCTGGCGCGAACGTCAGATATTCCTATCTTCGAAACAGCTGTCACCCC
>DATNAT010000171.1:0-6118 GCA_035572355.1 Gemmatimonadaceae bacterium
CGCCCCGCGGCACACATCCTGTAACCCTCCCTCCCGATGACGACCCCAGCCCGCGGACTCGTACTCGACCGCGGCGGCCTCGACCTGGCTGCCTCGGGGCCGTCGTTCGCTCGCGGACTGTGGCGCATCGCCGCCGCCGACGTCTCGAGCGGCAATCGGGTGCATCTCCTGCGCGACGGGCCGGCGACCTTCGACGCCATGCTCGAGCTCATCGACAACGCGGCGACCTGCGTCGCGCTCGAGAGCTACATCTTCCGCTCGGACGAGGTCGGCCATCGATTCGCCGGTGCGCTCACCCGGGCGGCGTCGCGCGGCGTGGAAGTTCGCCTTCTCCTCGACTGGGTCGGGATACGCGGCACGTCGCGCAAGTTCATCAGGTCGCTCGAGCGCGCCGGCATTCAAGTCTCGGTCTTCAATCCGCCCGGCCTTCGGCGCTGGCTCGGCGCGGTGCCGCGGGATCACCGCAAGCTGCTCGTCGTCGACGGCATTGTCGGTATCACGGGCGGCGTCGGCGTCGGCCGCGAGTGGACGACCGGCGTTCTCAAGAAGCATCGCTCGCGGTGGCGCGACACCGCCGTGAAGATCGAAGGCCAGGCGGCGGGCGACATGACGCAGGCATTCGATCACATGTGGCGGCGGATGCACCAGAAGGAGCGGCGCGGGTCGCACCGCTTTCTGCGCCGGCCTGCGCGCGGCGCGCACCTCGATCCGGCGACTGACGAGCCGTCGCTCGTCGGCATCATCGAAGGCGAGCCGCTCAAGCTCCGCGTCTCGCGCGCGCTTCAGATCCAAGCGATCTCGGCGCGGCGGTCGATCTGGATCGCCACGGCGTACTTCACGCCGTCCTGGTCCGAAGTCGAGGCGCTGAACGGTGCGGCCCGAGACGGCGTCGATGTGCGCATCCTCGTGCCGAGCCGCAACGATCACCCGTGGGTGTCGCTGCTCGCGCGCCGCTACTACCGCCGGCTGCTTTCCAACGGCGTGCGCATCTGGGAGTGGCGCGGCGAGATGATGCACGCCAAGACGAGCGTCGTCGACGGGCGCTGGGTGCGCGTCGGCTCGACCGATTTCAATCCGCTCGGCGTCGCGATCAACTACGAGCTCGACGCCGTGATCGAGGACGCCCGCCTCGGCGAGGAGGCCGAGCGGATGTTTCTCGCCGATCTGGACGGGTCGCGTGAAGTCACTCTCAAGTAGGCTCGCGCTCGCCGCGGCCCTCATCGCGCCGCTGCTCTCGCCGGTCGTGCGCGTCGCGTCGGCACAGGCCGACAGCGGGAAAGTCCGCTCGCTGTTCACCTGGCGCGACGGCATTCTCGCCGCCGGCTTCGCGGTCGGCACGATCGCCATCCGCCCGGTCGACAAGAGCGCCGCGATCGCGCTACAGGACTCGAGCCGCCAGCATAGAATCATCTTTCAAGAAGGCTCGACGATCGTGCGCACGATCGCCGTTCCCGGCTCGGTGATCATCGGAACCTCGATGTACGCCGCCGGGCGCCTCGCCCACGTCGATCGGCTCGCCGAGGTCGGCCTGCACGGCACGGAAGCGATCGGCGTCGGCTCCGTCGTGGCGGACGTGCTCAAGGACATTCTCGGTCGCGCGCGCCCGTTCGTCGACACGGCGGGCCCGAATCCGGACGATTGGCAGCTCATGCGCGGGCTGCATCGCGGAGCGAACTATCAATCGTTTCCATCGGGCCACACCGTGGCCGCGTTCGCCGCGGCGGCGGCCGTCAGCTCGGAGACGAGCCGCTGGTGGCCGACGGCGACGTACTTCGGGATCGGACCGGTGCTGTACGGCGGCGCGGCAGCGGTCGGATTGTCGCGCATGTACAACAACCGTCATTGGGCGAGCGACGTGATCATGGGCGCGGCGATCGGGACCTTCGCGGGAACGAAGGTGGTGCGCTATTCTCTAACGCACCCTCGCAATCGCATCGATCGATGGCTTCTGCACGGCTCCGTCCCGACGTCGGACCTGCGTCACATCACACTCTCGCTGTCGCCGCTGCTCTCGAAGCCCGCGCGCTGAGGCGATGAAGCCGGGCATCATCGTGATGTCCGAGCTTCGCGGCGCGGTCGCCGAGCGGCTGCTCGACATCCAGCGCCGGTACGACCCGAGGATGGTGGGCGAGCTGCCGCCGCACATCACGATCACCGGCTCGTCGGGGATGGGCCCGATCGCGCCCGACACGACCGATGAGGCTCTCGCCGCTGCGCTCGCCGGGGTCGCCGCCGACACGGCGCCGTTCACCGTGCGGCTCCAGCCGCCGATGCGCTTCATGCAGAGCACCGTCGTCGTGCTGCCGATCGATCCGAACGGGCCGATCCGCGCGCTGCACGAGCGGATCAAGGCGAGCGGGTTATCGTACGAATCGCCGCGATTCACCTTCACGCCGCATTGCACGTTGAGCTTCTACCCGGAGCTCGACCGCGGCCAGCTGCGCGAGCTGCTCACCGTCCGCATCGACGAGCCGATCGTCGTCGACGCCGTGCAGGCCTGGCGCGCCGTCGATCTCACCCGCACGAGGAAAGTGCTCGATCTGCCCCTCGCGGGGCCCAAAGCACCATGACGAATCCATCATTACCGATTGTCACCGACGCGCGCGAAGTGCTCGCCGAGCTCGAGGCGGACTGCGAGGCCGGCGTCGGGCGCGCCTTCGTCGGACTGGCCGCCGAATACTTCGCCAACACGCGCGCGCGCGGCGGCCGGGTCTCGACGCCGCACACTGCCGCCGGCCTCGCGGCGCGGTTCGACGAACCGATGCCGCGCGAGGGCCAGTCGATCGAATCGATCATCACGCGCATTCGCGCCGACGTGCTGCCCGACTGCAATCATCTCTACCATCCGCACTACGTCGGTCATCAGGTCGCCGCGCCGCTCCCCGCCGCCGTGTGGATGGAGTGCGTGACGGCCGCGCTCAACCAGTCGGTCGCCGTGTTCGAGATGTCGCCGGTCGGCACCGTGCTCGAGCATCGCGTGATCGCCTGGATGAGGGCTCTCGCCGGGCTGCCCGGCGCGTCGGGCGGAACGCTGACGAGCGGCGGCACGGAGGCGACGTTCACCGCGCTGCTCGCCGCACGCGCCGCGGTGATGCCCGACGCGTGGACGAACGGCGTCGGCGCCGATCCGCCGATTCTGCTCTGCGGCGAGCACGCGCACTACGCCGTGACCCGCGCCGGCGCCGAGCTCGGGCTTGGGCTTCGCAACGTGCTGCCGATCCGGTCGCTGGACTACAAGCTCGATCCCGACGCCCTGCGCGATGCGCTGCGCGAGCTTGGGCGGATCGGCAAGAAGATCATGGCCGTCGTCGCGACCGCGGGCACCACGGCGACGGGCTCGTTCGACGATCTCGACGCGATTGCATCGATCTGCGACGAGTACGGTGTGTGGTTGCACGTCGACGCCGCGCATGGCGGTTCGGCGCTCCTCTCGGCGGCACACCGGCATCGGTTGCGCGGCATCGAGCGGGCACGGTCGATCGCCTGGGATCCGCACAAGATGATGCTGCTCCCGATGCAGACGGGGATGCTGCTCGTGCGCGACGAGCGGGATCTCGAAGCGGCATTCTCGCAGCGGGCGCCGTACCTCTTTCAGGGCGAGGAGGGCGAGCGGAGCTGGGATCAAGGAACGCGCAACTTCATGTGCTCGCGCCGCGCCGACGTGTTCAAGCTCTGGGTGGCAATTCAACGGTACGGCGCCGACGGATTGGGCGCGCTCTACGACCACTTCTGCGCGTTGACGCGCACGATGTGGGAGTCGGTCGTCGAGCATCCCGACTTCGAGGCGATGCACGAGCCAGAGGGAAACATCCTCTGCTTCCGGTACGTCGGCGACCGCACACGCGACGACGCCAAGCTCAACGAGCTCAATCGCGAGCTGCGCGAACGGTACAATCAGTCGGGCGAAGGATGGATCACGGCGACGAACCTCGACGGGCGGCGCGTGCTGCGCGTGACGATGATGAATCCGCGCACGCGGGCGACCGACATCCACGAGATCATAGCAGGCCTGACGACCGTTGCCGGCGAGCTCGCCCGTCGGGGCTGAATGCCCTATAAGACTTTCTTGACCGCCGCTTCGAGGTCTTGTTTGCCGCCAAGGCCGGTGTAGACGACCTTGCCTGCCTTGTCGATCACGACGACGTACGACGTGGCGGGCGCGTCGTAGGCGCCGGACGCGTCGCCGTGGGTGTCGAAGTACTGATCGCCGAGCAGCCCGTGTTTGGCGACGAACGCTTTCACGCGCGCCGGGTTCTCGTTCACCGAGACGGCGACGCCGATGAACTTGACCTTGGCGCCGTACTTCTTGGCTGTCTCGATCAGTGTCGGCTCGAGCTCCTTGCAGTTGGGGCACCAGGTCGCCCAGAACTCGATCAGCATCGGCGTCTTGCCGATGTATTGGGAGAGGTTGGCGTCCCGGCCGTCGAGGGTCGTGACCGCGGCGGCCGGCGCGACCGCTCCGATCTGGATGCCGAGGTCCTGAGCGCGGGCCGCGGCGGGCACCGCCAGGGCGACGGCGAGCAGGGCGGCGGAACGGCGAATCATCGTATGCATATCCACGGACTCATATGATCAGTTGTCCCATCTGCACCAGGTAATACTCGGCGACGACGATCATCACCAGAGCGAAGAACCGTTTGACCCACACCATCCACGTCCCCGCCCGCGGCAGCCGGGCGAGCGATCCCGACGACAGCCCGACGACGACGAGCAGCGTGCACATCCCGAGCGAGAAGACGAACAGATAGACGAATCCGAGCGCGGCGCTTTTCGTCGTCGAGACCCAGGTCAGCACCGCCGCCATCACCGGCGCCGAGCAGGGCGCGGCGACGAGGCCCGACATCGCGCCCATCGTGAACGCCCCCGACACCCGTCCGGCCGTGCCCGCCGAGCTCGCCCGGGCCAGGATCGCGTTCGGTATGCGCACCGGCAGTACGTCGAGCATCGCGAGGGCCGCGACGAGCAGCAGATTGGCCATCGCGAAGTACAGCCATGGATTGGTACTCACCGAGCCGAAGAGCGTTCCCGACATCCCGGCGAACAGCCCGAGCGCCGCGTACACCAACGCCAGGCCGAGCACGTAGGAGAAGGTGAGGATCGCGGGGCGCCACGGATTCGGTCGCGGTGACGTGCCCGCCGCGGCCGACGTCCCTCCGACGATCGCCGCGGTGATCGGGATCATCGGATAGATGCACGGGGTCAAACTCGTCAACACGCCTCCCGCGAAGACGAACGGGATCGCTCTGAGCGGGTTGCCGGAGAGGTCGGGAAGGGAGGCGAGAATCACGGGAGAAAGGTATGTGGACGGCAAACGGCGCTACAATCGTCGCAATGGCAGTACTGGCATGGGCCGCCGCGTTCCCCAGCAGTGCACGCGGCCAATCGCCGTCGCCGTCTATGGCTCACATGAACGAGGGCATGGACGGCCCGATGGACGCGAACATGATGAAGCACATGAAGCTCACGCCGTCGCGGCCGGCCACGCACGCCGACTCCACCCGTGCGCTGCTCGTCGCGTCCGAGCTCAAACAGGCGATCGCCAAGTATAGGGACACGGCGGCCGCCGTCGCCGACGGCTACAAGATGTTCCTGCCCGGCGTGAAGAATCAGCGCGTCTTTCACTTCACGAACAACGCGCGCGCCTTCCGCGCCGCGCTCAGCTTCGACCCCGCCAAGCCGACGTCGATCCTCTACAAGCGCGAGTCGGACGGAAAGCTTCATCTCGCCGGAGCGATGTACACGGCGCCCGCCGGGTCGAGCCTCGACCGCCTGAACTCGCGCATTCCGCTTGGCATCGCGCACTGGCACGAGCACGTGAATTGGTGCCTGCCCAAGCGCGGCAGCGCGGCACGAACCGCCGAGCAGAAGGGCGGACACCCGATGTTCGGCCCCGAGAGTCCGATCGACACCAAGACGGCGTGCGACGCCGTCGGCGGCCAATTCTATCCGCGATTGTTCGGCTGGATGATCCACGTCAACGTGTTCGAGGCGACCGACCTCGGCTCCATCTACGGCGGTTAAGTTTCTCGCCCATGGCTCCTCCCGCATTCATCTACGTCATGAAGGACCTGCGAAAGGTCGTCCCGCCGTCGCGGGAGATCTTGCGCGGGATCTGGCT